>DASZMZ010000372.1:0-29558 GCA_035551455.1 Candidatus Sulfopaludibacter sp.
CACCCTCACCACGGAGGCACGGAGGAATCGCCCGCAGTACAGCGTCGCGGAATTATTCGATTGGCTCTCCTTGCGGCTGGCGACAAACTAGAATAGAAGCATGTGGCCCCTTGCGGCGGTGCTGTTCTTTGTGCAGGCCGCCGATTTCAGTTCCGACGGTATGAAGGCGCTTGAAGCCGGCAAATACGATGCTGCCGAGCAGGCTTTTCAGAAGGCCATTGCCGCCGACCCGAAGGACTACACCGCGCACTTCAATCTCGCCCTGGCTTACGGCTTCGAGCACAAGGATGCCGAGGGGATCGCGGAATATCGGAAGACTTTGGAACTTCAGCCGAAATTGTACGAGGCCGAGTTGAACGGAGGAATTCTGCTGCTGCGCCAAAAAAAGCCGGGTGAGGCCTTGCCGCTGTTTGAGGACGCCGCCGCGCAGAAGCCGCAGGAATTTCGTCCGCGCTATTATTTGGCCGAGTGCCAGTTGCAGACCGGCGCACTGGCTCCGGCGGAAGAGAACTATCGCGCGGCGCTGGGACTGAATCCGAAATCGGCGGGCGCCGAGTTGGGCATGGCGCACGCTTTGGCGCGCCAATCCAAGCTGGCCGAAGCCGCGCCACACTTCCGGATGGCCGCGCAGTTAGACCCGAACTATCGCGATTCGCTGCTGGAGTTGGCCGATCTTTACGAGCAGAACAAGCAGCCTGAGGAAGCGCTCACGCTATACCGCGAATTCCCTGGGAATGCGGCAGCGCAGGAGCATGCCGGGGCACTGTTGCTGGCTGCCAACAGGAACACCGAAGCTTTGGCTGCGCTCGAAGAGTCGTATACCAAGGACCCGACGGAGGCCAATCGCGTGGCGCTGGCGATGGCGTATTCGCTCAACAAGAAATTCGATAAAGCGGTGCCGCTCTTCCAGCAGGTGGTTGCGGCCGAGCCGTCGAATTTCAACCTGCTGATGGCGTACGGGCTGGCACTGCGGGAACAGAAGCAGTATCCGGCCGCGGCCGCGCAGTTCGCCGAAGCGGTGAAGCAGCGGCCGAGCGACCGTGACGCCTGGCGCGATTGGGCCACTACGCTCTACCTGGCGAAGGACTATCCCCGAGCGCTGGCCGCGTTGGACAAGGATCGACAGTTGGGAGAGGATACCGCGGGCACGGCTTTCCTGCGGGCTATCATGTTGGACGAAATGAAACAATTGAAGCCGGCGCTGGACGCGTACCACCATTTTCTGGAGCTGAGTCAGGGAAAGAACAGCAACCAGGAGTGGCAGGCCCGGCAGCGCGTTAAGCTGATTGAAAGAGAGCTGGAAAAGCGGTGACCGCAACGCACACATTCCTCCTGCTGGCGCTTGCCTTTGCTGCCGTGCCCACGGCATCGGCCGACCTTGCCAAGGCCAAGGCCGAACAGAATCTGGAACACCGTTCGAAGTTGGCGCTCGACAACGCGGCTGAAGAACTGAAGGCCGCCCGCGAAGCCTACAATAAGGGTGAGACCGAGAAAGTGGCTGCGCACATTGCCGAAATCGGGGAATCCGTCGATCTCGCCTATGCGTCTTTGAAACAGACAAATAAGGATCCGCGCCGCAGTCCCAAATGGTTCAAGAGCGCGGAAATCGCCACGCGCGATCTGGCTCGCAAGCTGGACACGTTTCAGCAGGACATGAGCTTCAACGAGCGCGCCGGTCTGGATGCGGTGAAGGCCAAAGTCCAGCAGGTGCACGACGACCTGTTGGTGGGTCTGATGGAGGGTAAGAAGCGCAAATGAAGACTCTGCGATGGTGTGTGCTGCTGGCGGTAGCCGGCGGCGCGGCGGCAGTGGCCCAACAGCGCGATTTTCTGACCGCCGACGAAGTGGATCAAATCAAGAACGCGCAGGAGCCGAATGAGCGCCTGACGCTCTACGCGAAGTTCGCCCGCGAGCGGGTCGATCTGGTGAAAAACCTACTCGGGAAGGACCGGCCGGGCCGCTCCCTGATGATCCACGATGCGCTGGACGATTACGCGCGGATCGTGGATGCACTGGACGATGTGGCCGACGATGCGATTCAGCGCAAGGTGGATATCAAGCCGGGGCTCGCGCTGGCCGCCAAATTGGAGAAGGATACGCTGCCGCTGCTGCAGAAGATCAAGGAGAATCCGCCGAAGGACCTGGAGCGCTTCGAGTTTGCCCTGCGCGACGCGATCGACACGACGAGCGACAGTCTGGATGCCTCCCATCAGGATGTAGATGCGCGGACCAAGGTGGTGGAGGCGCGCGAAGCACAGGAGAAGAAGACGATTCGCGAATCCATGTCGGGTCCGGAGCGGGAAGGAAAGAAGGCGGAAGACCAGAAGGCCGCGGCAGCCGAGGCGGATAAAGAGAATAAGAAAGCGCCGACGCTGTATCGGAAGGGCGAGAAGAAAGACGGCGGCGGGGGACAGTAGTTTTCAAGGCAGAAGTTAGCTGGCCGAACTCCGCAGGCTGAACAGGCTGAAGCCTATTCTACACGTGCTGGTCTACCAGGATGGGATTGCCGTCCGGGTCCACCGCGATGAAACTGGCCGGACCGGTGGTGGTCTCGTCGGCTTCCGTCACGAGTTTGACGCCTTGCGCTTTGAGGCGGCGCTGCAACTCGCGGACGTCGGTGAACGACGCCAGCTTTTTGGCATTGCTGTCCCAGCCGGGATTAAACGTGAGGATGTTTTTTTCGAAGGCGCCTTGAAACAGCCCGATCACGTGATCGCCGTTCTTCAGGATCTGGTAGTGCTTGGCTGGATCGCCGGCGAAGGCCTGGAAGCCGAGCTTCTCATAAAAGGCTCGTGAGGCTGCCAGATCTTTCACGTTCAAGCTCACGGAAAAAGCGCCCAGTTCCATACCTTGAGGAGCCGCGGCCAAGGGTAGAGCGGCGGCACTCACTGCCTGCATGGCGCGGCGTCGAGTTAGTCGAGTCGTCATAATGTTCACACATCCTATCACTTCCCCCGCGTGGTAATTTGGACTCAATGGCAAGCGAGAATCCGTTTCAAGATCCATTGCGGTTCGAACGGCAGGTCCCTGAATGTGTGGCCGTGATTTTCGGCGCCAACGGAGACCTGACCAAGCGCAAACTACTCCCGGCCCTCTATCGTCTGGCCTACGACCGGCGTCTGTCGGCGGGCTTCGCCATCGTCGGCATCTCGCGGACTCCCATGTCCGACGAGCAGTTTCGCCAAAAGATGCAGGAGGCGGTCAAGGAATTTTCCGAAGACACGAAGTTCGATCCCGACGTCTGGAATACCTTTGCGAAGGGACTGTTCTATGTTCCAGGCGATATCGGCGATCCGGCGCTCTACCAGCGCGTCGCGGCCAAGCTTTCGGAAATCGAAGCGACTCGCCATACGGGCGGCAACGTCCTGTTCTACCTCTCGACGCAGCCGAGCCAGTATGCGCCCATTGCGCAATCGCTCGGGGCCGCCGGACTCGCCAAGGGCAATGGATGGCGGCGCCTCATCGTGGAGAAACCTTTTGGACACGATCTGGCCAGCGCCCGCGAACTCTCCGACCGTCTGCACGAATTCTTCGACGAATCGAGTGTCTATCGGATCGATCATTATCTGGGTAAGGAGACGGTCCAGAACATCCTGGCATTCCGCTTTGGCAACGGCATTTTCGAGCCCCTTTGGAATCGCCGGTACATCAACCACGTGCAGATCACGGGAGCCGAATCGATCGGCGTGGAAGATCGCGGCGCTTATTACGAAGAAGCGGGCGCGCTGGACGATATGATTCAGAACCATCTGCTGCAGGTGATGGCCACCATAGCGATGGAGCCCAGCGCCAGTTTTCGCGCCAACTCGGTGCGCGATGAGCGCAGTAAACTGCTGCGCAGCATTCGCGTGATGACGCCGGAGCAGATTCGGCAGGACACGGTGGCCGGACAGTACGGGCCGGCGAACATCGGCGGAAAAGAGATCCCGGGCTACCGGCAGGAGCCCAAAGTGGCTCCCGATTCGCAAACCAATACGTATGCCGCCGCCACCTTCTTTGTGGAGAATTGGCGCTGGGCCGGCGTTCCCTTCTACGTGCGCACCGGTAAGCGCCTGCCCAAGCGGGTCACCGAAATCGCCATCCAGTTTAATCCCGCGCCGCTCACGATTTTCGACGAGGACGATGGCGACCGGTCGCCCAACCTGCTGATTGTCCGGATTCAACCCGACGAGGGTATCTCGCTCAAGTTTCTCTCCAAGCGGCCGGGCTCAGGAATGAATCTTCGTCCGGTCTCGATGGACTTCAATTACGGCTCCAGTTTCGGAGAGCGGTCGCCGTCGGCTTACGAGACGCTGCTGCTGGACGCCATCATCGGGGATGCCACGCTGTACACACGGCAGGACATGGTGGAGGCCAGTTGGAGCGTGGTGGAGCCGATTCAAAATGAATGGCGCGCCACGAAATTCGATTTTCCGAATTACCCCGCTGGAACGTGGGGACCGGCCGCCGCGGACCAGATGCTGGCCCGGCGCGGTCACACGTGGAGGAGACCCTGATGGGAAGCGTCGCCCCTGAAAAAATATTGCGTGAACTGGCCGACCTGTGGCTGTCGCAAGGCAAGCACGATCAGTCGGACGAGGCTACCGGTGTACTGCGCGCCTGCTCCATGACGCTGGTGGTGGTGACCGAGGCGGGAGACGAATCCGGGACGCTCGGCGAGACGATCGCGGCGCTCATGCCCGAACACCCGGCGCGCGCCATCATCGTCCGCCTGGCTGGGGCAGGGGAGCGCAAACTGGAAGAGCGCGTGTACCAGCAGTGCTGGATGCCCTTCGGTCAGCGGCGACAGATCTGCTGCGAGCAGGTGGAAATCACCGCGTCCGACGATGTGATCGCCGATCTGCCTCCAGTGTTGCTGCCGCTCGCGGTTGCGGACCTGCCGGTGATCGTCTGGTGCCGGTCGCCGCGCTTCATCGATAATCTGGAGATCGGCCATAAGGTAATTGTGGATTCGGCGCTTTTCCCGGTGAGCCGGCTGCATCTGAGCGCCGACTACATTCTGGCGGATTTGTCCTGGACGCGCCTCACTCGCTGGCGGCAGATGCTGGCACAGGTGTTTCAGAATCACGATACGCTGGCCGCGCTGGATCGCATCTCGAGGGTGACGGTGCGCCATCCGGGAGCGACGCCCACCTCCTCCAGCCTGTACCTGGGAACGTGGGTGAAGGACTGTTTGCCGAGCGTCGAACTGAAATATGAGGAAGGGGAATGGTCGCGCGCCGGCGACGCCCCGCTGGTGATTTCCATTCGGCTCGAAGGCGAGGGTATCTCGGTGGAACTGGCGAGGCAGGACGACCGCATGGTGACCACGGTCAACGGTCTGGCTCAATGCTCGAACCTGCCGGTGGTGACCGAATATAGTCTGATGCGCGAGGAGTTGGGCCTGGTCCGGCACGATCCCACGTTCGAGAGGATTCTGGGGAAAATTCAATGAGCGTTCACCGGCACACTTATCCGGATCCGGCCGCCGCGGCCGAGGCCTGTTCACACCAGGTGGTCGCACTGTTGGAGGAAGCCCTGGCGGGGCAGGAGTTCGCCACGCTTGCCGTCTCCGGCGGGACCACGCCCAAACTACTCTTTCAGGACCTTGCCGTTTCGAGTGTTCCCTGGGACAAGGTGCATCTGTTTTTTGTGGATGAGCGCTGCGTGCCGCCGACCGACGAGGCCAGTAATTACAAGCTGGCGAACGATTATCTGATTACGCGAGCGCATCTACCGCAGCGTCATGTGCACAGGATTGCCGGGGAACTCAAGCCGGAAGCCGCGGCGCATCGCTACTCGCAGGAGATCCGCGAATTCTTCGGACTGGAGGAAGGCGAAATGCCGCGCTTCGATGTGATCCATCGCGGCATGGGTCCGGACGCGCACACGGCCAGCCTGTTCCCCGGAGATCCGCTGATCGACGATCGGGAGAATATCGCGGGTTTTACGTATGCCGAGAAGTTCAAGCAGTGGCGGGTGACGCTGCTGCCGGGCGCGCTTTTGGCCGCCAAGCATACTGTATTTCTGGTGGCGGGCGCCGATAAGCAGGAGGCTCTGCGAGCGGTCTTCGAAGAAGAATACGACCCGAAGAAATACCCTGCGCAAATCGCCTCGCATCACGGCCGCGGGGTCACCTGGTTTCTGGACTCCGCGGCCGCGGCGCTGCTCGGGTAACGCGGGTCGGCTACCGCTTCTTCGCTGCGGCGATCTGGACGCGGCTGTGGTGGCGTCCGTAGCCGAAGTAGATGCCCATGCCGATCACCAGCCAGATGATCATTCGCAGCCAGGTGTCCAGCGGCAATGCGGCCATCAATGCGAAGGAGATCAACATGCCCAAGATCGGCACAAGCGGGACCAGGGGGGTCTTGAAAGGGCGCGGCAGATCCGGTTGCTTGCGGCGCAGCACCCAAACGCCCGCGCAGACAATTACGAACGCGAGCAGGGTGCCGATGCTGACCAGTTCACCCAGGATGCCGATGGGAATCACTGCGGCGAAGATCGCCACGAAGATGCCGACGGTGATCGAGGAGATGTACGGTGTGCGGAATTTCGGGTGTACGCGGCCAGCCCACTCGGGGAGCAGTCCATCGCGCGACATCGAGAAGAAGACGCGCGATTGACCCAGCAGCATGACCAGCATCACGGTACTTAAGCCCGCGATGCTACCGACCAGCACCAGCCATTGGCCCCAGGCGACTCCCGTGGCTTCGATGCCGTCGGCCACCGGAGCGGCGACGTTCAATTGCGTGTAGTTCAAAACGCCCGTGAGCAGCAGCGCGGTGACGATGTACAGGACCGTGCAGATTGCCAGTGAGCCCAAAATGCCGAGGGGCATGTCTTTCTGCGGATTCTTGGCTTCCTGGGCCGCGGTCGAGACCGCGTCGAAGCCGATGTACGCGAAGAAGATCACGGCCGCCCCACGCGCGACGCCCGACCAGCCGAACTGGCCGAAAGTCCCGGTATTTGGCGGGATGAAGGGATGCCAGTTCTTGGTGGCGACCTCAGGGTGCGAGAAGAGGAACAATGCCGCCACGCCGATGAACGTGAGCACGGTGCCCACTTTCACGAACACGATGATGGTGTTCAGGGTGGCCGATTCCTGGATGCCAATCACCAGAATGGTGGTGATGATGCAGATTGCCAGGAACGCCACGACGTTGAAGGATGCGGTCACGTGCGAAAGGGAAGCCAGATTGGTGCCCATGGGGAGGGAAGCCGCCGTGCGCCACATGCCCTGGTAGTAGACCATGTCCGTGCCCGGCGTGGCCATGAGCTGCGGAGGAATGTGGATTTGCAGGAGTTGCAGCGCCTTCAATACGTTGGCGCTCCAGCCGGAGGCTACGGTGGCCGCGCCGAAGGCGTATTCGAGAATCAGATCCCAGCCGATAATCCAGGCGAACAGCTCACCGAGCGTGGCATAGCCGTAGGTGTAGGCCGAGCCGGCGATCGGAATCAGGGATGCGAACTCGGCATAGCACAGCCCGGCGAACAGACAGCCGGTTCCGGCCAGAACGAAGGACAGGATGATGGCAGGTCCGGCGTACTGCGCGGCGGCAGATCCGGTGAGAACGAAGATTCCCGCGCCGATGATCGCCCCGATGCCTAATGCGATCAGATTCAGCGCTCCGAGAGAGCGTTTGAGTGTGTGCTCGCCCTCCTCTCCCGCTTCATCTTTAATCATGGAGAGAGGTTTACGTATAAGGATATTGGCCATGGCTTACAGTGCTGAAGTATAGCATTCTGTAGTGGTACGAAATCGAGCCACACCAAAATCGCTTCCCGAACGTAAAATGAAAATGTGAGGAGAGGTGAGTCTTGTTGAAAATCGTACTCGTGTTTCCTTTGTGTCTGGCGGCCGCGTGGGCGCAAGAGAGCTCTCTTCGCTTCGATTTGAACAACATCGATAAGACTGCCAGTCCATGCGTAGACTTTTACCAGTACGCCTGCGGCAACTGGATCAAGAAGAATCCCATTCCGCCCGACCAGTCGCGGTGGGGCCGCTTCTCGGAACTGGAAGAGCGAAACCGCGAAGTGCTTCGGGATATTCTGGAGGAAGCTGCCAAACCCGCGCCCAACCGGGATGCCGTCACACAGAAGATTGGCGACTATTACGCCGCGTGCATGGACGAAAAGGCGATAGACGCGCGCGGCCTGGCTCCGCTCCAGCCCGAATTGAACCGCATCCGCGAGATGAAGGACAAGGGCCAGATCGCCGAGCTTGTGGCTCACTTGCAACGGGTGGGCGTGGACACGCTGTTCGAGTTCGGTTCCGGCGCCGACTTCAAAGACGCGTCCATGAACATCGCGCAGGCGGACCAGGGAGGCCTGGGACTGCCCGACCGCGACTATTACTTGAAGGAAGACGAAAAGAGCGTGGAGATCCGGCGCAAGTACGTGGCTCACGTGCAGCGCATGTTCGAACTGGCCGGTGAAAAGCCCGAGCAGGCGAAGGTCGACGCAGCTACGGTGATGAAGATTGAGACCGCGCTGGCCAAAGGCTCGCTCGATCTGGTTTCCCGGCGAGATCCGGAAAAGGTGTACCACAAGATGCCGCGCAAGGACATGGAAGCCCTGGCTCCCCAGTTCCACTGGCAGCAATACCTGACTGGCAGCGGCGCTCCTCCGTTCGAGAACGCCAGCGTGGCGTACCCCGAGTTTTTCCGGACCATGAATACCGAGCTACAGAACGAGAGCCTCGACAACTGGAAGACGTATTTCACGTGGCAGACTCTGCACGCTTCCGTCGGGATGCTGCCCACGGCTTTCGTCGAGGAGAATTTTCAGTTCTTCGCCAAGACTCTGCGCGGGGCGGCCGAACTTCGTCCCCGCTGGAAGCGCTGTGTGGATTATACGGATGCGCAACTGGGGGAGGCGCTGGGACAGAAGTTCGTGGAGCGCACCTTCGGGAAGGAAGGCAAGGCCAAGACCCTGAAGATGGTGGATGCGCTGGAAAAGTCCCTCGGCCAGGATATTCAAAATCTTTCCTGGATGAGCGATGCAACCAAGGCGCAGGCGGAAATCAAACTCAAGGCTATCGCCAATAAGATTGGGTATCCCGACAAGTGGCGCGACTATTCGAGCGTGGTCATCAAGCGGGACGACGCGATGGGCAACGGCTTCCGCGCCGATGAGTTTGAGTTTCAGCGCCAGATGAATAAGATCGGCAAGCCCGTGGATCGGAGCGAGTGGGGCATGACGCCGCCCACCGTCAACGCGTACTACGATCCCACCATGAACAATATCAACTTCCCCGCCGGAATTCTGCAGCCTCCATTCTTCCAGGGCGATATGGACGACGCCGTCAATTTTGGCGGTATCGGCATGGTGATTGGCCACGAACTCACGCACGGGTTCGACGACGAGGGGCGGCAGTTCGACGCCAAGGGCACTCTCCACGATTGGTGGACGCCGACGGACGCCAAGGAATTCGAGAAACGGGACGCCTGCATCGCGCAGGAATACTCAAAGTTCGAAGCGGCGCCGGGCGCTCATGTCAACGGTCAGTTGACTCTTGGCGAGAACACGGCCGATAACGGAGGCGCGCGCATCGCCCTGATGGCGCTGGAGAATTCGCTGGCCGGCAAGACCAAGCCGGTGATTGGCGGCTACACTCCGGAACAGCGGTTCTTCCTTTCCTTCGGTCAAATCTGGTGCGACAACACGCGCGAGGAGGCTCTGCGGCTGCAGGTGCAGACCGATCCGCACTCCCCGGCGCGCGACCGCGTCAACGGCGTGGTGCAGAATATGCCCGAATTCCAGAAGGCATTCTCCTGCAAGGAAGGCCAGCCGATGGCGCCGGTGAACGCCTGCCGGGTCTGGTAGGAGCGAACCGGACGATCCACGCTGGTGCCGTGACCTCGAGGTTTGTTGCTGAAAGGGCGCTCGCTCACGCTCGCGGCTCCGATCCGAGACTCGCAAATGGCACGAAATCAGGTGGTCAAAGCACTATGAGAAATGAAAAGGGCGAGGTTGGATGGTCTCCAACCTCGCCCTTTTGTGTGGATCCGAAATGGCGGAACTAGGCGACCGCGGCAGCGCCTGCCTGGGTCTTCAACGCCTCGGCCTTATCGGTGGCTTCCCACGAGAAGGTGTCTTCGGTGCGGCCGAAGTGGCCGAAGGCGGCCGTCTGGCGATAGATGGGACGGCGCAGTTTGAGGGTTTCGATAATGCCACGCGGGGTGAGTACGAAATTCTCGCGCACCAGTTGGGTGAAACGATCGTCGGCAATGACGCCGGTGCCGAACGTGTTCACGGTCACCGATACGGGCTCGGCCACGCCGATGGCGTAGGCGAGCTGCACTTCGCAGCGGCTGGCCAGCTTCGACGCCACGATATTTTTGGCGATGTAGCGAGCCATGTAGCAGGCCGAGCGATCCACCTTGGTCGGATCCTTACCCGAGAAGGCGCCGCCGCCGTGACGGCCCATGCCGCCGTAGGTGTCCACGATGATCTTGCGGCCCGTCAAGCCGGTATCGCCGTGAGGTCCGCCGACTACGAAACGGCCGGTCGGGTTGATGTGATACTTGGTGGCCGAATCCACCATGTTGCCTGGCACTACCGGATCGATGATGTGCTTCTTCACTTCGGCGCGAAGCTCTTCGGTGGAAACATCGGGGCTGTGCTGCGTCGAAATCACAACGGCTTCGATGCGCACCGGCGTGTTACCGACATACTCCACGCTCACCTGGCTCTTTCCGTCGGGCCGCAGAAATTTCAGCGTGCCCGCGCGGCGAATGTCGGAAAGCTGACGGCACAACTTGTGGGCCATCATGATGGGCAGCGGCATGAGCTCGGGAGTTTCGTCGCAAGCATAGCCGAACATCAGGCCCTGATCGCCGGCTCCGCCGGTATCCACGCCCATCGAAATGTCGGGCGACTGCGACTGAATCAGATTGTGCACGCCGCAGGTGTTGGAATCGAAGCCATAAGTGGCGTCGTTGTAGCCGACGTACTCAATGGTGCCGCGCGCGATGCGCGGTACGTCCACGTAGGTGTTGGTCGTGATCTCGCCGGCCACGATGCAAGTACCGGTAGTGACCAGGACTTCGCAAGCCACGCGTCCCGTGGGATCTTCAGCCAGAACGGCGTCCAATACGGCGTCCGAAATCTGGTCGGCGATTTTATCGGGATGACCCTCCGTGACCGATTCCGAGGTAAAAAGATGTCTTTGATTATCTGCCAAGAATTGCCTCCTGCGGCTTCATTTCAATTTAACACTAGTATCTGTAGTGATCCGGTTTGTAGGGGCCTTCGACTGCCACGCCCAGGTAATCGGCCTGCTTGGCCGAAAGGGTGGTCAGCTTCACGCCGATCTTTTCCAGGTGCAGGCGCGCGACTTCCTCGTCCAGCTTTTTGGGCAGGGTATAGACGCCCGGCTTGTAGCTGTCGCGGTGCTCCCAGAGGTCGAGCTGCGCCAGCGTCTGATTGCTGAAGCTGTTGCTCATCACAAAGCTGGGGTGGCCCGTGGCGCAGCCCAGGTTGACCAGGCGGCCTTCCGCCAGCACGAAAATGCTGCGGCCTGCTTCGATGGTGTACATGTCCACCTGCGGCTTGATGTTGGTGCGTTGGGCGCCCGATTCATTCAGCCGGTCCATCTGAATTTCGTTGTCGAAGTGGCCGATGTTGCAGACAATCGCCTGGTCCTTCATCTTCTGCATGTGTTCCAGGGTGATGATGTCGCAGTTGCCGGTGCAGGTGACGTAGATGTCGCC
This sequence comes from Candidatus Sulfopaludibacter sp., assembly GCA_035551455.1. GTDB lineage: Bacteria > Acidobacteriota > Terriglobia > Bryobacterales > Bryobacteraceae > Sulfopaludibacter. The sequence goes on from DASZMZ010000372.1 coordinate 11,694, forward strand.
GCGGCCGAGGGTATCTTCGATCGTGGTGACTTCGAAGCCCTCCATGGCAGCCTGCAGCGCGTTGATGGGGTCGATTTCCGTGACGATGACGCGAGCGCCCATGCCGCGCAGCGAGTGCGCCGAGCCCTTGCCCACGTCGCCATATCCGCAGACCACGGCGATCTTGCCGGCCACCATGACGTCGGTGGCGCGCTTGATGCCGTCGGCCAGGGATTCGCGGCAGCCGTACAGATTGTCGAACTTCGATTTCGTCACCGAATCGTTCACGTTGATGGCGGGCACCAGGAGCGCGCCCACTTCGTGCATCTTGTAGAGACGGTGCACGCCGGTGGTGGTTTCTTCAGAGACGCCGCGCCAGTCTTTCACCACTTCATGCCAGTGGTTCGGCGATTCGGCGTGAACTTTCTTCAACAGGTCCTTGATGACCTTTTCTTCGTGGCTGCCCGAGGCGCTGTTCACCCAGTCGCTGCCGTTTTCCAGTTCGTAGCCTTTGTGGATCAGCAGGGTGGCGTCGCCGCCATCGTCCACAATCAACTCCGGACCCTTGCCGCCGGGATGGCACAGAGCCTGGTACGTGCACCACCAGTAGTCTTCCAGCGATTCGCCTTTCCAGGCGAATACCGGGGTGCCGGCGGCGGCGATGGCCGCGGCAGCATGATCCTGCGTGGAGAAAATATTGCAGCTTGCCCAGCGCACGCTGGCGCCCAGGTCGTTCAGGGTCTCGATCAGCACGGCGGTCTGAATCGTCATGTGCAGCGATCCGGTGACGCGCACGCCGGCCAGCGGCTTAGATGTCGCATACTTGCGGCGAATGGCCATCAAGCCCGGCATTTCGGCTTCGGCGATGGTGATTTCCTTGCGGCCCCAATCGGCCAGCGAAAGGTCGGCGACCTTGAAGTCGGTCTGGTTCAGCGTTGCTGTGGTGCCCATGCTTTCGTTTCCTCCAACTTAAATCGTATCAATAAATCTTGATGTGTTGATATTATAATATTTCGAGAGATGGCGTCAATCCTGAAATCGCTGCGTTTGGCGGCCGACCCGCAACGGCTGCGACTGCTCCTGCTGCTGGAGCAGGAAGAGCTTTCCGTGGCGGAAATGCAGGAGATCCTGGCCAAAGGGCAGAGTCAGATTTCCACCCACCTGGCGCAGCTCAAACAAGCGGGACTGGTGGACGACAGACGTACGGGAAAGAACGCTTTCTATCGCCTCACGGCGCCCGCCGAACTGATGGGCCTGTTGAAGCAGGCCGAGCGCGAAGTCCCGGAGGCCCGGGAGGACCGCCACGCCCTGCGCCTCTCCATGCGTAAGCGGCAGGACCGGATGCGCCGCTACTTCGACGAATTGGCCGGCAAGTTCGGCCGCCAGTACGTGCCCGGACGCTCCTGGAAAGGCATCGCCGAAGCGCTGCTGAAACTGATGCCGCCCATGGTGATTGCCGATCTGGGCGCGGGCGAAGGCACCATTTCGCAATTGATGGCGCAGCGGGCCAAGCGGGTCATCGCCGTGGACAATTCGGAGAAGATGGTGGAGTTCGGCAGCGAGTTGGCGCGGACGCACGGCATCGCCAATCTGGAATACCGGCTGGGCGATATCGAAGACGTACCGATTCGTACAGGCACGGTGGACCTGGCCTTTCTGAGTCAGGCGCTGCACCATGCACCGCACCCCGAGCAGGCGTTAGCAGAGGCATGGCGGATTCTGAAGCCAGGCGGCCGCATCGCCATTCTCGACCTGAATCGCCACCACTTCGAGGAGGCCCGCGAAATGTATGCCGACCTATGGCTGGGCTTCACGGAACTGGAAATCGAGCGGTTCCTCAAGAACGCCGGCTTTAAAAACGCCGAAACCGCCGTGGTCTACAAAGAGCAGGAACCGCCCTACTTCGAAACCCTGCTGGGCACCGGCGAAAAATAGCTCTCGGGCAGGCGCTACGCTGCCGCCTTCGCAATCGGCAACTGCTTCACCTTCGCCAAGCCCAACCCCTCGAGCGTGCGAATAATCGGCCATGCCAGATCGATCTCGCGCGGGTAGTGGGCAAATCGCGCCGACGTTGGGTACTCGTGATGATTATTGTGCAGCCCTTCGCCCGCCGTCAGCAGCGCGATGGACTGGAGATTCGTGGCCTTATTGTCGAAGTTGCGATACCCCACCATGTGACACACGCTGTTGATCGACGAGTTCAAAAAGATGTAGAGCACCACGTGCACGAACCAGGCGCCCAAGCCCCACCAGACGCCGAACATCAGCATGAAAAGCGCCATGCCTGCCAGCGGCGCGAAGGAAATTCCGGGAACCGGATCCAGCAGATCGTTCTTCCAATCGGGGGTGTACTTTGCCACCATCGCGCCGTTCCGCGCTTCCTTGCGGTACATGAAATAGTTGCCGAACAGCACGGTCCACATGCCGTACAGATAGGGACTGTGCGGATCGCCTTCCTGGTCCGAGAAGTGATGGTGCTTGCGGTGCACCGCCACCCACTGGCGCGGAATAATTCCGGTGAACAGCGCCAGTTCCAAATGCATCAACACTCCCACGACGGGGTGCAGTTCCAACCCGCGATGCGTCTTACAACGATGCAGGTAAATAGTGGTGAAGAAAACCGAAGTCTGCAAGATCACCAGGGTGATGACAGACATCCACAACAGACTCATGCGCCCTCCAAGATTCTGTTTCCGGGGAATGCCCGACGGCCGAACTGCATGCGCTACGGGTGGTGACGAGCTGCGTCGTTTTTTGATGATACCAGATGACCCAATGATAGAATTACTGGGTTGAAACTTCTCACGATATTGCGTGACGGTCTCGCCCAGCCGGCCGTCCTGGTGGATAACCAAATTATTGGGCTGTGGGACTCCGGTTATCAGAGCGTGATCTCAGTGATCTCAGGCGGCGCTGAGGCGCTCGATGCCGTCGGCCGCTGGGTTCTTTCGGCGGCGCCGATGGATCTGGCCGGGGTGCAATATCTCTCGCCCATTCCACGCCCGCCGAAGATTATCTGTATCGGGCTGAACTATCGCGACCATGCCGCCGAATCCAAATTGGCGATCCCGGAAGTGCCCACCGTGTTCTGCAAATTCCCCACGGCGGTCACCGGGCATGGCCATCCCGTGGTGCTGCCGAAGAACTCGACCAAGCCCGATTACGAGGCCGAGTTCGCGGTGGTGATCGGCAAGGGCGGCCGCCACATCGCCGCGCAGGACTGGCGCGAGCACGTCTTCGGCTACACCATTCTGAACGACGTGAGCGCGCGCGATTTCCAAATGGCCACCTCCCAGTGGATGATCGGCAAGACCTTCGACACCTTCGCTCCCATCGGTCCGGCGATCGTGACGGCGGATGAGATCGAGGATCCGCACAATCTCGACATCTCGCTGACGCTCAATGGCGAGTTGCTGCAAAGTTCGAACACGAAGAACCTGATTTTCCAGATCCCAGAATTGATCGCGCACCTCTCCAGCGTGTTCACCCTGGAACCCGGCGACATCATTGCCACCGGCACTCCGGCCGGCGTCGGTTTTGCGCGCAAGCCGCCCCGCTGGCTGCAGCCTGGAGACCAGATGGTGACCAGGATCCAGGGTTTGGGCGAACTGCACAATCCCATCGTCGCCGAGGTATAGCCTCCCGAACGTTCGGTACGCAAGGGCACGGCGGTATTCCCGACTCGGGGCTTACGCTGGAAGCATGTCGACTGAGCTGCCGGTGAGATTCGTCGAACAACAGGACTGGCTTGAGCCGGTGGAGACGGGGGTGCAGAAGGCGGTTGCCGCCACTTTCCATAGCGCCGGCAAGACCGGGCGCCAGATCCAGAATGCGCTGCATGGCACCTGGCTCGGACACCCGCTGCACCCCGTTCTGACCGACGTGCCGCTGGGCGCGTGGACTGCCACGCTGGTGCTGGACGCGATGGAAGCATGCGGCCGCAACGATTGCCGCACGGGTGCGGACGTCACGCTCAAATTGGGCCTGGCCGGCGCCGGATGCGCGGCCCTGGCCGGCCTCACGGATTGGCACGTTACCGATGGAAAAGCGCGCCGTGTCGGCATCTTTCACGGCATGTTGAATCTGGTGAGCGTGGGTCTGTACGCCGCCTCCTGGATGGCGCGCTCGCGGCGCAATCGCAGCGCGGGCCGCGGACTGGCGTTCGCGGGGTTCGCCGTTTCCTCGGCGGCGGCCTACCTGGGCGGCAGTCTGGTCTACGGGAAACAGATCGGCGTTAATCACACCGGGGCCGAGGAGTTGCCGGCCAAGTGGACGCCGGTGATGAACGATGAGGATCTTCGCGAGGACAAGCCGCAGCGCGCCACCGTGAAGGGGACGAGCATCCTGTTGCTACGGAGAGCGGACCGCATTTACTGCATTGCGGAGGTCTGCTCGCACCTGGGAGGACCTTTGGCGGAGGGGCAGATCAACGGGGAGACGGTCACCTGCCCCTGGCACGGCTCGTGTTTCTCGTTGAAGGACGGCTCGGTGATCGATGGACCGGCCGTGCACCCGCAGCCCTCTTTTCAGACCAGGGTGCACTTCGGCCGGATCGAGGTGAAGTCCAAAGATCAGGAGTGAAAAAAGCGGTTAGTCCGGCTGCAGCACTCCATCGCTGAGGTGTTTCCACATGCCGGCTGTGGTTGCGGCGACGGCTCCCACTCCGACGCTCAGGCCGTTGCATGACTGGCTCTCAAACCAGATCTGCGAAAACGAGAACGCGGTGAGGTAACACAGGCCATAACCCACGGCCAGGCCGGCGGAACCGGTGGTGAGGCGGCCCATCGAGAGATTCAGGTCTTCGGCGCTGAAGGCGCTTTCGCAGTGAATGTCGGACCAGTTGAGGTGGCCGGTGCGCAAGTTTGGTGCGGATGCTCCGTTGAGACTTCCCCCCGCACCTAGTCCGGCGCCCAGGAAAACAAAGAAACCGCTGTAATTTGCATGCCGGCTCTGCAGCATGAATGTCCAGGCTCCGGCGCCCAGGATCGCGCCTCCGCCCAGCGACGCCGCGCCGGCAACTTTCCAATCGGAAGCTTTCGTCGAATAGCCCATGGTGTACGTTATTTAACCATAGGTCGACCTGCTAGAATATGAGGGAATGTACAAATTTCAATATACGCCTCAAGAGGCGCAGGAGCAGTTTCAGTTAATTGAGGAGAGCTCGCACCACCAGGAACGTAAGGACCGGGTTAAGCGGTATATCCAAAGGAGAACTCTTCCCGCGACGGAAGGTTCGGAAAACTAGTAGTTCAGCCAATCCCTGTTTCGAGTTTGCAAGCTGTGATTGCAACTCAAACAGGGCTTTTTTGTTTTAAACTGAGGACATGCGCCCGTAGCTCAGTTGGATAGAGCGGCTGGCTTCGAACCAGTAGGTCGGGAGTTCGAATCTCTCCGGGCGCACCACATATCCTGACCCCTATGGCTCACTCGCCCGTTGGCCACCCCCCCCCATCAATTAGGAACGTAAAGGTCTGCTGGGAATTGGAACCTGTCGCGGCCGGTGGTCTTCGGCGCAAGGGGCGCACCCTGTTCCGCCACGGCGGCGGTTTGGGTGGTGGTGGTCTGGGTGTTCAGGGCCTGTGATGATGCCTGCGGCAGGCATCGGACTTCCGATGTAAATGTTGCCGAAAAATGGTGAGTGACTCGGCGGAAGGTCATCCCAGTCGTTATCCAACCATTTGCCCATCTCAACGCGCTAAACTGTTTGCTTCCATGATAGAGTCCCTGCATATTGCCGGATTCAAGCTCTTCCGCGACATCACCCTGCCGAGATTGGGCCAGCTCAACCTGTTTGTTGGAGAGAACAATTCAGGGAAGAGTTGCATGCTGCAAGCGATCAATCTGTACGCTGGGCAGATTCCAGTTGCGGACATCGTCCAGGTCGCTGGGGGTCTATCCGAGGGGAGCCTGAGACCGTGGGATCCCGTTGACCTCACGGAGGAAGGTACTTCAATCGGGCATCCAGTATTCGACCTGTTTCATCGGATAGGTCAAGGGCTCGCTGATGAGTTTGTTATCGAGAAAATTGGCGATACGAGTCCTCTCCGGGTGGAGTGTCGGCCTCATCGCTTAGTCAGGGACGAACAGGATTTTATACGATATGTCCCTGTTAACCAGGCGGACGCGACCTCGCCCGATACCGTCGAAATGGCGCTAGCCATATATCGTGGGGAGCGGCGTGTAGGTTTGCTTACACGTCGGCGATGGCCGATGCTGCCTAGCAGGATTGCTGTCAGCGACAAGGTTCTTAACGAGGAGGCGTCGAGTGCGGCTCTTGTTCCGGCACACGGGTTCTCGAGTGAGAAGGCAGCGTCGATGTGGGATGGGCTCGTCCAAGGTCCAGGCCAGGAGTTAGTTCTTGACTGGCTGCGCATGCTCGACCCGCGAATTGAAGACCTTGCTTACGTTGCCGCCAGCCGGGAGACGCGTGTTGCATTGTTGAAGGTCCACGGGCAAGGACGGGTCCCCTTGCGTTCGATGGGGGACGGATTGACCAAGCTCTTCCACATCGCTCTTGCAGTGGCTTCCGCGTCAAAGGGAGTGCTCCTCATTGACGAATTCGAGAACGGTTTGCACTGGAGCGTCCAGGAGAAACTGTGGATTGCTGTTGCGAAGGCGGCGAGCGAGTTTAATGTGCAAGTGTTTTCCACGACGCACAGCCGCGACTGCATCGAGGGGTTCACTTCCGCGGTAAAGAGTGGTGGCCCCAATACCGCGTCGGTGTACCGGCTCGAACGTAAAGGCGATGACGTTCTTGCCACGAACTTGCCCCTCCTGAACGTTGAAGCGGCGATGCGCGAACATGGGGAAGTTCGCTGAGCAGAGCGTAACATGGCTGTGATCGACTCGAAATCGGAACGAGAGCTTTTGCTACTTGTTGAGGGACTCAATGATTGCCACGCCGTCTTCCAGTTGATGTGGCTGGTCTACGGCGGAGATCCGATCTTCGGAATCCACGAGTGCGGCAACGACAACAGAGTACTCGACAGCCTTGCTTCCAGGATTGTCAGCACTCGTCCAAAGCAAAAGGTCTTGGGGGTCATATTGGACTCCGATGTCGAAGGTGTCTCACCTGAACAGGTTATTCAGAGCCGCCTAGACCAACTCAAGGCCAGGGTGGGAACCTACTATACCCTTCCAGCCACCTTTCCTCACGGTGGACTGATCCTAAATCCGCTCGCCAGCAGGCCGGACGCTGATCGATTGCCAAAATTGGGTGTTTGGTTGATGCCGAATAATAAGGCTTACGGAATGTTCGAGGATCTGCTAATGGCGAGCCTCGCCGATCAGGCATCTGCATATACCGCGGCAGTTGTGATGAGAGCCAAGACGGACGGCGTAGCGAGGTACAAGGACGTCCATCTTTCAAAGGCCGTGATTCGCACGTACATGGCATGGCAGGACCCACCGGATGTACAGTACCTCGGTTTGGCCATCAAGTTAGGCGCGTTCGAACGAATCGAAGCCGAGTGCCGGCCATTTGTTGAATGGCTTGAACGGCTTTTTGGCTCGTCTACCCCGAAACTCGTCTAGTGCGCGCTGCGGCTCCGCGACTCACCGGCTTCGAACCAGTAGGTCGGGAGTCCGAAATGCCTGTGGGGATGGGTGGGAAACGTTCAAAACCAAAGCGTTCACGCGGTTTGCCCCAAGGATTGCGTTGTGCCGGGCTGTGAGGGACGCAGAACGAGGTTTGGCCGCAGCCGACCTCGGCGGTGGAGTGATCAAATAGCGGATGGCGCGTTCTGGGCAGGGCGCTGATTGTGTTCACCGCGGCCACACGCGCGAGTGGTTGCGTCTGGAGCGGTGTTTTAGGTGAATTGCGATGAAAAGACGGTATCGTGTGGTTTGATGGCGTCGATCCACGAAACCGCCGAAGGTCTGCATACTGCCGGCGTCATGGACAAGCGCACCATGCGGGAATTCGACGAGATGTGCCTGACGCCGGTTCACCCGCTAAAGCCGAAAGAAATTCGCGCACTGCGCGTGCGCGAGGGTGCCAAGCCGCTTTCTCTGGTGGCAAAGAACGGACTCCAGGCGGTCGCGTAATCGGGGCGGTGAGCTACTCGGGGTGGGCCGCACCACATATCCTGACCCCTGTAGGTCACTCGCCGGTTGGGTCGCCGGCCCCCATCAATTAAGAACGTAAAGGTTTGCAGGGAAGTGGAACCTGTCGCGGGCGGTAGTGCGTCAAGAGAGCATACCGGCGTTTCGCGCCACGGTTTTTCTATGAACATGTTTTTAAACGGCTATCGTTCTCACATTCAGCGTGGAGGCCTTCTGGCATTGTCGCTGGGGGTCACATTTTCTGCTTTTGCTCAGCAACCGGCCCGATTTCGCCTGCAGGGCCATGTTCACCCTCTGGCGACCGCGGCCAACGATGTGGGCCGGCTGGACCCGGCGGCCACCATATCCAACGTCACGATGAATTTCGCGCCCACCGCCGATCAGCAGACCGCGCTCGATGATCTTCTGGTGCGCCAGCGGACTCCGGGTTCGCCCGATTATCAGCACTGGCTGACGCCGGATGAATATGCCGACCGCTTCGGCGCCAGCTTCGCCGACGTCGCCTCTGTCAAGGGGTGGCTGGAAGCGCAGGGCTTCACTGTGAATACCATGGCGCGCAGCCGGACGTGGATCAGCTTCACCGGTACCGCGGCGCAGATCGAAGGCGCATTCCAGACGCAGATGCACCAGTACCTTGTGAACGGAGAAACGCACATCGCCAACGCCTCGGCGCCTTCGCTGCCCGTTGGCTTCAGCGGCCTGGTGCGCTCCGTCCGCGGCCTCAACAATTTCCATGCGCGTCCCAAGAAGCGCGCCACGTCGCGGCCCATGTACACGTCCTCGCACGGCAACCACTACATTTCGCCGAGCGACCTGTCCACTATCTATAACTTCGCTCCGCTCTACAACGCCGGCATCGATGGCACCGGCCAGAAACTGGTGATCGCCGGACAGACGCAGATCAACCTCTCCGACATCCAGCACTTCCGCTCCGAATATGGTTTGGCGGCGAAGGACCCCACGGTCCTGCTAATTCCCGGTTCCCAGGACCCCGGCCTCAGTACCGGCGATGTTGACGAGGCTCACCTGGATATCGAATGGTCGGGCGCGGTGGCGCGCAATGCCACCATCGAATACGTCTACGCCTACGACGTGATGAACGCCGTGCAATACGCTATCGATCAGAATCTGGCCCCGGTCATCAGCACCAGTTATGGCCTCTGCGAAGGGGAAATCTCCAGTGGAGAGGCCGCCACGATGCGTAGTTGGGCGCAGCAGGCGAACGCCCAAGGCATCACCTGGTTCTCCGCGTCCGGCGATAGCGGCGCCGCGGATTGCGCCTACGTGAATCAAGCCAACCTCGCGGTGGATATCCCGGGCAGCATTCCGGAAGTCACGTCCGTGGGAGGCACCGAATTCTCTGAAGGCACCGGCGTTTATTGGGCCGCCAGCAACACCAGTGTGTTGGGTTCGGCGAACGGCTACGTCCCCGAGACCAGTTGGAACGACAGCGTGCAGGATGGCCAGCCTTCGGCTAGCGGGGGCGGCGCGAGTCAGTTCTTCTCCAAGCCCTCCTGGCAGAACGTCACCGGCGTTCCCGGGGACACCGCGCGCCACGTGCCTGATATTTCCTTCAGCGCCTCGGCCGACCACGACGGCTACCTGGTCTATTCTCAAGGCGGCGACTACGTGTTCGGGGGCACGAGCGTACCCACCCCCATCTACGCCGGACTCGCGGCCCTCCTGAATCAGAACGGCCTCAAGACCGGTACACTCTCAACGGCCGGACTCGGCAACCTCAACCCCAAGCTGTACTCGCTCTATTCCGCGGCACCCTCGGCCTTCCACGACATCACCACTGGAGACAACATCGTGACCGTGACGTGCGTGCGCCAGCGCAACTGCACCTCGGGCACCGTGGGGTACAGCGCCGGGCCGGGCTATGACCAGGTGACCGGACTCGGTTCGGTGGATGCTTATGTGCTTGCGTCCGCCTGGAGCGGAACGATTCCCGTAGTGACCGTCACCACCAGGCTGGGTCTGCAAAGCAATGTAGGCTCCTTGAGTACCACCGACACACTTTCGCTGACCGCCACGGCTACCAGCAGCGATGGCTCCACGCCGAGCGGCACGGTCAGCTTTAACCAAGGCAGCAGCCAACTGGGAACGGCGGCTCTCACCGGCAGCGGCGGCTCAGCGACGGCGACGCTCACGCTGTCCGCGTCCAAGTTGACCGTAGGCGCGGGCACCATTACCGCCACCTGGAACGGCCAAACCGCATCGCTCACGGTGACCGTGCTGTCCACCGGTTCCACCGCGGCCACTCCCGTGATCACGTCGGTGACCAATGCCGCCTCATTCACGGCAAGCTTTGCTCCGGGCGCGATCGTCTCGGTGTTCGGGTCTCAGCTCTCGCCGATCATTCAAGTGGCGGCCTCGGTACCTCTCCCGCTGACGATTTCCGGCCTGAGCGCCACCGTGAACGGCATCGCCGCGCCGCTTTGGTACATCTCGCCCGGCCAGTTGAATATTCAGATTCCCTACGAGGTGGCCTCCGGAACGAGTGCCACGCTGACGGTGAATAACAACGGCCAGACCGCGTCCGCCGTGCTGCCGATTTCGGTGACCGCGCCCGCCATCTTCACCGATACCGCCAACGGACTGGTTCCCTACGCGAGCGGCGCACGAGGCTCCGTCATGACACTCTATGCCACCGGTGCGGGGCTCGTCTCGCCGGCCATCGCCACCGGCGCGGCGCCTTCGTCCGGCACGGCGGTGTCACTGTTGCCTGCGCCTCTGCAGTCGACCACGGTCACGGTCGGCGGCGTTTCGGCGCCGGTCTCGTTCGTCGGGATCCCCTCGGGCGTGGTCGGAGTGCTGCAGATCAACTTCCAGGTGCCCACCAATGTGGCGGCCGGGTCTCAGCCGGTCGTAGTCACAATCGGGACCGTCGCGAGCAAAGCCGCAAACCTGACAGTCCAGTAGCTTTACCGGCGGGACTGTCGATTGAAGGCCGTCACCAGCGTGACGGCCTGTTCCTGCTTGAAATCGCCGTCTATATAAAGGAAGCGCGACGCCGCCGAGATGGTGGGCACAAACACCACCCGTCCGTTCAGGAGGATTGCCACGGGGTTTCCGATGTTCTGGCGTGTGATCTTGAGCTCGCGGATGGCGGCTTCATTGCGGAAAGTCAGGAAGATCACTGGGTGGCCCTTGGAGTTCTTCTGGACCTCCGCGGACTCGACATCGCGATCGGTGAGAAAGGGTTTGGCGTCCAGGCACTGAGTCCCGCCACTGGCGATTTTGACCTTCACGAGCGCGTCGCCCGAGCAGGCGACTACCAGGTGTACCGCCAGTTCCACCGGCTTTTCGGCCGCGGTGGCCAGAATAGAGATAGCAGCGATTGAAAGCCAGCGCCTCATGGTATGAGTATCGCAGGCCTTCGGGCCTGCCTTTTCGAGGGGGGGTACCAAAAGTAAGGGCCCCGAGCTGGGTAACTCGGGGCCTGCACTCAGAGAGTGGCGGCGGGAGGGGACTCGCCGCCAGGGATGCTGTCTGTATTGATTTAATATTACTAGTTTAAGAGCCTGTTGTCCAGTATTATTTTCAAGTTTTTTTTGGGGTGGGGAAGCGGGGCCGGAAAAAGGAAAAGGCCCCGAGCTGGGTATCTCGGGGCCTGCACTCAGAGGGGTTGGTGGCGGGAGGGGACTCGCCACCAGGGATGCTGTCTGTGTTGATCTAAGATTAGCAATTTAGGATCTGTTTGTCCAGTATTATTCTGAAGTTTTTTTCACATCTCTCCGCTGGCGTCGGACGGGGCCCAAATGCGTCCGTAAATTAACCACGATTTTCCCGGTAAGGAATTGATTTATAAGTGCTTCTAGCCGCCATTAGCCCCATCCTTCCCAGGGCCGATAGCGGTCCATAATTAACCAAAGAGATATTGAGTGTCCTCCTAGCCCATTGCAATCATACGTTTGGAAGGTGGTACGCGGTGTTTGACACTCAAGAGGATCAGGCGATCAGCCACGCAGAGCGGGAAAGACGTACGAAGCGTCGCTTCCATATTGAGCAGGAAGTCCGCTACAAAATGCTCTACGGACAGCGAATCGCGGAGACTGGTGTCGGCAAGACCATGAATATCTCCAGCGGCGGCGTCTGGTTCAGCACGGAAAACATGCTGACCACCGGCATGCCCGTGGAATTGTCCATGAACTGGCCCGTGTTGCTGAACGATTCCTGCCCCATGAAATTAATGATTTACGGCTGCGTGGTCCGCAGCAACCAGGGCGGCGCGGCGGTAGCCATCGAACGCTACGAATTCCGTACCCAGGGTCGCGGACTCCAGAACCAGCCCAATATTCCGGCGCCGGTGGAATTCCGCCTGCCCAGCTAACGGCTTTTCTCCTCCATAGCAATTGCACCGCTCTCAGGCCGCGCCAGTCAATCTGGTGCGGCTTCTTTTGTTTATCCGCCGAGTTGTTCAGCTCCGTACTAAGTGATCTTCCCCATGGCCCCACAACTGCTTTACTCACCCGCGGAGGCGAACGATGCTTTGGACAATCTTCGTGATTCTGTTGGTCCTGTGGCTGTTGGGACTGGTGACTTCTTATACGATGGGCGGGTTCATACACATCCTGCTGGTAGTCGCAGTGGCAGTATTGTTGATCCAGCTGATATCGGGTCGGCGGGCTGTATAGAGCTGCCTAAAGTGCCCGGAGAAGGCGTGCTGGCAGGGTCACGATGGCCCAGACCAGGCCCAGTGCGCCTTCGACGGCAATTCCGACAATGCGGAACGGCAGCAAGATCAGCCACACCAGCGGATATAGAACCAGCGCAATCAACGCCAGTGGCCAGCACAAGAACAGCAAAACACACCATAAAAGAAACTTGCCCACGTAGTCCCTTCCTTCCTCATAACCTAATACGCACAAACACGACCAGTTGTTCGCATCTGGTACGATAAAAATTCCATTTGAATGCTACGCTTTGAGACCGCCGGAGAGTCGCACGGCGAGTGCCTGGTGGCGACGCTCACCGGCCTCCCCGCCGGCATACCTATATCGTTAGAAGCAGTGGATCGCGAACTTTGGCGACGCCAGCAAGGCTATGGACGCGGCGGCCGTATGAAGATCGAAACCGACCACGCTGAAATTGTGGCCGGAGTCCGCCACTCGCAGACCATCGGCTCCCCGATCGCCATTATTGTGCGCAACAAAGATTGGCAGAACTGGACCGAGGCCCTCCCGGTGGAGGACATCGATGGCGGCGAGGACAAGCGCAAGCCGGTGACCCGCCCACGTCCCGGACATGCTGATCTGGCCGGGTCATTAAAGTATCAATTTCACGATGCACGGTATATTTTGGAACGTGCCAGCGCGCGGGAGACCACCGCACGGGTCGCGGTCGGGGCTATTGCCAAGGCACTGCTCAACGAATTCGGCATTCAAGTGCTCAGTCACGTGATCGGCGTCGGCAGCGTCCGCCTGGAACGGGCTGCCGCGTGGGAAGAGCTGCTCGACCTGAGCCGCAAACAGGACGTCCTCCTGGGCTGCGTGGACCCCGAAGTGGAAGCGCGCATGAAGGAAGTGGTCGACCACGCCTACAAGACGGGCGACACCGTGGGCGGCGTCTTCGAAGTGGTGGCTCACGGCCTACCGATCGGACTGGGCTCACATATTACCTGGGATACGCGGCTGGATGGCCGCCTGGCGCAGGCCATCGTCTCGATCCAGGCGGTGAAGGGCGTGGAAGTGGGCTTCGCGGCGGAAGGAGCGGCGAGTTTCGGTTCCACCGTGCAGGACACCATCCACTATGATCGGCAGGCGGCCCGTTTCACGCGAGGCTCCAACCGCGCCGGCGGTCTGGAGGGCGGCATGACCAACGGCCAGGATATTCTGGTGCGCGGTCTGCTGAAGCCCATCTCCACGCTGCGCCGTCCCCTGGAATCGGTGGACCTCGCCACGCGCGAGCCGGCCCTGGCGGCATACGAGCGCAGCGATGTGGCCGTGATTCCCGCGGCCGGTGTGATCGGCGAGGCCATGGTGGCGCTGGTGCTGGCGCAGGCCTTTCTGGAAAAGTTCGGCGGCGATTCTCTCACTGAGACGCGCCGCAATTACCAAGGCTACCTGGAACAATTGCAAAGCTACTAAGACGATTTTTTATATGGTTTATCCGATTGTGAAATTCGGCGATCCCGTGCTGGAACGGGAAGCCGATACTGTAACCGAATTCGATACTCCGGAACTGAACAAGTTGCTGGACGACATGTTCGAATCCATGTATGCGGCGAAGGGTGTCGGCCTGGCCGCGCCACAGATTGGCATTTCGAGAAAGATCGCGGTCATTGACTGCTCCAACGGTGAAAATCCGGAGGAGAAACTGGTCATCATCAACCCCCGCGTCGTCAAAGTCGAAGGCAAACAGGAAGGGGAAGAGGGCTGCCTGAGCATCCCCGCCTTCCGCGAACAGGTCAAACGCGGCAAACGCGTCACGGTGGTGGCCCAGGACGCCAAAGGCATCGAGTTCGAAACCACCGGCGAAGATCTCCTGGCGCGCGCGCTCCAGCATGAGACCGACCACCTCTACGGCAAACTTTACATCACCCACATCAGCGCCCTCAAACGCGATTTGATGAAGCGCAAAATTAAAAAGAAGCAGCGCGCCGGAGATTGGGACTAATGCGGCCCGAGGCAATCCGTTTATGCGCCTGGTTTTTCTAGGCACGCCCGCTTTCGCCGTCCCCACGCTCGAACACATCGTGGAGGCGGGCCACCAGGTGGTCGCGGTCGTCACCCAACCCGACCGTCCACGCGGACGCGGTCAGCAACTGGCTGCATCCCCCGTGAAAGAAGCCGCGCTGCGCCTCGGACTGCCTGTCTATCAGCCGGAGCGGGTCCGTCGGCCGGAGGCTCAGGAGCACCTGCGCAGCCTGGCGGCCGAAGCCATGGTCGTGGTGGGCTACGGCCAGATCATTCCGCAAAGCGTCATCGATCTGCCGCCGCTCGGCATCATCAACGTACACGCCTCCCTGCTGCCCAAATATCGCGGCGCCGGCCCTATCCAGTGGGCGCTGGTGAATGGCGAGACAAGCACGGGCGTCACCACCATGCGCATCGATGCCGGCCTCGATACCGGCGAAATGCTGCTCAAATCGGAAACGGAAATTGCTCCCGACGAGAATGCCATCGACCTGGGTAAGCGCCTCTCGATCATGGGCGCCTCACTGCTCGTCACCACGCTCGAGGAGCTCGCGGCGGGCCGTCCGTTGGGCGAAAAACAGGACAACTCCCAAGCCACCTACGCTCCCCTTCTCAAGAAGGAAGACGGGCTGATCCAGTGGACCCGCTCCGCGCAGTCCATTCACAATCTGGTGCGCGGCTTGCAGCCCTGGCCCGGCGCCTATACCCTTTTTCGCGGACAGAAACTGCACATCTGGCGGACGCGCGTGGCGGCCTCTTCCTCTGGCGCGGCGCCCGGAACCGTGACCGCCAGCAAGCGCCCGCTGGTCCAATGCGGAGACGGCCTGTTGGAACTGCTGGAAGTCCAAATGGAAGGCCGCAAGCGCGTCCCGGCCCCCGATTTCGCAAACGGCCAGCGATTGACGGAGAATGAACTCTTAGGAGAAGTGACCGCTTGAACCTTCCGTTGGGGTACGCATACGCCACCACCTACGCCGGCATCCGAGCCGCGGCCAAAGACGACCTGTCCCTGATTGTGTCGGGCGTGCCCGCCAACGCCGCCGCCGTCTTCACGCAGAACCGCGTTCAGGCGGCCCCGGTCCGCTTGAGCCGCCGACACCTCAAACTCTCCAAAGGACTGGTGGGCGCGCTGATGGTGAATGCCGGCAACGCGAACTGCGCTACGCGCACTGGAGATGCCGTGGCGCTGGCCACATCCAAGGTCGCCGCCAAACTGCTGCATCTGCCGGTGGCGCAGGTGCTGCCGTCCTCCACCGGCGTCATCGGCGTGGAGCTGGATCCGCGCAAAATCACAGCCGCGCTTCCCGATCTCGTCCTCTCGCTCAAGACCGACGCTTTCCAAGCCGTGGCCAACGCGATCCTGACCACGGACCTGGTGCCGAAGACTGCGTTCGCCGAGGTCAAACTCCGACGCGGCACCATCCGCATCGCCGGCATGACTAAGGGCAGCGGCATGATTCAACCGCTCATGGCCACCACCCTCGGCTACGTGATGACGGACGCCAACATTCCCGGCGCGCCGCTGCGCACGATGTTGAAACGCGGCGTGGAGCGCAGCTACAATCGCCTGTCGGTGGACGGCGATACTTCCACCAACGACACGCTGGTCCTGCTGGCCAACGGCGCTTCCGGCGTCCGGCCTGACCCCAAAGAGATGGCCAGGGTCGAAGAGGCCATCGCGGGTGTCATGGAGTCGCTGGCGCAGGCCATTGCGCGCGACGGGGAAGGCGCCAAGAAACTGATCACCATTATCGTGAAGGGCGCGCCGAACGATGCGGCCGCCGCCCGCATGGCCCGCTCCATCGCCAACTCGCCGCTGGTCAAGACCGCCGTGGCGGGGTCCGACCCCAACTGGGGCCGCATCCTCTGCGCCGCCGGGAACGCGGGCGTGGCATTCGACCCGGCCCGGACCGACATCCACATGCAGGGCGTTCTGGTCTGCCGTCAGGGCCTGGCCGCGCCGTTTTCCGAGCAGGAACTGAAGGCCAAACTGGATGCTCCGGAGTGCGAACTCCGCCTGGAAGTCCGCGGCAAGGGGAAAGGCACAGCGCGCTTCTGGACCTGCGACTTCACCGAAGGCTATATCCGGATCAACGCCAGTTACCGGACGTGAGTATGGCGAAAATTCCCCGCCTCCTCCTGCTACTCTGTCTTGCCGCCGCGGCGCGCGCCGATTCCGCGCTCGACGTGCACAATCTCTTCGAAGACGCCGCCCATGCGCTCGGCGACGGTAAGCCCGCGGGCTTCCTCAGCGCCTTCGATCCGGCGATGCCCGGCTTCGCCAAACTGCGCGCCAACGTCACCGAACTGGTGCGCGCCAGCGACGTCCGCTCCACCATCGAGTGGCAGACCAACGATGGCGACGACCAGACTCGCCGCGTCCAACTGGACTGGCAAATGGAGATCGACGAGCGCGGCGGGGCTTCCTCCGTCACCCATCGGCGGGTCCGCGTGGAATGCCAAATGAAGAAGGAGGCGGGCGGCTGGCGCATCGTATCGTTCACGCCTGCCGATCTTTTCGCGCCCCCGCAGGTGGACGAGGCTTGGAACGTCGTAGTCACGCTGGCGCTCGACCTCCCCGGCAAATTCACGCAGACGTTCGACCCGGCGATGGAGGGCTATGCCCGGTTACAGGACAACATTGCCAGCCTGGACCAAGGCGTCGACGTGGAATCGTCGGTAGACCTGGTGAAGAACGAGGGCGATGACAAGCTGCGCACCATCGTCGTCGATTGGACCATGAATCTGGTTTCGAAGGACACCACGGTGGCGACGGCGAAGCGCCGCGAGACCGTGACGTGCACGGTCGCCAAACAGGGCAAGAGCTGGCGCATCACGTCCATCGCTCCGCGCAGCATTTTCGCTCCCAGGTAGGGCGGGCGCTTTCGCCTGGGCACGCGAGGAGGACAGGGGTCGAAAAACCTCCCCCCCGAAAATAGATTCACCCTCACCGCGGAGGCGCGGAGGCGCGGAGGAAGACGCGGAGGATCTTAGGGCCGGCCTGCTGGCATGGACAGGATTGAAAAAGCGGCTGGACGGACGACACCCCCGAAAATCCCCCCGAAACTGCCGCTACGGAAGCGCCGTGACTGCTTGGGCCATCGCAGCGTGGGCATCAATGCCAGCTTTAGCAAATTCCTTGATTAAGCGCTGGAGTTTGCGATTGAGAACTTTGGGGCTA
>DASZMZ010000373.1:0-1919 GCA_035551455.1 Candidatus Sulfopaludibacter sp.
AAGACGGTTGCCGTGGGGATTTTCAGCGGCGCCGCGCCGGGCAGGTTCACAACCGCGTCGCGCACTTCCAGGTTGCCGCCCAGTCCCTCGGTATTGAGATAACGCACGGAGCCGGCGACCACGCCCGCGGCAGTCATCTTCGCGGGCAGCGGCGCACCCAGGTTCCGGGCGAGTTCGAGACCCGATCCCAGGGGAGCATCGTTGAAGTCCGCCGAAACTTCCCATTGCGGAGTGGTGAGCAGATCGCGAGTGTTGGCGTGCAACTTGGTATTCAGGCCGGCAGGAGAAATGGAATCCAGCTCCAACGTCTGCGCTACAAGATCCAACTTGCCTTTGTAGCCGACCCGCCATTCACCGGCGTTTTCGAGCAGCAGAGTGCCTTTGACGTCCAAGCTGGCCGGCGCTCCGGAAACCTGCGCGTCGAGCGAAACCAGGCCCTTGAGAGGGGCGTCGCCGTTATCGAACAAGCGCGCGACCGCGTCGAGTGCGCTGGGCTCGAGTTCCACTGCGAAGTTGAATTGCTGGCCGGCCGCGGACGGCGTAGCGCGTCCGCGCACGTAGAAGTGTCCGAAGTTTTGCGCCCCTTGGTCGGTACGCGATGGAACGCCCGAGAAGCGCAATTCCACGGCGCCGGCGTCGCCCGGCGCGACTTCCAGGTCGGTGTCGTCGAAATACAAGACAGATTTAGTTTCGGCAAATTTGAAATTGACGCGTCCGCCGCGCATCTTGACAGCCGGCAAGGTTGTCGGGATCACGGGCAGCGCGGGGCCCACGGGCGCGGTCCTGGTTGAGGGTGGGGAAGTGCCGGCGGTGACCGTCTGGCTCAGCAGCATCTGAAAATTCCAGGGCGCGCCGGTGGGCTTCACCAGATTAAAGGTGGCGTCGTTCAAATCCAAACTGGAAAATTCCAGGCGTCCACGCAGCAGCGCCAGCAGGTTTATGCGGGCGTCCAGAGTGTTGGCATAGGCGAAAGGTTCGATGCCCGCGCGGCTGTCCTCATGAATGGTGACGCCGTCGAGCGAGACGCCTGGTCCGGAGAAAAGCGTGAGCGACACCTGGTCCACGTCGACCTTGCGCCCCAGTCCGCGGGCCAGCGCGCGCTCGATGGGGTTTTTCAGAAAATCGACGGGCGCATACGGCAAGGCCACGCCGATGACCGCCACCACCAACACGACAATGATCAGGGCGCGCTTCATTTCGCAGCTTCCGACAAGCGGCGGTAGGCCTCACGATCGTCAATGTCGGTCAGGATGCCGGGATCGTTCACATCGACGTAAACCGTTTGCGGGATGTGGCCGTGGATCACTTCGCTCGCCATCGCTGTGGGCGGCACCGCGAGTAGTTCCTCGGCTATCGCACGAGCCGCGAAGACGGGATGGCCGCGCTTGAGGCCGCTGGGGGTCTGGACGCGTGGGATGACTAGCAGCGTCGCTGGATCGCGCCGCCGGAATTCATCGGCCAGGCGCTCGACGGTTTCGATTTCCACGGCGGGCGAATCCACCGGCGTGAATAGAAAGCCATCAGACTCGGCGGGCAGCGCGCGAAGGGCCGTCTGCAGGGAGCTCAATTGTCCGCGCTCGGGCGCCGGATTGATCGTGATGATGGCGGAGCCGGGGATTCCGGGCCGGATGGCAGCGGCATGATAGCCCAGGACCACAATGACGCGACCGCACACTGGCGAAAGCACCCGCACCAGCCTTTGAATGAAACTTTCGCCACGATATTCGAGCAGCGCCTTGGGGCTGCCCATGCGGCTGGAGGCGCCGGCCGCCAGAATAATGCCGACGATCACTTCAATAGCGCCCGGAGCTTGTCGTGGGCGAATACGGATTTTGAAAGCGAGCGCCAGTCGACATCCGGCGCGCGGCGCATGGCGATCATTTCGCCCACCACCGAAATCGCGATCTCTTCGGGCGTTT
>DASZMZ010000374.1:0-20973 GCA_035551455.1 Candidatus Sulfopaludibacter sp.
AAATGCAGGAGGCACTTGGCAACCTCGAATTATTTCTGCACTCCACAGAACCGCCGATCCCATATCTGCTAAAGGCTGGTCTGGCCCACTGCCAATTCGAGACCATTCATCCCTTCCTGGACGGCAACGGTCGAACGGGGCGCCTGCTAATCACCTTCCTTCTTTGTGAACGGAAGGTACTTCAGCGACCCCTTCTGTACCTTTCCCATTTTTTCAAAAGACATCGACCTGAATACTATGATCGCCTTCAGGCTGTTCGTGAAAATGGAGATTGGGAGGGGTGGCTGAAATTCTTCCTCCGCGGTGTCTACGAAGTCGCCCAAGAAGCCACTGCCACGGCCAAACAGATCGTTGGACTTCGGGAGAAGCACCGAGAGATGATCGCCGAAGATCTTAGAAGGGCCACCGCAAAGGCGTATAAGCTTCTTGAGACACTCTACCACCGGCCGATTATATCCGTTAAGGGCGTCTGCTCGATCACGGGTCTGAGCTTCGCGAATGCGAACGATCTGACTAGACAGTTCGCCGGACTAGGTATCCTGCGGGAGATTACTGGAAACAAGCGGAACCGGGTCTTCTCGTATGCTCCATATCTAAAGCTATTCGACGAGCGTGGATAAGATCAGCCCACCCGGAGTCCAGCCGGAGTGCTGCAACAGGTCCCGCGTTCCAATCTCGGCAGCCCGACCAGTCATCCACTACCGGAGCATAATGTATTCGTGTCTCCTCGCCTCCTTGCCGCCCTCCTGATTGCCATATCCGCGGACGCCGCCACGCTCCAGTCCTTGCCGCCGCTCACCGGCGCCGCCGCCCAGGCCGTCACCGCCGATTGGCTGATCACGCCCCTCATCCGCGCCGCACGCGCTTATCGCAGCGAATCCGGCAAGGAGTTGATTCTCACCAACGGCCTCATCCGCCGCAACTGGCGCATCTCCCCCGACGCCGCCACCGTCTCATTCACCAATCTGCGCACCCGTGAATCGCTCCTGCGCGGTGTCAAACCCGAAGCCGTTGTCGAAATCAACGGCGTGGAATGGAATGTTGGCGGACTCGACGGCCAACCCGACTACGCCTACCTCAACCCCGCCTGGCTTGACCGCATGACGGCCCACGCGCACGCCTTCCACTTCACCGGCTTCGATCTTGATCAACCCCGCGCTCCCTTCGCTTGGAAGCCCGTAAAGCCCGCGCCGTCCGCACCCTGGCCGCCGCCCGGAATCGCGCTCACCCTGCATTTCGCCCAGCCCGCGCTGCCCGGCATCGAAGTCCTGGTCCACTACGAGATGTACGACGCCCTTCCGCTCATGGCCAAGTGGATCACCGTCCGCAACTCTTCCCCCGCCGAAATCAACCTCAACCGCCTTACCACCGAACTCCTCGCGGTCGTCGACTCCGAATCGACAGTGGACCATCCGCCCCTTCCGCCCAATGTCCTCCACGTCGAGACCGACTACGCCTTCAACGGCATGGATTCCCGCAGCGCCTCCCGCACCGTCAACTGGCTGCCGGACCCCGACTACAAGTCGCAGGTCAACTACGCCCTGGAATCGCCCGTCCTCCTCCAGGTCCGCCCGCCCGTCGGACCCGCCGCCGCCATTCCCGCCTCCGGATCGTGGACGTCCTTCCGCACTTTCGAACTTGCCTACGATTCCACAGACCGCGAACGCCGCGGCCTCACCCAGCGGCGCATGTATCGCACCATCGCGCCATGGGCCGCTGAGAATCCCATCTTCATGCACGTGCGCCGCGCCGACCCCGAGTCCGTCAAACTGGCCATCGATCAGTGCGCCGCCACCGGCTTCGAAATGGTCATCATCAGCTTCGGCAGCGGCCTCAATATGGAAAGCGAAGACCCGGCCTATCTGGCCCAGATGAAGAGCCTCGCCGATTACGCCCACTCCAAAGGTATCCGGCTGGGCGGTTACTCGCTGCTGGCCAGCCGCCACATCGATGAGGCGAACGACGTCATCAATCCCAAGACCGGCAAATCGGGCGGCGCCATTTTCGGCAACTCGCCGTGCCTCGGCAGCGCCTGGGGCATCGAGTATTTCCGCAAGCTCCAGCACTTCCTCACCGTCACCGGCTTCGACGTTCTGGAGCACGATGGCTCCTACCCCGGCGACGTCTGCGCTTCCACGCGCCACCCCGGCCATCGCGGTCTGGAGGATTCGCAGATGCGCCAGTGGCACCAGATCACGGAGTTCTATCGCTGGTGCCGGACCCGCGGCATCTACCTCAACGTTCCAGACTGGTATTTCCTGAACGGCTCCAACAAAACCGCCATGGGCTATCGCGAGACCAACTGGTCGCTGCCCCGCGACCGGCAAATCATTCTCGGTCGCCAGAATATCTACGATGGCACCTGGACCAAAACGCCGAGCATGGGCTGGATGTTCGTGCCTCTGGTGGAGTATCACGGCGGAGGCGCCGCCGCCACTCTGGAACCCCTCGAACAGCACCTGGCCGATTACGAACAACACCTCGCCCAGAATTTCTCTTCCGGCGTCCAGGCCGCCTATCGCGGACCCCGCCTCTACGATTCACCGAAAACTGAAGCCGTCGTCAGCAAGTGGGTCGCTTTCTACAAAGCCCATCGCGCCATCCTTGAGTCCGACCTGATTCATCTCCGCCGTCCCGATGGCGCCGATATCGATACCGTCCTCCACGTCAATCCGCAGCTACCGGAACGCGCCCTCGCCGTCGTGTTCAACCCGACGGATCTGCCGGTCACGCGCACGCTGACCCTCCCGCTGTACTATGCCGGCCTCACTCAAAACGCGCAGATTCGGGTGCAGGACGCTGCCGCCAAGACCTATACGCTGGACCGAGACTACTCCGTCCCTGTGCCGCTCCAGATTCCTGCTCATGGCTTGACGTGGCTGGTGGTTCTTCCGTAGCTGCCGGTGGTCTCTTATCGTACACACCGCTTTGTCTCTAAGGAGTCGCAAATGATTTTCCGTGTCCCAAAAGCCGCTTCAGCCGTGGCAGCATTAAGATGATCTATATCGAGCCCGCCAATCGCTGCCGCTAGTAGGATAGACGGTCGCCTTTCGCCGTCTGTCCAGCCGAGCGGAGCTCGGCCGTCTCTTGCCCCTAAGGCCTCGTCAAACAGGTAGGATGGAACCGACGGTATGCGACTGTTCATCTGTGTAATCGCTGCAGCCCTGTCGGCTCCCCTCCTGCCGGCCCAGGATATCGATCCCGGTCAACTGGCTTTTCAATCCCGTTGCAGCCGCTGCCACGGTGTGGATGGCGCGGGCGGCGAAATGGGGCCCGACATCCGAAACCGTCTGGCCGCCAACAGCAACGAGCAACTCGCCAAGCTCTTCCACGACGGCTCCGGCGGCATGCCGCCTGTCCCCGTCACCGCCGCCGAACTCGCGCCGCTCACACGCTTTCTGCGCACCCTCCAGCCCCGCCGCCGCCCCGTCGTGCCCGTGACCGCGACTACGGTCGATGGAAAACGGCTCGATGGCGAACTGCTGAATCAGGGCTTCGCCGATCTCCAGATGCGCACCCAGGACGGCCGCATCCACCTCCTGCGCCGCGTCGGAGACCGCTTCCGCGAGGCCCAACCCGGCGTCAACTGGCCCGGCTATAATGGCGACCCCGGCGGCAATCGCTACACCAAACTCGACCAGATCACCAAGGCCAACGTCGCCCGCCTCGCGCCCAAGTGGACGTTCACTCTTCAGAATGCCGGACTGCTCCAGGGCACGCCCTCCGTGGTGGACGGCATTATGTACATGCCGGCCTCCAACGAATGCTACGCGCTCGATGCCGGCACCGGCCGCCAGCTTTGGCACTATCGCATCCCCGGTGAGAAGACCGGCGGCACCAATCGCGGCGTCTCCGTGGCCGGCGATCGCGTATTCTTCCAGACGGAGAAGGCCCACATCATCGCCCTGAATCGCTTCACCGGCGAGCCCGTTTGGGACACCGTCATGGCCGATTACCGCCAGAGCTACTTCGCCACGTCCGCCCCGCTGGCCGTCGGCCGCCTCATCGTGGCCGGTATCGCCGGAGGGGAACACGGGGCTCGCGGCTTCCTCGCCGCTTACGACCAGGCTACCGGCAAGGAAGTCTGGCGCTTCTGGACCGTCCCCCTGCCCGGCGAGCCAAAGTCCGAAACCTGGCAGGGCAAAGGCATCGAACACGGCGGCGCTCCCACCTGGTTCACCGGCACCTACGATTCCGAACTCGACACCATCTATTGGCCCAGCGGTAACCCGAGCGCCGAATACTACGGGGATGATCGCGGCGGCGACAACCTATACTCCGATTGCATCCTGGCTCTCGACGCCAAAACCGGCAAGCTCAAGTGGTATTACCAGTCCACCCCGCACGACCTCTGGGATTGGGACGCCACCGAAACCCCCGTCGTCGTCGACGCCAATTGGGATGGCCGTCCCCGCAAGCTGTTGCTCCACGCCAATCGCAATGGCTTCTTCTACGTCTTCGACCGCACCGATGGCAAACTCCTCCTGACGCGTCCCTTCATCAACAAGCTGACGTGGGCCAGTGGCATCGGCGCCGATGGCCGTCCCATCAAGCTTCCCAATCAGGAGCCCAGCCCCGGCGGCACTCTGGTCTGCCCCTCGCAGGACGGCGCCACCAACTGGTATTCGCCCTCCTTCAATCCCGCCACGGGATTGTTCTACGTGCAGACGTTCGAAAAGTGCAGCGTCTACACCAAGAGCACGCCCGGCACCTGGCAGCCCCAGCGCGAATACCTGGGAGGCTCGCAGCGGACCGCGCCCACCCCGCAGCCCGAACGGATCCTCCGCGCCATCGATATCGCCACAGGCAAGATCTCCTGGGAATTGCCCCAGCCCGGCGGCGCAAACTCCTGGGGCGGCACGCTCACCACCGCCACCGGCCTCGTCATTTTCGCCGAAGAAGGCGGCGCGCTCATGGCTGCTGACGCCACCACCGGCAAGGTCCTCTGGAGTTTCCCCACCAACCAACTCTGGAAGGCCTCGCCTATGACTTACTCCATGGACGGCAGCCAGTTCATCGCCATCGCCTCCGGTCCCAACGTCATCGCTTTCGCGGTGGAGTAGCTGCCTCGGCGGCGCATCCAGTGGGCCGCGCGGTTCCATGTCCGCATTCGCACTGAGCGCGTGGGCCGGTGGTCGTCTGTGTGCTCTCCTTGATTCGGCTCCGCAGGCAAAAGCGTGCCGAGCCGTTGCGCAAAAGGAGACTCATATGGACTCATCAAGTAATAAAACCGTCGTCGGCGTGTTCGAAGATTACAGAACCGCTGAGCGGGCAGCCCAGGAACTACAGAACGCCGGGATCGAACGCGAATCAATACAGGTCAAGTCCAACTTTAGGACTGGAGCGGCCGGCCGTTCTTCCGACTCCGAAGAGTCGCACGAAGGCGGCATCAGCGGATTTTTCCATCGCTTGTTTGGCGGCGGATCAGACGACTATAGCGGCCACTACGCAGAGGCAGTTCGTCGCGGCAACGCCGTGGTGTGCGTGACCGCGCCGGCAGATCGAATCGATCAGGCGATTGACATCATGAATTCCGCCGGGGCGGTCGACATCGATCGTCAGGTGGAGCGGTACCGCGAGACGGGGTATGAACAGCACGACCCCAATACGCCGCCGTATTCCCGCGAACAGGCGCAGGCTGAACGCGACCGTTTTCGCGATCAGGGAGGCGCGTTGCCGGTGGTTGAAGAGGAACTTCAAATCGGCAAGCGAGCTGTCGAGCGCGGCGGTGTTCGCGTGCACAGCCGCGTGGTGGAAGAACCGGTCGAAAAGCAGATCGAACTGCGCGAAGAACATGCGCGGGTGGAACGCCGCGCCGTAGACCGTCCCCTGGACGAGCGCGAGAAGTTGCGGGATCAGACCATCGAGGTGACCGAAACTGCCGAAGAGCCCGTGGTGCAAAAGCGCGCCCGCGTTCGCGAAGAAGTGGTGATCGGCAAAGAAACCACCAGCCGGACTGTCAATGTTCGAGACACCGTGCGCCGCACCGAGGTCGATGTCGAGAAGCTGAATCCGGAAAACGGCCCGGACTTCCGTCGCGATTGGCAAACGCGCTATGGCACATCCGGGGGCTCCTACGAGGAATACCGCCCGGCCTACGAGTACGGTTACCGCGTGGCTTCCGATCCGCGATACAAGGGTAAGAGTTGGTCCGACGTGGAGGAAAATCTCAAGACAGATTACATGCGAACCAACCCCAACAGCAGTTGGGAGCGTTTCAAAGGCGCCGTCCGTTACGGCTGGGAAGAAATGACCGGAAAGCGGTAATCAGCCTGGGCTGGCGCGGGAGCCTGCGGGCTTTCGCGCCGCCCATCTGGAGGACACAATGGACAAGCAGCACGAGGATGATATTGTCGTTCCGGTCATTCAGGAGGAACTCGCCGCCGGCACGCGGCGAATCAAAACCGGATCCATCCGGGTAGACAAACACGTCGACAGAAAGACCCGCAAGATAGCCGTACCGCTGGTGCACGATGACGTCGAGGTGCGGCGCGTGGCGCTGAATCGCGTCATTGATAAAATCCCGCCGATCCGTCGCGAAGGCGGAACCGTGATTGTTCCGGTGGTGGAAGAGGAATTGGTGATCACCAAGCGCCTCATTCTCAAGGAAGAGGTCCACCTCATCCGGCGAAGGACCAGGCAGCGAAGCCTCAAAGAGGTCGAAGTGGAAAAAGAAAGAGCCGACGTGCGCCGGTTGGACGCTCATGGACGAGTAATCGACCCGGAGCCTGAAAATCCCACTCCCGGCCGCGGCAAACCCTGGCGCAGCGTTCTAGACTAGCCGGAACTCTTCCCCGCGGCCCGGTGTCCAATAGGGTCATGCGAAGATCCTCGCGGGTGAGAACGGCGCTGGTGGCCCTCACGATCATGGGGATGGGCCTGTTCGCGATCGGGCTGCTCTCTGGACTCCTCTATGAGCAAGCCGGGCGGGCGCGGGACCGCAAACTGTTTCCGCAAGTCGGCCGCTCGGTCGATATCGGCGGTCGAACCCTCAATATCAGTTGCACCGGCGTAGGGCAGCCGGCCATCATTCTCTCGCGCGGCGTGCCGTGGAGTCTCGACAACCCGCGCACGTTCTGGGAAAGCGGCCTGCCGCGGCCCGGCTATAGTTGGATTTCCGTTCAGCGCGCACTTGCCAAGACCACCACCACCTGCTGGTACGACCGCCCCGGTTCGGGTTGGAGCGACCTCGGTCCGTATCCGCGAGACAGCGCCTCCCAGGCCCGCGATCTGCATGCCCTGCTACAAGCTGCGGGCGTGCCTGCGCCTTATGTGCTGGTGGCCGAATCGTCAGCCGCGCTCGATGCCCGCGTGTTCACCGGATTCTATCCGGCTGAGGTGGCCGGCATCGTGATGGTGAATGGTGTCCACCCCGAACTTCTGACCAAGGGCCATCCCGGCGGCGCCAGAATCGAGCGGCTTCCCGCCTTCGTGGGTCACTCACAGGACGCCGTGGCGCAGGCGTTCAACCGCGTCGGCCTGTATCGACTCAGTCTGCCGAGCACCGGTTCCGCGCCGGACCCGTTGCCGCAAGGCATGACGGCCGCTGAGTGGAATACGGTCTGGCATCTGACCCGCTCCTCCAAAGCGCGCTCAGCCCTGCTCCAGGAAATCGGGGCGTGGCCGCAAAGCACCGCGGAGGCGAAAGCCGCGGGCAATCTCGCCGATCGGCCGCTCCGCGTGCTCAGCCCGAAGAATGCATCGCCTGACCTACAGGCCGACCTCGCCGCACTTTCCACCCGAGGGAAACTGGTGATGGTCGACGCCGCGGGCAGCGACCTCATCTACACCGCGCCCGATACCATCGTCGACGCCGCGCGTGCCGTCCTGGCAGACGCCGCTCGCTCCAAACTGTGACAACCTGAAAGCGTGAAGTCCCCTCCAGGATTGTGCGATTCCTGCCGGCATGCCCAATCCATCACCTCCTCGCGCGGCTCCACGTTTCTGCTCTGCCTCCTCTCCAAGACCGATCCGCGATTCCCCAAATATCCCCGCCTCCCCGTTCTCCAGTGCACCGGCTGGGAGCCGCGGAATGCGATACGATAAAGATCCCGGAGTCCTAAAATGGCGGAAAACAACGTTTCCAGACGGCATTTCTTCTTCGGTTCCCTGTTGGCGGGCGCAGTCCCGGCCGCGGGTTTCGGCAGCGTTCCCTCGCTGAAATTCCTGGGTCACAAGTCGCCCAATGAAAAGCTGAACATCGCGGCCATCGGCGCCGGCGGCAAGGGCGCCAGCGATATTGCCGGCTGCACCAGCGAGAACATCGTCGCCATGGCCGATCCCGACGATTCGCGCGCCGCCAAAACCTTCACCGCATACCCGAAGGTGCCGAAGTACAAAGATTTCCGGCGCATGTTCGACAAAGAAACGAACAACATCGACGCCGTCCTGGTCTCCTGCCCTGACCATCTCCACGCCACCGCCGCCATGTGGGCCATGGCCCGCGGTAAACACGTCTATTGCCAGAAGCCGCTCACCCGCACCGTCTGGGAGGCGCAGCAACTCACCCTGGCGGCGGAGAAGTTCGGAGTCGCCACGCAGATGGGCAACCAGGGCTACTCGCAGGTGGGCGCGCGCGAATGCGCCGAAATCATCTGGAACGGCGATATCGGCAACGTCACCGAAGTCCACGCCTGGACCAATCGCCCCGACCCCTACTGGCCGCAGGGCCCCGACGTCGTCCCCAAACAGGGAACCGTGCCTTCCACTCTCGATTGGGACGCCTGGCTCGCCGACGCCGAACCCCGCCCCTACAGCGCCGCTTACGTGCCGCACAACTGGCGCGCCTTCCCCGACTTCGGTTGCGGAGCTATCGGCGACATGGCCTGCCATATCCTCGGTACACCCAATATGGCCATGCGGCTCGCCGCTCCCACCAGCGTCGAGTGCATCAAAATGGAGGGCAAAAACAAGTACACCTACCCCTACCGCGTCGCCATTCGCTTCGACTTTCCTGCCCGCGGCGTCATGCCTCCGCTCCAGTTGTTCTGGTACGATCGCCTCGCTGCCCAGCCCAAGTTCCCGGGCGTCCCGGAAGGCGAACTGCTCGGCGATAAGGATATCAACGGCAGTCTCTTCATCGGCGATAAAGGCATGGTCACCACCGGTTGTTACGGCGAACGCACCCGCTTGGTTCCCGTCGCCAAAATGCGCGATTACAAGAAGCCGCCCCAAGTCCTGCCCCGCTGCCCCGGACCCGAAGAGGACTGGGTGAAGGCCCACTATCGCGATTGGATCCGCGCCGCCAAAGGTGGAGAAGCAGCCTGCTCCAACTTCGCCGTCTCCGGCCGCTTCGTGCAGTGGATGCTCCTGGGCGTGATCGCCATGCGCGTCGAAGGCAAGCTGCTTTGGGACGCGCAGAAGCTGCGCTTCACCAATAATGAGGAAGCCAATTCCCTGCTGAAGCCCAAATTCCGCAAAGGCTGGAAATTCGTATAGCGCGCGAGCCTTCCCATGAAGTCGCTGGTTGCAGTCTTATCGTCGGCGCTCGCTGCGATGGCCGCCGTGCCGTTCGATCTTACCGGCCCTGCCTCGAACCTCATCCAGGTCCGTCCGTCTACTGCCGCTGTCTCTGTCACGTGGAAAGACAAGGCCGGCCGCCCCTGCGAAGCCGTCTTCTCGCTCGATCCCGCCCGCCCTCTCATCACCACCATCTCCATTAACGGCAAGACCGTCATCAGCCGCGCTCAACCCATATATCGGGTTTCCACCGGCAAGCGGCGGGGCGGCTTCGACCAGTTCTTCGATTTCCCGCCCAGCCACCCCGAGGGCACCCGCAGCTTCCTGGCCGATTTCAAATTGACTGCCGCCCATGCCCGCTTCGAAGATGACCGCCTGGATCTCTCCTTCGACGGTCTTACTCTCGGCATCTTCCACGGCAACATCCACTATTTCTTCTTCCCCGGCACCACGCTCGTGCAGCAGCGCGCGCTCGTCGCCACCAGTGAGCCCGATACCGCCTACTTCTACGACGCCGGTATCCGTATGGCCGTCGATGAAGATCGCCGCTCCGGCGGCACCATGGAGACCCGCGTCCACTACTACGACACCGCCGGCAAACTGCAAGCCGTGCTCGCGCCCCACGCCTCCGAATGGAATCCCGTGGCCGCTCGCTATCGCGCCGTCTCCGTTGCCACCGGCGCCGGCAGCCTCGCCGTCTTTCCGCCGCCCCATCGCTATTTCATGGCGCGCGATTACACCACCAACATGGGCTATCTCTGGTATGCCTCCTGGCGCGGCAACGTCTCGCTCGGAATTCGTCAACTCCCCGATGACGATTCGCCCTACTACCCCTGGATGAATGCTCCGCCCGGAACTCAGCAGGAGTTGGACCTCTTCCTCCTCCTCGACGATCGCCCGGCCCCCGCCGTTCTCGACGCTGTCCTGCCCTACACCCATCGCGACCGTTTCCTTCCCCTCGATGGCTATCGCACCTTCGCCCCGCACTGGCATTACGCCTACACCGTTCAGGCTATGGACCACGGCTATGACTGGACGCCCCCATTCAAGCCGGTGCTCAAAGACATGGGCGTCAATATCGCCATGCTGATGGATTTCCATGGCGACGGCCACCCGTCGGATACCGGCGCGGTCCGTCTCCAGGAGCTACAGGCGTACTTCGACGCCTGCCGCGCGCAGTCCGATTCCAGCCTCCTGCTGCTGCCCGCCGAGGAGATGAGCACCTACCTCGGCGGCCACTGGGCCATCGTCTTTCCGAAGCCTGTCTACTGGTTCATGAAGCGCCGTCCCGGCGAAGCCTTCAAATCGACCGACCCGAAATACGGAACCGTGTACCACGTGGGCAGCCCGGCCGACGCCATCGAATTGCTGCGCGCCGAAAACGGCTTCATGTACCAGACTCATCCGCGAACCAAGGGCTCCACGGGCTTTCCCGATCAGATCAAAGACAGCGAGCAACTCAAGAGTTCCTTCCACCTGGGCGCCGGATGGAAGGCCATGAATACCGACCTTTCCTCGCCCCGTCTCGGCGACCGCGCCTTCAAAACCGTGGACGACCTGAATAATTGGGGTCTGCACAAGCGCCTGATCGGCGAGGTCGACGTCTTCCAGATCGATTCCACCCACGAACTCTACGGCCACATGAATGTGAACTATCTGCGCCTGCCGTCCGTGCCCTCATTCGACCACTGGGCCGACGCACTCGCCGCCGTCGCCCGCGGCGATTACTTCACCACCACCGGCGAAGTCCTGCTGCCGCGCGCCACCATGGCCGCCGAGTCCGGCGATATCGCCGTAAATGCGTCCGTCTCCTGGACCTTCCCGCTCCGTATGGCCGAGGTCGTCTGGGGCGATGGCCGCGAAACTCACCGTCACACCATTCCGCTCACCAACACCGGAGAATTCGACCACGCCGATTTCGCCTGGCATGTCCCAGCTCCCGGCTGGACGTGGGCCCGTCTGGCTGTCTGGGACATTGCCGGCAATGGCGCCTTCACCACGCCCGTCTGGAAAAACTGACCAGCGCTCGGTACGTGTACTCACCCGCCGTCGGACTGGCACGCAGCTTGCTTATGAGCGTTTGGAATGTTCTCAAGCGACC
Organism: Candidatus Sulfopaludibacter sp.; assembly: GCA_035551455.1. Classification (GTDB taxonomy): domain Bacteria; phylum Acidobacteriota; class Terriglobia; order Bryobacterales; family Bryobacteraceae; genus Sulfopaludibacter. The sequence goes on from DASZMZ010000374.1 coordinate 11,561, forward strand.
CGTTGGAATCGGCCATCGAAGCCGGCCTCCGCTATGACCGATGCAGGGGGCCGTGTATCCGCCGCATTCGCTGCGGCCGCGCCTTCCGCTACGTGGCCCCAGACGGCAAGCCGGTCCGCGACCCCAAACATCTGGCGCGCATCCGCTCTCTGGTGATCCCTCCCGCCTGGACCAAAGTCGCCATTTGCGCCTCGCCGCAGGGCCACCTCCAAGCGGTCGGCATCGATGCCCGCGGACGCAAACAGTATCGCTACCACCCCCGCTATCGCGCCGTTCGCGATCAGGCCAAGTTCAGCCGCATGATCGCTTTTGGAGCGGTGCTCGCCATCATTCGCCGTCAGGTGGAAAAGGATCTGAGGCGCTCCGGCCTGCCGAAGGAGAAGGTTTTGGCCACCGTGGTCCGCCTTCTGGAGACCAGCTTCATCCGCGTCGGCAACGACGAGTATGCCGCCGAAAACGATTCCTTCGGTCTCACCACCATGAAGGATCGCCACGTCCGCATCGCCGGCTCCAAACTGCTGTTTCGCTTCCGCGGAAAAAGCGGCCAGGATCACAATATCGAGCTCACTGACCGCCGCCTCGCCAACATCGTCAAGAGTTGCCGGGACCTGCCAGGTTACGAATTATTTCAATACGTCGCCGAAGATGGCTCGCACTGCCCTATTGATTCCGCCGACGTGAATCGCTACTTGCACGAAGTCGCCGGCCACGACTTCACGGCCAAAGATTTCCGCACCTGGGCCGGAACCGTCCTGGCGGTTCGTGAACTCTGCGCCGCCGGACCCGCCCCTAGCGAAACCCAGGCCAAGAAGACCATCGTCGCCGCCGTCAAAGCTGTGGCCCGCCGCCTCGGCAATCGCCCCGCCACCTGCCGCAAATATTACATGCACCCCGCTATTCTCGATGCCTATATGGATGGCTCCCTCTTCGAAGCCCGGGAACACGGAGAGCAGCAAAACGCCGCCTACGCCGGCATGGGCCTCACGCCCGAAGAATACTGCGTCATGGTCGTCGTCGCTTCCCACCAGGAAAAACTAGCGAAGCAAGCCGCCAAAGCAGCCTGAGGAACTACGCTGCTACCGCTTCCACCAGCCGTTCCACTTCGCGGGCCATCCGTTCTCTGGGGAAGTAGGCGCGCTCGCCGTGACCGGGGAGCACCCACTCGAAGGAGTAGTCCGACAGCAGCCGTACCGACTCCACCTGCTCTTTCCACGAGTACCAGCAGACATCACGCGACGCCGAGAGCCTGCCGCGTCGTCGGCTCCACCAGATGTGATCGCCGCTGAACAGATACCGTCCTTCGCACAACAGCGCGCAATGTCCGCGAGTGTGGCCCGGAGTCGGGATCGCCTGGAATCCGCTAGCCAGTTCCATCGGCGCGAAACCCTCCAGCACACGCTCCGCATTCGGTTGCGCCGAAAGTTCCAGCCGGTGGATGATGCGCTCCGCGCCAAAGCGCGCCGCATATTTCCCGGCATCCGCCACATCGTCACGGTGCGTCAGAAAGATGTACCGGATGCCGCCCATCTCTTCGAAACGCCGCGCCAGGTGCTCCACGAAGCGCGGAGAGTCGATCAGCCAGTTGCCCTCCGCATGCCGCAGAAAATAGCTGTTGCCGCCAAAGGATTTGCGCGAGTTGAAGCCGCAGTAATATAACCCCGCTTCCAGTTCCAACGGGAAATCGCGGACCGCCCCCGCCACCCCGGCCTTATCCGCCGCGCCAATCGACCCCGTGGGGCACGCCACCAGCGCGCGGTACGCTGCCTGCCGCTGTTCGGTGGACTCCGGCTGCAACTGCACGAACGAATAATCGCCCGTCTCCCCAAAAGTCGCCGGAGCAATCTGACGGCAGGTATCGCAATCGATGCAGGTGGAGTCCACGAAAAACGGCCCCTCCACATTCTCCGGCAAGCGATTCGCAAGCTCGGCCATACCTTCAGTATCTCCCAGTCGGTGCAACTTTCCGGACGCTGCAGCCACCCGATTGACACCCCCCGCGCGCGGGAGCAAGATATTGTCAGGTAAGCAGATCTCTTTATACCGTTTGGTGAACCATGAGCGAGAAAGCCGCGAGCCTCACTGACGAGCGAATCGCCTATCTGGAAGGACTGGTCCGGCAGGGCAGCACCGCCGCCGCCGTCTTCACCCAATTCACCCAGGAGGAGGTCGATCGCATTGTCAAAGCGATGGTCCTCGCCGGGTTGGAACAGGCGCAGTATCTGGCCCGTCTGGCCATCGAGGAGACCCGCCTCGGCGTCCTCGAAGACAAAGCCATCAAGAACATGGTGGCCACCGAATTCGTCTACAACTACATCCGCGATAAGCGCACCGTCGGCGTGATCCACGAATTTCCGGAGCGCGGCATGGTGGAAGTCGCCGAGCCTGTCGGCCTCATCTTCTCCATCACGCCCATCACCAATCCCACCTCCACCGTCCTGTTCAAGTGCATCATGGCCATCAAGACCCGCAACGCGGTGATCTTCGGCCCGCATCCCAAGGCATGGCGCTGCTGCCGGGAGGCCATCCGCATCATGTACGATGCCGCGGTGAAACACGGCGCGCCCGAAGGCGTATTCACCTGTGTCGAAGAGCCCACCATTCCCGACAACGTCTACCTGATGCACCACAAAGCGGTCAAGCTGATCGATGCCACCGGCGGTCCCGGCGCCGTCAAAGCCGCGTACGGTTCCGGCAAACCGGCGCTTGGTGTCGGACCGGGCAACACTCCCGTATACCTCGAGAAGACCGCCCATCTGGACATGGCGGTCGTCGACATCATCACCTCCAAGACCTTCGATAACGGCACCATCTGCGCCTCGGAGCAAACCGTCGTCATCGATGACGAGATCTACGACGCCGTCCTCGCCAAGTTCGCCGAACTGGGCGCGCACCTTTGCAGCGCCAAAGAGACCGCGCTTCTGGGACGCTCCGTCATCAATCCCGAAACGGGACAGATGCAGCCGCTCGCCGTGGGGCAGAAAGCCACCGACATCGCACGCGCCATCGGCCTCCGCGTGCCGCCGGAAACCAAGCTCCTCATCGCGCCTATCGAAGGCGTGGGGCCCGGCCATCCCCTCTCCGTCGAAAAGCTCTTCCCCGTCCTCGCTGTGTACCGCGCACACTCCGTCCAGGAGGCCCTTCGCGTCTGCGTCGACGTGAATCACACTGGCGGACTCGGCCATACCGCGGTCATCTTCTCCCGCAATGAGGCCATCATCCGCGATTTCAGCGAGGCCATCAACGCCGGCCGCATCATCGTGAATTCGCCCGGCTCCATCGGCGCTCTGGGCGGCGTCTACAACGACATGGTGCCCACGTTCTCTTTCGGCTGCGGCACCGGCGGCGGCAACAGCACCACCGACAACGTCAATCTCTACCACTACCTCAACATCAAACGCGTGGCTCGGAGGACACAAGCCCATATGTGGTTCCGCGTTCCCAATCAGATCTACTTCAACATGAACGCCGTGGAAAATCTGCGCCTGCTGCCATCGCGGGCCACCCTCATCGTGACCAACCCGATGCTGGAACAGATGGGCCACGTGGACACGGTGCGGCGCTGTATCCCGCCCCAAACCGCCGTGCGCGTACTCGCCATTCCCGACGCCGAGCCGGAAGTGAAAGTCGTGCTTCAGGGCGTCGAAGCCCTGCGCCTCCACAATGCCGACCAGATTGTCGCTCTCGGCGGCGGCTCCGTCATCGACGCCGCTAAAATCATGAAGCTCATGTACGAATCGCCCGAGGCCGATCTGGAAGAACTCGCCGCTCCCTTCCTCGATATCCGCAAGCGCGTCGTACAGTATCCCACCGCCAGGCCCAACGCCACCCGCCTGGTCGCCGTCTCCACTACCAGCGGCACCGGCAGCGAAGTCACCCCGTTCGCCGTCCTCATCGATAAGGAGCGCGGCCGAAAAGTCACCCTCGCCGATTACTCCCTCAGTCCCGACGTCGCCATTGTCGATCCCCAATTCGTCATGTCCATGCCCAAACGCCTCACCGCCGATACCGGCATCGACTGCCTCACCCACGCGCTGGAGGCAGGCGTCTCCATTCACGCTTCGCCCTATACGGACTCCAACGCCATGCAGGCCGTCCGGCTGGTCTTCAAGTATCTGCCCGCCTCCTACGAAAATCCCACGGATGAGGAGGCGCGCAGCATGATGCACAATGCCGCCTGCATCGCCGCGCTGGCATTCTCCAATGCTTCCGTCGGCGTTTGCCATGCGCTGGCCCACGCATTCGGCGCCCGTTTCCACATCTCTCATGGATTGGCCAATGCCGTGATGCTGCCGCACGTCATCGCCTACAACGCCAGCGTGCCCACCAAGTTCATGCCGTCGCCCAACCAGCGCGCGTATGTGGCGCACAAGAAATACGCCGCCGTGGCAGACCTCCTGGGCCTCGGCGGCGACACCGTCGCGGAGAAAGTAACCCGGCTGGTACAGGCCACCGAACAGTTGCTGGACCGCGTGGAAATTCCGCGCTCCATCGCCGCCCTCGGCATCTCCGAGGCCGATTTCGAACGCGCCATTCCAGACCTCGCCAAAATCGCCTTCGACGATCCTTCGTGGCGTTCCAATCCCCGCATGCCGCTCGTGAACGAACTGGTCGCGCTGTTCTGGAGCGCCTATCGCGGCCGCAGTGCCGCGGCGGAGATTCCGGCAAAGGAGTGTCAGCTCGTATGACTATCGCAATCGATCCCGCACGCATCGCGCAACTCCTCCGGCAAGACGCAATGGAGGCAATGAGCACCGCCGAAGGCCATCTCACTTTGGACTTCTCCGCCGTAACGAAAATCGATTCCGCCGGCGTTCAGGCTCTCGAACAACTGGCCGCCTCCGCCGAATCGCGCTCCGTCCAGCTTGTCCTCCACGGCGTCAGTGTGCAGCTCTACAAAGTGCTCCGCCTGCTGAATCTGACGCGCCGTTTCGCCCTGAACTGACGATATCGCACATAGGCATGCGGCTTGCTCCTCAACCCGCGAGGGGAGGACCTTCGCATGTATAAGTTTCTGAGTATTCTCGTTTTGGGCGGCGCCCTGAGTGCACCGGTTGTTCTACAGGCCCAGGAGCGTACGTACGAGGACAAAGCGCACCACGATTCCCACACCTGGAACTCCGACGAGGATGCGCACTACCGGACATACCTTAAGGAGCATCACAAGAAATATCGCGAGTTCAGCCGCGCGAACCAGCGCGACCAGAACGACTACTGGAAGTGGAGACACGAACACGAACACTAGCTCTTGAAGGTTGGCAGGCGTTTTCGCCTGCCAACCCTGCTAACAAGGAGACGCCTATGTCATTCGGTATCTACCTGCTCGGTTTCGTGATCCTGATCGGCGGCTTGATCTATGGGGCCGTGCTCCTGCACGTCCCCAGTCACTGGATCGTCGTCATGTCCATCGTGCTCGTCGGATTGGGCATCCTCAAAGGTGTCCAGTCCACCCGCCAACGGGATCCATAGCGGATTTCAAACTTCTCACCAACCACGGAATGGCTTTAGCTCCGAGGGAGCGTTTCGACGCTCCCTCACTGAACTTCTGTTCCATGCGGGACCATGCCCGATGCGAGAAACGTCTTGGGTACTTCACCTTCACCAGCCAAAGTGAACTTCGGAAACCGTTTGTACCACGCTCCGTGCGGTACGTCAGGATTGGAATTCAGCCAGTCCTGCAATGCGTCAAAATCAGCCACCGAGATCCGACCTTCACGAAAGCGGTCAACCAAATGTTTCAATGAAGTACGGGCGGCGGTGGCTTCCTAATTTTCGGCATTCTGATATTGGCGGTGGAAGACGATCCTTTGAAGCTGTTCAGTCAGGCGGCGGATTTCGTTTTCGTCCTTGGCGTCCTTGATGCGCTTCAGGCACAAGTGTAGGGCTTTCTTGGAAGTGTCAACGCCGACGGTAGTCTTGAGAACTATCGAGTCGCTGCCGGCTTTGCCTTTTGCCCAACGTGACTGAACGGCTTTGCGTGCGCTCTCACTGCGCTGTTCAGGACTGAGTTTAGCGGCTCTCGCAGGGCCGCCCTTTTTCCCGCCTTTGCGTCCGAGAGCAACGGCGGCTGGATTTTTCTTTTTTGCGTTTGCAGCCATCTTTGCATTATACGTGAGCGGTCAAGAATTAACCAGTACGTGAACGGTCACGTATAATGAACCCATAGCGCCGTTTACCGCGCTTCCACTGGCGCGGGCATTGTTTCCTTCGTGAATCGCGGCACCATCTGGTCGCGATTCGCTACGTGCCAAACAGCCGCTGCCACCACGGCAGCGGCTTTTTTTACATCGTCAGGAATGATCCGCTCGTACGTGTCCAGATTGGTGTGGTGCGTCAGGCTGTTGTACTCGATCGGATCCTGCGAAAAGCCCACTCCAGGCAGCCCCGCATTATTGAAAGACGTGCTGTCCGTGCCGCCCGTGGCCCGGCTGCTCGTGGTATTCGCCCCGAACATTCCCCAGTCCGCAAACGGCGACAGTGCGGGACGCAGCGCCCCCGCAGCCTCCGGCGGTCCGAAAATTCCCGCCCCGCGCAAACGGCCCGTCCCCGTATCCACATTGAAGTAGCAATCCAGCTTGGCGAACTCGGGCTTGGGATTTTCGAACGTCCCGAAATGCTGCTTCACATACGCCAGCGAGCCCAGCAGTCCTTCTTCCTCGCCCGACCACAGACCCACGCGGATCGTGCGCCGAGGCTTCAACTTCAACGCCTCCATCAGCCGCACCGCCTCCAGCATGATCGATGACCCAATGGCGTTGTCCGTCGCGCCCGTCGCGCTGTGCCACGAGTCCAAATGTCCCCCCAGCATGACAACCTCATCGGCCTTGTCGGTGCCCGGAATCTCTCCCACCACGTTGTAGCTCGTCTTCCCTTCCGGATAAACGTGATTGGCGATCGTGAATTCCATCTTCACGTCGTCGCCATCGGCCAGCAAACGCTCGATCCGGCCGTAATCGTCATTCCGCAGAATCACGGTGGGAATGGTCTTGGTGGGATCGTAGGCCCGGTGCTGCTGCGCCACAATGACGCCATCGGCGCGAGCCCCATCGTTCACGCGCACCAGAGCGCCTCCCGAGAGCAGCATTGCATCCACGGCCTCGCCTACCTGTACCGCGGTCAATCGCGAGGGGTCCTGCGCGCCGCGTCCCCGGCCAGCGCCACCCCCGCCGCCCCGTCCGTTGCGGCCATTGCCCGCATTCGCCGGATCGTACTGCGCCTTCACCTGCTCATCGTCGCGACGCTTTTGCGGAGGCTCGAAGACCACCGGAATCACGGCGGCCTTCCCGATCAGCACCATCTTGCCCTTGATCTTGGACTTGTTCTCCGCCACCCACTGATCCATCTGTTCCTTCGTGGGACCCAGACGGGCCGGCCCGCCGCCGCGTCCGCCCCTGCCCGCGCGTCCTCCCCGCCCGGCTGCCGCCGCTGCATCTGCTCCCTCGGGAACCGGAGCTGGCGGACCCTGCGGCAATTCCAGTTGAATCGACGAACCGCTCGCGGTCCCATTGGTGGAAGGCGTCCACGCCAGCACTTCGAACTTCAGATTCTCGCGGACCGGCGCGTTGATGAAGCCGTACGCCCGCTCATTCGCCCAACCCGGATGGCCGAACTCCCACGCTTCCAGATGCGCGTTCTTCATGCCCCATTTGGTCATTTCGGCCACGGCCCACTTCGCCGCCGCCTCGTGATTCGGCGTGCCCGTCACTCGAGGCCCGTACCGGTCCGTCAGCATGTGCAGCGTGTGCATGATCTCGGAATGTTCCATTTCTTCGCTGCGGAAGCGGGCCGTATTGGTCTCGTCCACCTTATCCTGCGCCATCAACAGGCCGGCGACGGTGACCGCGAGTAACGTCTTTTTCATATCGCAACAGCATATCTCATTACAGCTGCCGGTTGACGGCGCTCCGCAAAGGGAAGATACTCATTTCCAAAGGGGTGTTATGTTGCTTCCCCGCTGGTACGCTTCTATACTTTCGCTTTCCGTGGTCTTCTCGGTCCCCGCTGCTGCGCAATCCATCCTCTCTACTCATGCCGGCGTGATCCACTACTTCGAAGGACTCGTCGCCGTCAACGGCAAACCGTTGCAGCCCCAATTCGGCCGCTTCCCGGAGGTTCCCGACTCTGCCGAATTGCGCACCGCGCAAGGCCGTGCGGAGATCCTCCTTGGCCCCGGCGTCATGCTGCGCGTTGCCGAGGATACCGCCCTGAAGATGGTCTCCACCGAGTTGGCCGATACCCGCCTCGAACTCATCACCGGTTCCGCCATCCTGCAGGCCAAGGAACCTCTTCCCGGAAATTCCGTGACCGTCACCTATAAGGATTGGCAGGTGTCCGTGGCCAAAAAGGGCGTCTATCGCATCGATACCACCCCGCCGCAGATCCGCGTCTACGATGGCGAAGTCAGTGTGCAGACCGTCGGAGGTACGCCGGCTGTCGCTAAGGCCGGCCAGACCCTGCCCCTGGCGAATGTCCTCGTTCCCGAACAGACGCTCGGAGCGCCCGGCGACGGCTTCAACGAATGGGCCTTCAACCGCAGCGAGGCAGTCGCCGCGGATAACGCCACCGCCGCGCAGATTGTGGATGACCCTGCGCTTTATCCCAGCCTCGCCGATGCCTCGGGTTTATCGTTGGCCGGATACACCTACTTCCCGCCCACTCTGGGAAATCCCTACATGAGCTACGGGTCGTTTTACTCGCCGAATTACGGCCTCCGCAATTTCGGCGTGTGGGCGCCGTACGGATCAGGCTTTGGATATGGCGGCCTCGGTGGCTATGGCGCCTACGGATACGGCGCCTACGGATACGGCTATGGCGGTGCGCCGCTGCTGACTTTCCCCGGTCGTCCCCTGTTGCCGGCCCTGCCCATCCGCCAGCCCACGCGCATGCCCACTTTCGGAACCGGCACGGGAAGCGTGTACCACCCCCCTACCTCCTCGTTCCCGACCGTCCGGCCCGGTATCGGAGCCATGCCCGGAGCCTCTCGCCCGGTTGCCTCGCCCGCCGCCCCTCACGTAGGCAGACGGTAAACCATTCACAAACCTATTTCAAATTTCGAAAAAGTATATTTCCATATTACTCAGTCACTTACCTCGACCCTATTTCGGAGTCGGACTTGACACCGGGGTAGCATTCAATCAGTTGAAGAACTTATGACTACTAACTCTCAACTGACATCGGGCCTTGACATCGATTCTCAGTTCGTCCTCGGCGAAACTCGCGAGGAATTCGCTCAACTCGTCACCGAATACTACACCCACTACACTGCCCACGACCCCGAGCAGCGTTACTACCTCGACACCGCCATCCGCAACGAATGGCTCCTCCGCCGCTTCCATCGCGTCGAAGCCCACCTCTGGGAATTCGAAACCATGAAAGGCAAGCGAGACTCCGGCTGCGAGCTCGGTGAAGCCTTCGAC
>DASZMZ010000375.1:0-16757 GCA_035551455.1 Candidatus Sulfopaludibacter sp.
CGGCGGACTTTTCGACCACGCGCATGCCGCGTCCGCCGCCTCCGAAGGCAGCTTTGACGATGAGCGGGAAGCCGATCTCAGCGGCAACTTTGGCCGCCTGTTTGGGATTGGTGACTGGCTGCTCCGTGCCGGGTACGACGGGGACTCCGGCCTTTTGCGCGAGGCGGCGGGCGGCGGTTTTATCGCCGAGGAGATCGAGGAGTTCGGCGCTGGGTCCGATGAACGTGATGCCGGCGCGCTCGCAGGCGCGGGGGAGGGCGGGATTTTCGGAGAGGAAGCCGTAGCCGGGATGGATGGCGTCCACGCCTTTTTCGGCCGCAAGCGAGACGATGCCTTCCACGTCGAGGTAGGCCTCGACGGGGCCTTTGCCTTCGCCGATCAGGTAGGCTTCGTCGGCCTTGAAGCGGTGGAGGGCGAGGCGGTCCTCCTGCGAATAGATGGCGACGGTGCGGAGTCCGAGTTCGTTGGCGGCGCGCAAGATGCGAATGGCGATCTCGCTGCGGTTGAGGGCTAGAAGTTTTTTCATTACAGGTGAGCGTTACGAGTGCTCTTTTGAGGATAGCAAGGGTGTAGTGGATCGGGCTGGCGCGGGGTCTTAGAAATGTGCGGTGGATGCTGATCCTGCTTTGCGCGCCCGCGATCGCGGCCCCAGTGTTGCGGCTTTCCACCAGTGCGCTGGTGTGGCAACCGGGTATGGCCGCGACCCAGACGATCTGTTCACAGAATGCAGGCGACGGCGTCCTGGCGCTGAGTGCGGCAAGCTCCGCTTCGTGGCTGACCGTGACCGTGGATGCGAAGCAGTGCCTGAATTTCACCATCGACGTGGCAGGCCTGCTCCGCAGCACCGTGACGGCGAGCGTCACCGTTTCCGATGCGCAGGCCGTGGACGCGCCGCAGGTGGTGACGGCCACCGTCCTGGTGGATGGCGGAGAGCCTGTGACGGTCGACCAGTATCTTGCGCCCGGCGCGATGCTCGACATCCCGTTCTACACGGGCGACACTTCGTGGACGAGCGGGCCCTCGATCGCAACCCATACGCAAGATGGCGGAAAGTGGCTGGCGGTTTCGTTCTACGCTCTCGGCACGCTCGGCTATGCCTATCAGACCGGCTATATTCACCTGGCTCCTCCGGCGGACATGCCGTCCGGCGCGTATTCGGGCAGCGTGACACTCAATGATTACGTTGCCCGCACGATTCCGGTGACTCTGCGAGTGACCACGCTGCCGATCGCCGTACCGTCGGCAAGCCGGGTTAACGTACGACTCTCCGCGGGCGGTCCTGCCACTGCGTATCCATTCCTGGCGCCGATCACTTTGACGAACTCCGGGGCCGGTACGCTCACGGTCCAAAGCGTCGCGGCGGCCGGTGAAGGAGTGACCGCGTCGGTATTCAACGGCGCGATCTATCTGGCAGTCGATCCGGCATCACGCGCGCCCGGGCTCTATCAGGACTCCGTTGTGACGATTGCATGCAATGCGGCCAACTGTCCCCTGGCGGTGCCGGTGGATCTCGAAGTGGCGCCGCGCGGTGCGCCGGTCGTCACTTATCAGGGAGTGTTGGACAATGCTGCGTACCTCAGCACGGTCGCGCCGGGCGACGTCTGCATTCTGAAAGGCGAGCAGCTTTCGCTGGAATCTCCGGCACTCGCCGGCATGCTGCCGCTTCCGCAAAATCTGGGCGGCGCGAGCGTGCTGGTCAACGATGTGTATGCGCCGCTGTATTACAGTTCCTACGGACAGATTGCGTTTCAGATGCCGTACGGAGCGGCAGCGGGAACGGCATTGGTGCGCGTCGAGCGGAATGGCGTGCCCAGCAATTCGGTGACGGTCACCGTGGCCGCGACCGCAGCGCAAATCGCAGCGATCACCGACGCTTTCTACCAGATACGGGATGCCACCCATCCGACCAGGGCCGGAGAGACACTGATTCTCTGGGCTATCGGATTGGGTGCGACGAGTCCCCAGGTAGAGACCGGAGCGGCAGCACCCGATCCTCCGGCTGTTGCAGTGGTGAGGCCGCAGGTATCGTTTTCAGGCGAGAAAGTCACGCCCACTTTCGCCGGATTGAGCAGCGGCTCGGCGGGACTGTATCAAGTGATCGTCACCGCACCATCGGACCTCAAGGCAGGGTCCACAAGTGTTTCGCTGGGCGGAAACTGGGTGCAGGTGGGGGTGCGGTAATGCTCGATTGAAACTATGCTGGTGCTAGGGTTATTCCCAAGTACTCGCGCTTTGGCTACGATATGGGGGCAGGAAACGATGAAGGTTTTTCTTGGAAATGGCGAGTTGGCCCCGGCAGCGGAGCAGTGGGTATGCGTGGATCATTGGCGTCGCGTGGATAGCATTTTCCGTTTGTCTGATCCGTCATGGGCGGCAGCGAATGCGTGTTCAGAAATAGATGCTTCAGTTACGAAGGCCGCGTTTGAATTGTTTCCGATACAGCGCTAACACTTCGAGACCGCCGACCGGAAACTAATTCCCGTGCAGGCCATAGGGATAACGGATCATGCTATGCTCCGACGCAGGATGCGGCTCTTGGCGAGTCTACCAGTTGTGCTGATGGGGGGTGTCGTTCTCTCAACGCCCGCTCCCGCAGCGGATCTTCAAGCGGACCTCGTGTGTGAGGTGCTAAGCCACCCGCGAGAGCACCTTGGACAGACATTTACGTTTGACGGGAGATTTTTTTGGGGGGTCCACGCGACGTATTTCATCCTTGTGAAGAAGTGCACTGGTGATGTGGGGATTCGGGCTATTGGCAATGTGCCTCTGCCAGTTCGCGGGCGGGGCACTGGATTGGTCACAGCGACTGGCGAAATCGTGATTCACCATCAAGAGCCAGAGAGAATGATCGGCAAACCTGCTGAGGTCGTCGCGTTCTCCATCTCGCATACTGCGAAGCTTCGGGCCTCACCGAATCCGCCGAAATAGTAATCAATCGCGCAAAGACCGGTTGTCGGAATGTACCTGGAGCGATTCGGGTCAGTGGCTTGCGTCAGGCTGGTCCACACCTACATCCGCGGAACGGACGTTTGGCGGCTTCCCCCACCAGAATGTGTCGAGGCGCCACCGCTTACCGGAAAACCGAAAGAGCGCTCGTGCTTGGATCACCGTCGGCACTCCGTTCTGTCGAAAGCTGAAGTCTGCCGTGTAACAGCAGGTATTCAACGAATCTTTGCCCCGCGTCGTGGCTGATACTGCGACCATGCTTGCGTAACGGTTGAATTCCGGTCGGGCGGAAATAAGAGCGGCAGCAGCATCGGGACGGAGGTCGGGACTGTGCGGGGCAGCAGCCCACATTACGAAACCCAGCGCGATGACCGCAAGGCCCACAACCGTGGTCAACATGGTTAGGATGCCGCGCACGGGATCATTGTAGTTTGTTTTGCCGCAGACCCCCAAACGGTGTCATGTCGAGCGGTTGAAAAAACGGGATTACGGGAAAGTAGACCGCCCTCGGTACGGTTCGATTGATCCACTACCGTAAGGCGGTGTTAAGGCTCCTGAGTTAGCCCACAGCACCGCTTGAATTTCAAACCGCTGCCACAGGGACAAGGATCATTTCTCGTAACCTTGCGCCCCGCCATCTGAGGCGGTTCATCTTCGCGGTAGGCTTTTCCAAAATGACCGAAGCGATTGTCAATGGCCTCTTGGATTTGGCCTGGACCGAATGTCCGATACCGAGGTGGCGGCATGAGCAGTTCGTATAACATGAAAACAACAAGACCAATCGCAAAGCTGGCGATTCCAAGCCAGTGATACCCAGCGGCGACCGTGCAAATAACCACGACCACCCTTGCCCAGCGATTCAGCGGCCTCTTTTTCCTCAGCATCATCAACTTCGATTTGTCGCCAAAATGGTCGCGGCCAGGTACAGATTGGAACCGGCGGCGTAAAACGTGTCGGACAGAACGAGTCAGCCGGAATTGGCATGGGACAGAAGTCACGATAGTGCGGGTCAGGCGCCCGACGCCGAAGGTCAGCCCCGCTAAGGGAACACCAAGCAGGAGAATGAGTGGCCCCTCATTGTCTCGCAGCGACCACCAAGCTACGCCGCCAAGCGGCTGAGTTGCCACCAAGGCGAGGACAGCCACTATTGGGACCATCCAGCCTTTCTTGATCGGAAAGGCTCCGGCGAGTAAAGGAGCAATCAGAAGCCAGAACGAAACGAACACTTCGCCCTTGACGTTCACATGGCCCCATGGATTCGGATACTCGCAATCGATGCAAAACGGAATCGGGTAAACCATGAGTGCCGTAATGGTGACAACCGATAGCGCTGCGGCACCGTAACGATTGAGGTTCGACAGTAGAATCTCGGCGCGACTGTCCACGGTTTAATCCTAGCTCTGCCAAGCGGCAATAAGACGCCGTTACGGGAAAAGTGGCCAGCGCTTACAGTTCGAAAGCGGATCGAGGGAGCCCCGATTGACGAATGATACTGTGCAACGTTCCGCGTGTCAGTTCCGGGTGTAGCGGAAACGGCACCGTTGTGCTCCCCGCCGGGCCAGTCTTCTGCATGACGCGGTGGCTTCCTCGTTGCCGCACCCGTTGAAACCCATGACGCTCCAAAATGCGACAGACGGCTTCGCCGGAGAGCGGCCCGAGTTTAGGCAACCCTTACCTCGACCTGGGTAACCAGCACCTCCGGTCGAAAGCGCTGCTCAACCTCCGAAGCGTCCGCGCACTCGAAGAAAAGGCTCAGAGCCTCGACGAGGTTGTCGCGCGCTTCCTCGATGGTCGCGCCTTGGCTGGCGATGTCGTACTCCGGGCAGAGCGCGGAGTAGCCGCTCTCTTCACGCTCAATGATCGCAGTCAAACGTCGCACATCGGCCATCCCTCATTCTACCGTTCCTTTCGGACGGTCGCCTGACGCCAAAATCGTGCCGAGATGAGGGGGCGTAAAAACGGGGCTATCGGAAAATGGTGGGCCACCTCCTACAGTGTGCCGGCCCGCGCATACCGCAGAAATGTCGCGGCCTTCTCCCAGAGGCCGGGAGAGCGATTGCACATCGAGGCGCAAGGGCGCCGGCACTCGCGGATCGCAAGACGTACCTCGCCGGCGCGTTCGCTTCTCCACGCCTGCTGAAGCGGACCGTCGTCCACATGGCCGAACGCCGTTTGCTTGACATCGCACATATAGAGGATGCCCGAGGGGTCGATCTGCAGGTCCGTCTGTCCCAGCATGCAGGGGCCGCGCCGGATTTGGAACGAGTCCGGCCGGACGAAATACTCCCGCATCTCGCGTAGCGGGCGCAATGGCATCTCCAGGTGCGCCGGCCGCCGGTCCCGTCCATCCAATGCGTGAATCGAGTGCTCGAACGTCTCCAGGTCGTGGACGAACAGGTCGCTTTCCCGATGCCAGTCCGGCCGTTTTTCCGGCCGTCCCAGATTCTCGGCCACGGGCTGAAACAAGATGCGGTCGACGCCGAGTTCTTCGGCCCATCGCGCATACTCGACCAACTGCGGCACGGTTTCCCGCATCAGAATGCAGACCAGCGAGATGCACATGGCGGGCCGGTCGCGCTTCATCCGGCGAATCACTTCGCTTACCACGTTATGGAGGCCGGGCGTTCCGCGATTGCGGTCGTGGATGGCCGGATCCCTGCCGTCCAGCGAGAAGGTGATGTACCTCAGGCCCGTGGACATCAGATCGCGATAGGCACGGTCGGACTGAAGGGCCAGACCATTCGAGATGAGATTGACCGTGAAGCCGAGGCCAACGGCCTTGCGGAGGATGTCGTAGACTCCAGGCTTCAGCAAGACCTCTCCGCCGACAAACCGCACGCGGAGCGTCGGCGTCCACCGGTGCAATTCATCGAGCAGCGCCAGCCAACGTTCGGCGGGGAGTTCATTGGCCGCGTCGCCGGTCCGCCAGAGGTCGCACATGACGCAACGGCAGTTACAGCGATGCGTCAGGACCATGGCTACTTTGTCCGGAGCAGCCAGTCCGCGGCCGAGGTGGTAATCGAGGCTGTGCAGCAAGTGGCGAACACCATAGACGGCCGCCTTCCTGCCTGCTTCAACCACGGTCATCGGTTCCGCGCTCAAGCGACTTCATGGGTTCAGCGGGGCAGGCCGGGGAGGCCCGCCCCTTTCGAGCTAGTTGTAGTGATTCGCGTTGAGTTCGGCGAAGGCGGCGAATTCAGCGGGGAGCTCATCCAACACGTAGATGGAGTTGGTGGGGCAGACCGGAATGCAGGCGCCGCAATCGATGCAGTCGTTGGGGTTCACATAGAGTTGGGGCACTTCGGCGAAGCCGCCTTCGTCCTGCTTGGGATGGATGCAGTCCACCGGGCAGGCTTGCACGCACAACTCGTCCTTAGTACAGGTATCCGTGATTACGTATGCCATATACGCACCTCAATGCAATTCGACTGCCACGCCCAACTTTAAGAAAACAGGATGTGAAACTCGACAGTTAACACGATTGGGTGGGGCATTTCACCCGGCGGGGCTAAACTGGCAGTGATGAGACTCGAAACTCGCGCCATCCATGCCGGCCGGCGGATCGATCCGGCCACCGGAGCCGTGACCCCGCCGATCCACCTTTCCACCACCTTCGAACGCAGCATTGACGGCGAGTATCCGCTGGGCTACAGCTACTCGCGCGAAAGCAATCCCAATCGCAAGGCGCTGGAAATCTGCCTGGCCAATCTCGAAGGCGGCAAGGAGGCGCTCTGCTTTGCCTCCGGACTGGCCGTGGCGACGGCGGTGATTCAGGCGATGGAGCCTGGCGACCATATTCTGGCGCCGGACGACGTTTACTGGGGACTGCGCCACGTGATCGGCGACGTCTTCCCGAAGTCTGGCATTGAGACCACCTATGTCGATATGAGCCGGCCGGATGAAGTGCGCGGGGCGCTGCGTCCGGAGACGCGGCTGATCTGGGTGGAGACGCCGTCGAATCCGCTGATGAAGATCACCGACCTAGCGGCCATTGCGGAGATCGCGCGCGCCGCGGGGCCGAACGTGATGACGGTGTGCGACGGGACGTTCGCGACGCCGGTGCTGCAGCAGCCGTTGGAACTGGGGATCGACCTGGTAGCGCATTCCACCACCAAGTACATCAGCGGCCACAGCGACGTGGTGGGCGGCGTCCTGATCACGAAGCACGACAACTACCTGTTCGAGCGGGCGCGCAAATCGCAGAGGTACGGGGGCGGCGTGCCCTCGCCGTTCGATTGCTGGCTGACGCATCGGGGCGTCGATACCCTGCCCTACCGCGTGCGGGCCCATTCGGAGAACGCCATGCGATTGGCCTGCTGGTTGAGCGCGCATCCGCAGGTGGAACTGGTGCACTATCCGGGACTGGAGACGCACTCCGGACACGAGGTGGCGGCGCGGCAGATGTCGGCATTCGGCGGCATGCTTTCCTTCCTGGTGAAGGGCGACCGGGCACGGGCGCTGGACGTGGCGGCGCGGTGCGAACTCTTCATCCGGGCGACGAGTTTGGGCGGAGCGCACAGTCTGATTGAGCACCGGGCGTCGGTAGAGGGCGCGGGCACAAAGACGCCGCAGAATCTGCTGCGTTGCTCCATTGGGCTGGAGCATGCGGACGACCTGATCGAAGACCTGGAAAGCGCCCTCAGGTGGTGAGATTTATGTACACTATACGGACCATGCGATTCGTTTCGATAGCTCTGTTGATGGTGTGCGCGGCCTCCGCGCAGGAAGGTCTGAAGTACCGTCTGGTGGGTCCGTTCCGCGGGGGACGCGTGCTGGCGGTGACGGGCATTCCGGGCGACGCCAATACCTTTTACTTCGGCGCGGCGTCGGGCGGTGTCTGGAAGACCATCGATAGCGGAGCCAGTTGGAAGCCGATTTCAGACCGCGGCGGCGCGGGTGCGGGCATCACGTCGGTGGGTGCGATCGCAGTGGCGGTATCAGACCCGAACGTCATCTATGTGGGCAGCGGCGAGGCTTGTCTGCGCGGCAACATCACGTATGGCGACGGCGTCTACAAATCCACCGACGCCGGTAAGACGTGGGTGAATATCGGACTGCGCGACACCCGCCAGATCGGCCGCGTGATTGTGCATCCGCGCGACCCGAACACGGTGCTGGTGGCGGGCGTGGGCCATGCCTTCGGACCGAATCACGAGCGCGGCATCTTCCGCACCACCGATGGCGGCAAGACGTGGAGCCAGGTGCTCTATGTCAACGACGACACCGGCGGCATCGACGTGGAATACGATCCGAACAATCCGAACGTGGTGTTCGCGGCCATGTATCAGGTGCGCCGCCAGCCGTGGGTATTCGAGAGCGGTGGACCGGGCAGCGGGCTGTACCGGTCGGCAGACGGCGGCGTAACGTGGAAACACCTCACCGGCAATGGACTGCCGGAGGGTCCGCTGGGCCGCATCACGGTGTCGGTGTCGGCGGCCGATTCGAGCCGCATCTACGCCATGATCGAAGCGGAAAAAGGCGGGCTGTTCCGCAGCGACGACGGCGGCGGGAAGTGGGAGCTGATCAACGACGATCAGAAGTACCGGCAGCGGGCCTGGTATTTCAGCCATGTCTTCGCGGATCCGAAAAACGCGGACGTGGTCTACGCGCTGAATACGGGAATGTTCCGCTCTAACGACGCGGGCAAGACGTTCACGCTGCTTCCGGCGCCGCATGGGGACCATCACGGCTTGTGGATCGATCCGACAAATCCGCAGCGTCTGATCAACGGGAATGACGGCGGGGCCACCATCAGCACGGACGGCGGCAAGACGTGGACCACGCAACTGAATCAGCCCACCGAGCAGTTCTACCACGTGGCCGCGGATAACCGCTTTCCGTATTACCTCTACGGCGCGCAGCAGGACAACACGTCGCTGGCCACGGCGAGTTGGAGCGATTCGGGCGTGATCTCGATGCGCAACTGGTACGAGATTGCGGGCGGCGAGAGCGCGTATCTGGCGCCGGATCCGAAGAACGATTTGATTACATACGCGGCGGGACAGGGCGCGTCGCGATTCGATAAGCGCAGCGAGCAGGCCTTCGACATTTCGCCCATGCCCATCAATACGTCGGGCCACGGCGTCGGTGATTTTGCACATCGCTTCCAGTGGACGGAGCCTATTCTGTTTTCGCCGCACGACCCCACGGTGCTCTACACGGCGGGCGAGGTGGTGTTCCGCAGCACGGATCAGGGGCGCAGCTGGACCGCGATCAGTCCCGATCTGACGCGGAACGATAAGACCAAACAGGTGTCGTCCGGCGGCGTGATCACCAAGGACAACACCAGCGTCGAATTCTATGACACCGTCTTCACCCTGGCCGAATCGCCGGTGGAGAAGGGGCTGCTGTGGGCGGGCAGCGACGACGGGCTGGTGCACGTGACGCGTAATGGCGGCAAGAACTGGGAAAACGTGACGCCGAAGGCGATGCCGGAGTGGAGCCTGTTGAGCCTGATCGAGCCTTCGCCGCACGATGCGGGGACGGCATACGCGGCGGTGGACCGTCACCGGCTGGACGATTTGCGGCCCTACATCTACAAGACAACGGACTATGGGAAGAACTGGACGGCGGTGGTGGAGGGGATCCCCGAGGGCTCGTTTGTGCGGGCGGTGCGCGAGGATCCCAAGCGCAAGGGTCTACTCTACGCGGGGACGGAGACGGGCGTGTTTGTGTCGTACGATGGCGGCGGCCACTGGCGCAGTCTGCAACTGAATTTGCCGACCGTGCCGGTGCACGATCTTTTGATCAAGAACGATGACCTGGTGCTGGCGACGCACGGGCGCGGCTTCTGGATTCTGGACGATGTGACGCCGCTGCGCAATTGGAACGAGCAGACCGGGACGGTGCTGTTTCCGGCGCGGACCGCATGGCGCGTCCGCTTCCCCGACGAGGTCAACAAGCGGCAGCCGGTAGGCGAGAATCCGCCGGCTGGGGCGCTGTTGAGCTACTACCTGAAGGAGGCGCCCAAGGACGAAGTGAAGCTGGAGATTCTGGACGGGCAGGGCCTGGTGGTGAAGTCGTATTCCAGCGTGAAGAAGGCCGAGGTGGAGGGTCCGGGGGAATGGCCGGATGTGCAGAAACTGAACGAGCAGCTTCCGGCAGAGGCGGGGGTTAATCGCTTCCCGTGGAACTTGCGCTATGAGGATCCGGTGAAAATTCCGGGTGCGTTCTTCGAAGGCGAGACGGCGCCCAAGGGGTCGATGGTGCTGCCGGGAACGTATCACGCGCGGCTGACGGTGGGCGGCAAGAGTCAGACGGTGGCCGTGGAGGTGAAGGCGGATCCACGCGGGTCGGCCACGGCGGCGGATTTGCAGAAGGAGTTCGAGTTGCAGCAGCAGATCAACCGGCGGCTGACGGCCATGCACAAAACGGTGAACCAGCTGCGCGATCTGCGCGGGCAGGTACAGGCGATGAACCGGAAATACGCGGGCGCGGCGGCATGGGAGCCGGTGCGGTCGGGGGCCGATGAGTTGCTGAAAAAGCTGACGGCAATTGAAGAGAGTCTGGTGCAAACGAAGGTCAAGAGCACGGAGGGCGATCTGAATTTCCCGACGATGCTGGATGAGCAGCTTACGTATTTAAGCTTCGCGGTGGACGGGGATGCCGCTCCCACGCAAGCGGAAGTGGAAACCTTCGAGATGCTGAGTAAGAAGATTCAGGAACAGTTGAGTAAGTGGGACGGCGTACTGAGTCTGGACTTGAGCAACTTGAACAAAGCGGCCGAGAAGGCGAAGATTCCGCTGATCGAATCGCGGGGACAGTAGGCGCCCTGGCTGCTACCGGCCCTTCGCCGCGTACCGATTCGTGATCGTGACCTTACCCTTATTCGTGGTCAGCACCGTGACCGTTTCCTTCGGCCAGAAATAAGGCCGCGAGTCGCCCGGCAGCAGGACCTTTTGAAATTCCAGGTCCGCATGAAAAGCCGTGCACTGCACATCGCCCAGATAAGCGATGCGGGCGCGCGCCGGCCGGCCCATACTGTCGAAACTGAAATGCTCGAAGGTGAGTTCTCCGCCGGTCTCGGCCAGCCGGAAACGACCCGTGCCGCAGAACTGCTTCGGCACCATCCAGCGGGGCGCCAATTCCAGCACGGGACACTCACCGTCGCTCACCAGCACCGTCGAGGGCGGGATGATCTGGACGGTCCTGGTCTGCTCCTTGAACGGCGAAATCATGGCCGCGGCCATGAACGCGGTCACATCGCCGACAATGCTGTCGCGCAGCGCCCCCGTATTGAACCAGCCCGAGTCGCCGCGCAGCGAAAAGTGGCCCGACGACTGGTTATACCCATGAAAGATCAGCCGGACCGTCGATTGGCCCTGATGCTTCATCCGGCCCGTACTATCGGTGACTACCGTGCCCACCGACACCGTCATCGGCACTTCCGCCGAATCCCGAAAGTACGTTTTGGCCATCGCCGTGACCCGCGCGACCGTCAAATCGGCGGAAATGCCGCGAAAGAGCACGAGAAAGAACAGTAGCAGGGCCTGCCGCAAGATGCCCGCCAGCTTATCACATCGAAAGAATTGAAAACATGCCAAATATAGTTCTTGACCGCGATTGCAGATTGCCATATAGTGATTACACATTGCAATATGAAGCTTGGTGAAAAACTTCGATACCTGCGCGAGGTGGAAGGCACGCTTCGCGGTTTCAACCGCGACCTCTCCCAGCAGGAAATGTCGCGCCTGATCGAAAAGGAACTCGGCAAGTCCATCAGCCAGAGCTACCTTTCCCAAATTGAAAGCGGGGCGCGGCCGCATCTCACGAATTCGTCGCGCCTGTTGCTGGCGCGTTTTTTTAAAGTACATCCGGGATATCTGGTGGACGACCCGGAAGGTTTTCAGAATGAGCTGATCTCTGATCTCGGAGCGCTGGAAGACAAGTTGGATCTTTGGCTGGTCAGCGGGGCGGAACGTTTCCGCCGCGACCCGGACCTGCACTGCGCGCTATTGACCATTGCCAAACACTCCGATTCGCGGATGTGCATGGTGCTGCTCGGAACCATTCTGGAAAACCCGGGACTGGCGGAGCGCCTGATTGAAGTATTGAAAGCTCCGGCGACCAACCAAAAGAGGAGGCGTTCGTGACCTGGTCGAGTTTTTACTTAATTTGTTTTCTGGTGGGCTTCGGATTCAGCGCGTTGTCGCTGCTGGCCGGTAGCGTGCACTTGCATATCCCCCACCTGCACTTGAACCACGGAGTCCATGTTCACACCGGACCCGGCCATGCGGGACAGGCCAATCTCTCCTGGTTCAATTTCGGAACGATCGCCGCTTTCCTTGCCTGGTTTGGCGGCACCGGCTACCTTCTGGAGCATTACTACCATGTCTGGTTTGTGCTGGCGCTCATCATTGCGACGGTGAGCGGTTTGGGAGCTGGATCGGTCGTGTTCCTGTTCCTGGCAAAGTTTCTGATGGCTCGCGAAGCGGAGCTCGACCCGGCGGATTACGACATGGTGGGCGTTTTGGGAAAGCTGAGTATTCCCATTCGCTCGGGCGGCACCGGTGAACTGGTCTATTCGCAGGAGGGCACGCGGCGCGTCACGGGAGCACGCTCGGACGATGGCGCGGCCCTGGATAAGGGTAGCGAAGTGATGGTGACCCGCTACGAAAAAGGAATTGCATACGTGCGCCGGTGGAGCGACCCAGCCGGGGATCTGTAAGGGCCGCATTCGGTGCGAGCAATGTCTCGCCCAAGGAGAGTAGGGCAAACGTTTATGGACAACCAAACATTCGTGATTGCCGGCATGATGGTGCTGGCAGTCTTATTCCTGATGGCTATGTTCGCCAAGTTGTTCCGGAAGGCCGGACCGCACGAGGCGATCATCGTATACGGTTTCCGCGGCACTCGCGTGGTCAAAGGCCGCGGCACGGTCATCTTCCCCATGGTGGAAAGCTACCGCGGCTTGTCACTCGAACTGATGTCGTTCGATGTGGCGCCGCAGCAGGACCTCTATACCAAACAGGGCGTCGCCGTCACGGTGGAAGCCGTGGCGCAGATCAAAGTGAAGAGCGATCCGGAGTCCATTCTGACTGCCGCCGAGCAGTTCCTGACCAAGCCCCCGTCGGAGCGCGAAGGCCTGATCCGCCTGGTGATGGAAGGCCATCTCCGCGGCATCATCGGCCAGCTCACGGTGGAAGAGATTGTCAAACAGCCGGAGATGGTGGGCGACCGCATGCGGTCCACCTGCGCCGACGATATCAATAAGATGGGGCTGGAAGTCATCTCCTTCACCATCAAAGAAGTTCGCGACAAGAACGAGTACATCAGCAATATGGGCCGGCCCGACGTGGCGCGCATCAAGCGCGATGCCGATGTGGCCGCCGCCGAAGCCGATCGCGATACGGCCATCAAACGCGCCGTCGCCTCGCGCGAATCCGCCGTAGCCAAAGCTCAGGCGGACCAGGAGCGGGTGCTGGCGGAGACGCTCTCGCAGGCCAAACAGTCCGAAGCGCAGCGCGACCTCGAAGTGAAGAAGGCCGAATACCTGGAGATGGTGAAGAAGCAGCAGGCCACGGCGGACAAGGCCTATGAGATCCAGGGCAATGTGATGCAGCAGAAGGTGCGCGGCGAGGAAGTGACCATTCACCAGGTGGAAAAGGAGCACGAAGTCCTGGTGCAGGAGGCGGAAATCCGCCGCCGGGAAAACGAGCTGATCGCGACGGTGCTGAAGGCCGCCGAGTACGAACGCAAGCGCATCGAAACCATGGCGGAAGCCGAGAAACTGCGGCTGATCATGGAAGCCGAAGGTAAGGCCGCGGCCATCCGCACGCAGGGCGAAGCCGAAGCCGAGATCATCTTCAAGAAGGGTGAGGCCGAAGCCAAGGCGATGAACGTGAAGGCAGAAGCCTATCAGCAGTTCAACCAGGCGGCGATTGTCGACAAGCTGATTTCCAGCATGCCCGAAATCGTCAGGGCGCTGGCTTCGCCGCTGGCCAACGTGGACAAGATCACCATCGTCTCCACGGGCAACGGCACATCGGCGGGAATGCACAAGATCACGGGGGATATTACCGAAATGGCCGCGCAGATACCCGCGCTCTTCGAGAGCCTCAGCGGCATGCCGCTCCAGGATCTGTTGAAGAAGGTGCGCCTGATCGGCGACCAACCTGTCAAACCGGACGACAAGAGCAAGGCTCAGTCGGCATAGCAAGCAGCATACATAAAGGAGAATCATCATGGCACTTCTGGAAAGAGTCGCAACGCTGGTCCGGGCGAATCTCAATGACCTGGTGGACAAGGCCGAGAACCCGGAGAAAATGATCAAACAGGTGATCCTGGACATGGAGAATCAGCTCCTCCAGGTGAAAACGCAAGTCGCTATTTCGATTGCAGACCAGCACGTGCTGGAGAAGAAACTGCAAGAGAACGAAGAGAACACCAAACAGTGGATGCGCCGCGCCGAACTGGCCGTCGATAAGAAGGACGATGCGCTGGCGCGTGCGGCCGTGGAGCGATCCATGAGCTACAAGTCCATGACCGAGAGCTTCCGCCAGCAGGTGGAAGATCAGAAGACGCAGGTGGAGAACTTGAAGACGGCGCTTCTCAAGCTGCAGCAAAAGCTGGCGGAAGCGCAGTCCAAAAGTGACATGCTGATTGCGCAGCATCGCCGCTCGCGCGCCTTGGGGAAAGCCACGGAAGCCGGCATGGCCATGGGCGACAACTCCAACGCCGCGGCATTCGACCGCATGAAGAACAAGGTGCAGCATACCGAAGCCGCCGCCCAGGCGCACAGCGAGCTGGCCGCCGATAACGTGGACGATCAGTTCGCCGCCATGGAAAAGGCCGAGGAAGTAGACCGCCTCCTGGCGGACCTGAAGAACAAGCGAAAGGCCGGCTGAACCAACCGTGGGGCAGGATTTCCTCTCCCTGCCCCACCCTCCTCACCATATGACCTACGATGCAAAATTCAATTGGTGGTTGGCGGCGGCCATTGTCGCCGCACTCACGGTGGTGCTGCTGGGCGGCGACTATTGGATTGCCGGACCCGTGCTCATCATTCTCCTGATCTGCGCTTATCCGCAGTCTTACCGGACCACTCCCGAAGGTCTGCTGGTCCGCGCTTTCTGTATGAAAATCCTGATCCCTTACGAAGTGATTACCTTTGTCGGTCCGAGCGACGAGAACCGGTGGACCTCCGGTGGCGTGACCGTGCGGTATGGCCTCGCCTCCAAAATGCACATCGCCCCGGCGCGCATGGACCTGTTTCTGGCCGACGTAGCTATGCGGACGCCACACCTGGTCCGCCGAGGTCCGGCGCTGGTTCTGAGCTTCGCCTAGGGAAATTCCCCCCGCGTGTGGGTATTCTCCGCACACCCTCATAAGATCTGTTGAACATTTCACGTATTTCAGATATTTTTAACCTGGAATTGATCTTGAGGGAGGGCACGACAATGATTAAGCTGTACAAGAGCCTGGACCATCCGAACCACTGGATTGCCTGTGTGACCGGGACCGGCTGGGTAGCGTTTCCGAAGACCGAAAATGGCTGGAATCAGCGCCACCCGGCACGCGGCCTCGATCCGCTGCAGCTCCGCGAGGTCCCCTTGCGCCTGGCCGGCCGGACCGGCGCGCCGCTGACCGTGGAAGAACCGCAGTTGGCGACCGCATAAACCCCACGACCGGCGTTACCATGTCATGCATGAGAGTTTTGTTGGCCGCGATTGCGGCGGTTGGATTGCTTTCCGCCGCTGACCTGAAACTGGGCAAGCCGCTGACCCAGACAGAGCCCCTGGCACTTGCCACTCTGCTGGCTCACCCGGATGACTACGCCGGCAAGACCGTGCAAGTGAAAGGCAAGATTGTGGAAGTCTGCCAGATGGCCGGCTGCTGGCTGGATTTGACCAACGACGACGGCCAGAAGATCCACGTCAAAGTGGAAGACGGAGTCATCGAGTTTCCCAAGGATTCCTCGGGCAAGACCGTAGTGGCCGAGGGTAAGTTCAGTAAGTTGGAATTGACTCGCGAGCAGGCCGCGGCACGCGCCGAAGAAGAGGCTCAGGAAAAGGGTAGGAAGTTCGACCCGGCTTCGGTAACGAAGGGGATCACAATCTATCAGATCGAAGGGACCGGGGCGGTCATTTTCTCAAACTGAGCGCTTCAAACTGAGCTACGCCGCGGGATGACAAAGAGTTTCGCACCCGCTCCCCCGCGACTCATGCGCAGAGCCTTTTCGGCACTTTGGAGATCCGTTTCCGGTGAACTGCCGGTATGGAAACCATGCGCAAGCCACATCTCAAAAGCAAGGTCAGCCAGCGGATCGACCTCCGGGGTCACCTTCGGAGTCAGTGTGTAGACTTTGGCGGCCAGACAAACTCCCCTTTGTACAAAATTCTAAGGGAACTTTGTCAATAGGTCAAAGTATCGATCGGCTAACTCTTCGGCTTCTTTAGTTTCTTATACATACCGTAACCGGCAAGCCCCACCAGAGCACCCGCCAAGGCGCCTACTCCAATCGCCAGTCCGGCCGAGAGCCCGGTAACCGACCCCGCCTGGGCAGCCAGTTCCAAGATGCCGACAGACGCTCCACCAGCGCCTCCGAGCCCCGCGCCGACCCCTGCGGCCGCGGTAGCCTTCGCTTTTTCTTTTTCCGATTCCGTCATACGCCTCCCCTAATTATATCGGCTCCTGCATAATACACAGCATGGACATAGAGAGACTACTTCAGAATATCGCCGGCAGCGTGAAGAACGTCTATGGCGACCCGGTGACTGCCGGGGACCGCGTCGTCATTCCAGCCGCCCGTTTCCGCTATGGTTTCGGCGGCGGCAGTGGACGACCCAAGCCCGAGGGCGCCGCTCCCGGAG
>DASZMZ010000376.1:0-15134 GCA_035551455.1 Candidatus Sulfopaludibacter sp.
GACTTCGAAACCGTCGGCGCGGAGCGCTTTCGTGGCTTGCGTGCCGGAATAATCGAACTCGCAGGCCTGGCCGATAATGATGGGGCCGGAGCCGACGATCAGGATGCGATGAATGTCGGTGCGCCTGGGCATCGGCTACTGATTCCCGCTCATGAGTTGGACGAAGTCGTCGAAGAGGTAATGCGAATCGTGCGGTCCGGGCGCCGCTTCGGGGTGGTACTGCACACAAAACACCGGATGGATACGATGGCGGAAACCTTCGAGGGTTTGATCGTTGAGATTCACGTGGGTGATGTCGATGTCGTTGAGGTTGAGCGAATCCGGGTCCACCGCGAAGCCGTGATTGTGCGACGTGATCTCCACTTGTCCGGTGACTTCATTGCGCACTGGATGGTTGGCGCCGCGATGTCCGAATTTCAGTTTGTAAGTCTTGCCGCCCACCGCGAGGCCAAGCAGTTGGTGGCCCAGGCAGATGCCGAAAATCGGTTTGCGGCCGATCAGTTTGCGGATGTTACCGACCTGCGTTTCGAGCGGTTCCGGATCGCCCGGCCCGTTGGAAAGGAAGATGCCGTCCGGGTTGAGCGCCAGCACATCCTCCGCGCTAGTCAGCGCCGGCACTACAGTCACACGGCAGCCGGAGTGGACCAGGCGCCTGAGGATGTTGTGCTTGATGCCGAAATCGTAAGCCACCACGTGATGCTGTACCGGGCGCGCAATGCCGATCAGGTCGCTCGGAGAGCAGGGCTCCACGGGCTTGGTCCATTCGTATTGAGATGGCGTGGTCACACGGCTGGCCAAATCCAAACCCGCCATGGTGGGGATGGAGCGAGCCTTTTCGACCAGCTTCTGAGCGTCCTTTTCCGTGGAGGACAACACGCCGCGCATCACACCGCGCGTGCGCAAATGGCGGACCAGGGCGCGGGTGTCCAGGTCGTCCACCACGGGTATTCCGGCGTTTGCCAGAAAGGCGTTGGCGTGGGCGTCGCTGCGCCAGTTGCTGGCGATGGCCGAAAACTCGCGAACCACCAGGCCTTCGATATAAGGATGCAGCGCTTCGTTATCGCTGACACTGGTGCCGTAATTGCCAATTTGAGGATTCGTGAGAATCACGATCTGGCCCGAATAGGAAGGGTCTGTGAAGACCTCCTGATATCCGGTGAGTGCGGTATTGAATACCACCTCTCCGGACCGCTCGGCGGGCGCACCAAAGCTCCTGCCCTCGAAGACGCTGCCGTCTTCCAGAGCGAGAATCGCAGTGTTCAATTTAGGCTGTTCCTCCCAGGGAGTGGATAACTTTTATTTTAGCAGGTGGGCGGCTTTCAGTTCTCGATGGGGGTCTTTTCCACGTGGTCGACGATCAGGATCGGCATGGGCAGCTTTTTGGACTCCAGCTTGAGGCCCAGCGGCTGGATGGCGGCGAAGATTCCGCCGTCCGACGGGTCCGATGCCTGTTCGGCTGGACGCCCCGGATTGACGACCGCCTGGCGCTCCACCGAAGACCGCGCCCGCGCCATCATGGCGTTCAGCATGATGTCCATGGAGAACATGTATTCGCCTTTCACACCCGTCTGGTCCACCACCGGCCGGTCCACTGCGGCAGTGATCATATTGGCGTAATTTTCCAGCGTCGAGGGGCGGGACCTGCTCTGCGACTTAGGATCGTAGTCCGGCGGACGCGGCGTCAACTTGGGCCCGTTCTTGCCCACCACCAAGGCGTAGACCGGAAACTCCTTCGAGTCGCGATGCAGTTTCAGGCCGAAACGCTCCGCCAGCAGCGTCTGCAGCATTTGCGGCGCCTGATCTTCGGTGGAGCCCTCGGGCATTTTGGCCAGAATGTCCCAACGCAAGGTCAACTCGTCCGGACCCGAAATCTGAAACACTCGCACGCCGTAGGCACGGGCGATCAGGTCCCTGAGCGGCATGCCGCCGAAATCGGCTTGGGCCTTGTCGATCTTCACTCCCACGTGCACTTGTCCGGAGCGGAAGCGATCCGGAGTGAGAGGCGGAGCCGGTTTGATGGAAGCAACCTCGAAGGCAAGGGGCGCGGTCGATGTCTGACCGAAGCCGGCGGACACGATGAGCAGAAGAAGGCAGCAGGTCCGAAACACGACGGCTATTCTAGCAGGTGGAGGTGCGGAAATCCGCCGCCGCTGCGTATCGATTGCGCGACCGGCCTGCGCTGCACCGCCAGGAGTGCCGACCAGAGCAGATAGCCGGCCCCCAGCAGGGAGACCCAGAGGATGGGCGTGCGGTATCGCGGGTCGATGGCCACCAGGTAATACAGCGCGGGGTATATGGCCAGCACCGCCGTCACGAACACCGCGATGGGTCGCTTGCGCCACAGCATCAGTCCCAGACTGATCAGGGTCGAGAGGGTGAGGCAGGCGATGCCGGCGCCGTGCACCGGGGTGACGCCTTCGCTATCGGGGAACCAGAAGTAGCAGAATCGCAGCAGGGTCAGGGTGAAGAATCTTGCGGGATGGCTGCGGATCCACTCGACGGCCGTCTTCATTCGCAAGCGGTTGTATTCCCACTCGCCTACCTGCTGAATGAGCCGCGCTTCGGAGGGCGACGTAATCGGGTGGTACAGGTGCAGGCCGCCGTCCAGATTGCGCAGCATGGTGGGCTGCGCCACATCGTTATTGGAGGCGCACAATTCCATGCCCAGGTTGTCGCGGATGAAGAAGAGCTTGTGAAATTCCTGGTAGTTGCGCACCGTCCAGGGAGTCAGTGTGACCAGGTACGCCAGTGCGATCAGCGCCGTGGAACGGGAAGCGAAGGCCACTCTGCCGCGCCACAGCAGATATGCGACCCAAAGGGTGCATACCAGCAGGCAGGTGGGATTCAGCAGCGTGAGCAGTCCGGCGAAGAGGCCGGTAAAGAGAGCTCCGCCAGAGCCGCCGCGGGAAAGCCGCCGATCCGTGACCAGGCAAAACAGCATGAGACCCACCGCGCAGAAAATCCCTTCCGAGTGGGGAAAGAAGTAGAGCACGGGCAGCAGCGTAGCGATGAGAGCCGCCCACATTCCGGGACGCCGGTCGCGGAAGAACAGGTCGGACAGGCGCGGCAGCAACGCGGCGTGAAGACCGTGCGCCGCCAGAGTGGCAAACGAAATGGCGACGGCAAAGCCCGCGCCGTTTCCAAATATCCGGATCAGCATGGCCAGGAAGAAGGGGAAGAGCGGAGCCAGGTGCGCGCTGGGACCGCTATTCACGCCGAAGGGATTGGAGAAGGTTCCGGAATCCACCAGATTGCGCGCCAGCGTGAACGTCTCGAAGCCCGTGCCGAAGCGCGCGGTGTGGAACTGGATGCCGGTGGAAAGGAACCCGGCAAGAAACAGAACGACGTCCAATAATGGACTCCGCTCCAGCCAATGCCGATGTTGCTTTACAACCATTCTGAGCTTGCAGGATAGTCGAAATAGTTGTGCGTGGAAATACAGCTTTTGGTTTATTAGCCAGCCGTTTACTGAAGTGAGTGTTTGACGACCAGGAGCGAACAGGGCGCGTGAGCCACTACGCTTTGGGAAACGCTGCCTAGCAGAAAGCGCTCAACCCGCGAGCGATCGCGTGACCCTAATACAATAAGGTCCGCGGCCCATTGCGCCGCATACTCCACGATGACGGCTTCCGGCGCGCCTTCCATCGCGACCGCCTCGACCGGGTATCCCAAGTGGCGAAGCCGTTCGGCGGCGTCGAGAGCGAATTGCCGGGCGGTGTCATCGACGCTCATTTGAGTAACCATGTCCGGCAGAGCGGGCGCGGGGCCCGGCGCCATGACCTGCACCATCTGCGCCACCGAGAGGACGCGGAACTCCGAGCCGGCCGGCCACGGGAACGCGGCGGCGGCGGCAATCGGGTCGGCATCTTCCAGATGAGTTCCGCTGACGGCCACCAGAATCTTCATATAGGTTTCAGAGGCACGTTCGCGCCCACAGGGATGAATCGATCAGTGGAGATGCAGTTGCACCAGGGACGGCGGAGGATGTCGATGCGGATTCTCTTGCCCGTGGCTTTGCTGTGCGCAATGCTGGCGGGATGCCGGACGAATGAATCGCCGGAAGCACAGGTGAACGATCTGGAGATTACTGCTCAGGTCAAGTCGAAGCTGGCGTCGGATATCGGGCCGACCACGGTCACCAATGTCTCGGTCAATTCCACCAACGGCGTGGTCACCCTGGCCGGTCAGGTGAATTCGAGCGATCTGAAAACGAAAGCCGGAGCGGTGGCGAAGGCTGTACCGAAGGTTTCGCAGGTGATCAACAACCTGCAAGTGGCGGGAAAGCCGCCGGCATAGTCGGAAGCGCCTGCTCTACCTTTTCAGCTTCTTGACCATGCGGAGTTCGTTCTTTTTGCCGGGGATCATTTCGTAATGGACTTCGTCCATCAACTGATTCATCAGGCGCATGCCGAGGCCGCCGGATTTGCGGTCTGAGATCAGCTTGTCGAGATCCTTCTGTTCCACGGCCGAAGGGTCGAAGCCCTGGCCGGTATCGGTGACCACGATCTCCACGGCATCGTCGTCGACGGTGGCGCGGACAGACACCTCTTTCGTCATGTCCTTGCCGTAGGCGTGTTCGATGACGTTGGCGCAGGCCTCGTCGACGGCCAGTTCCAATTGCGCTACCTTTGGCGCCGTCATGCCCGCCTGCTCGCCCACACTGGTGACGAAGTCGCGGATCATGGCGAGATTTTCCGTGGACGAGGGCACTTGCAAAGTGAACGTCCGTTCAATCGGTGGCATCATTCCGCTCCCTTTACCGGAGACTCGGCATAGCGTTGGACCGCGGCCGGAACGTCGTCCAGCATGTCAAAGATGGCGGGAAAGCCTAACAGCTCGAATACCTGCAGAACCTTGGGCGAGGGTCCGCAGATCTTGATATCGCCGCCCTGCTCGCGCAGTTCCTCGAGGAAACTCATGAAGACGCCCAGGCCGGCCGAGGAGATGTAAGTCAGCCCCTGACAGTCCACAATGAGTTGCTTGTGGCCGGCGTCGATTTCCTGCTGCACCGCGTTCTCGAAATCCGGCGCGGTGTGCGCGTCCAGATACCCCTCCAGCGACAGAACCGTCAGTGCATCCTGCATGGAGCGTCGAATATTGAAAGAAGTCGCCATATCGCTCTTGTATAGATTAGTGTACTCGCAGCACCACAACTGTCATATCGTCCTGCGGCGCAATTCCCGCCAGAAACTCTTTCACGCGGTCCACGATGCGCTGCCGGACGGCGCCGGCTTCGAGCCCGTCGGACTCTTGCACGGCCTGCATCAGCCGCTCTTCGCCGAACTGCTCCTTGTCGACATTCATGGCCTCGGTCACGCCGTCGGAATAGAATACCAGGGCGTCGCCCGAGCTCAACTGCAGCCGGTCCAGCTTCATGCCGCGGCGAAACAGCCGGTCGGAAACGATCCCCAAACCCAGGCCAGGGGCATTCAATAGCGACGTGGAATCTTCCGCCGGACGCCGCCACACGATGGGATTGTGGCCGGCGCGCACATGATCGAACAGGCGCGTCTCCGGGTCGTAAGCGCCCAGCGCCATGGTGACGAAAGTCTTCCGTTCGGTGGCCGCGTAGATGTGATGATTGACGTGGCCGATGATGTCCACCAGATCGCTGCTGTCCTGGGTGGTGGCGATCAGCAGGCCCTTGGTGAGCGTCATGTATAACGCCGCCGGCACGCCCTTACCCGAAACGTCGCCCACGCCGATGCTCCACCGGCCGTCGGGCAGTCGGAGAAACTCGAACAGGTCGCCGCCCACGTCCTGCGCCGGCTCACAGGACGCCGCCACGCTGCAGCCGGGAATCCGCGGCGGCTCGCTGGGCAGCATCTGCTGCTGCACGCGGTGCGCAATGGAGAACTCGCGCATCAGGGATTCGCGGCGCGAGGTGACTACGGCCGGGGCGGTATCTTCGTCGAGGGACAGTTCCCTGCCGCGCCAGGTCACCAGCATCGCGCAACCCACGGCGCCCGCCAGGATCACCAGCGCGCCGATTGCCGAGTTGCGCAGCGACGCCGCCGGTTGCAGCGTCAGCACACACACGTTCCATAAGACCTGGCCGCACCATCCGGCAGTCAGCACGGCCAGCAGGTCCACACGCAGGAACAACTGGTAGTACAGCAGGAAGAGCAGCGCGCCATTGGTCAGAAACGCCACGGGCAGCGTCTCCGAAGGCACCGCCACGGTGCAGAGCAACAGAGTGCCGAGCACTGCCAGCAGGCCCAGCGACAGCCACTTCTTACGGACATACCGGGCCAGGAAGCCGGTGCCGAAGCCGAATAGACCCAACAGCGCGAGGCTGGGCAACAGGTCGAAAACCTGTACGAACGGGTGGGCCGAGTAGACCAGACTGGCCTCATAATCGCCGGTTTGCTGCGAACCGAGGAGCCGCAGGGACGAGACCGCGAGCGGCAGCGCCGTAACCAGCGGACCCAATGCCAGCCCCGCCAGAATGGAGCCGCCCGAATGCCTGTTGAGCGACGACGAGCTGAAGAGACTGCGCAGCGCCACCAGTTTCGGACGCAAGCCGATGGCATCGGTCGCGCCCATAAAGATGATGTACACAATCAGGAGACCGACGAGCGCGGCGACGGCGCCCAGGAAATTCTCCGTTATGGTATCGCCGCCGGCAACCGAATCGTAGCGCTGATCGAAGCCCATCCAGTTGGCCCAGTAGACCGCGCCCCAGAGGATGCAGGTGGCGCTGAAGGCCAGTACGAAGCGGTGCTTGACGGCGCGGCGTACGGCCCAGAATATGTAGACGCAGGCGGCCAGTACGCCGCCCAGGAAATCGATTCCCACGCCCACTGCGCCGGTGAACACATCGATGTACTTCTTACGGTCGTTCCTGGTTGTGGAAGTACTGGTTACGACCCCAGTGGCGGTATTGATGTTGGTGGAGATCTCCATCGAGCCGCTGTTCCGCGGATAGGCGGGCGTAACTTCGGCCTTTACCAGCCGGCCTGCATCAATGGTGGCCTCAAACCGCTCGGCCAAAGGCGCGGAGCGTTCGAAGGCGAAGACCAGTCCGTCGCCGCCGCGGGTAGGTTCCGCCGCAGGTTGAAACGCGGCGGCGTCCTTGCCCATGGCCTGCGCCAAGGCGGTTTGCGCGATGGCGCGGGAAGCAGCGTCATCGATGGCCTTCGCCTTGGGATACCCTTTCCATTCCCAACGGTTAAACTCGCCGGCGGCCGAGAGTTTCACCAGGACGCGCGCGTTACCGGTGGGCGCCTGGAGGGCCACTTTGGGAAAGACCGGAGAGAAGCGGCGCTCCTCGGCAATGCCGGGATTCTGTTCAATCTGATAGCCGGCCTTGCTGTCCGTGGAGCCGGCGACGGTTCCGGTCCAGCCGGTGGTATCCACACCCAGGGCAGAGGAGATTTCGCGCGCCCGCACCTGACTCTCTTCGCGATCGGATTGAATGCGCCACTGGCCGGCGGGGTGCGCCCGCGGCGCCACCAGCGCTAATAGCAGGCAGCCGGACGCGGCGGCCAGCGCGAGCACGCCATTGCGCGTCAAGCCACACCTTCCATGGCCGAGCCCACGCGGAGCACGCGAATCACGACAGCGGTGAGGTCGTCTTCGAGTTCATGCTCGCGCCGCTTCTTGGCCAAAGCCTTGAGAATTCCGGCCGCGGCGGCGGGACTGGTGGTGCGCACGCGGCGCGCGATTCCATCGGTGAACAGCAGCACGGTATCGCCGGTGCGCAGATTGGCCCCGCCTTCGTAGATGACCGAACCGCGGCCGGGCAGTTCGACTTTCTGCTCGCCGCTGAGGGCGCCCATGACCACGACGCGCGGATAGTCGCCAGTGCGTGCATAGCGAATGGTGCCGGCGGCGGCATCCAGCACGGCATAGGCGACATGCGTCTCGGCCCCGGCGCCGGCACCTTCAAGCAGCGGCCCGAGGGCCAACTCCATGCGCTGAATCACCTCGCGGGGCGAGAGATTGCGGCGTACGGTATGCATCAGGAAGCCCTTGGCCAGCGCGATACTGAGCGCCGCCCCGATGCCGCGATTTCCACCCTCGGCGATGAAGATGCCGAGGCGGCTGTTGTCCAGTGGGAAGAAATCGTAGAAGTCTCCGCCCACGATGCGCGCCGGAACGCAGGCCGCGGTGATCGAGAGGCCTTCGATCTCGGGCGACGCTTTGGGCAGCAGGTGGAGTTGGGCTTCGCGCGCCGCCGCCAGTTCGGCCTGCATTTGCTGGCGGGCCGCGATATTGCCGGCGTAGGCGGGGCGGACTTCCTCTTCGAGGTACTCGCGTCCGCGCAGGGCAGCCCAGGCCTCCAGCGCGAGGAACGCGATGCCGATGGCGCCGACGGCGGCGCCCAACTGAGTCCATACCGGCGAGAGGGCCATGAGGCGGGCCATCGACGTGGCCACTTCGAAGGCGCCGAGACCGAAGATGGCGGCCAGCAGATCCATGCCGAAGAAGGGACCGATGAGGGTGGCCGTCAACAGCGCGACGCCGATCAGGGCCGCGCGGAAGGACCCGTACGCTGACACGTTGGACAGGCAGCCACAAGCGGCAAACGTGATCATGAGCGCCGTGCGCAGGCGCGGGCGCCGCACGCGGCGTCCCAAGAATGCCAGGGGCAGCAGCAGCCCGGCGGCTGGAATCAGGGTGACCGAAACGACGCGGCCGGCGAAGAGCGCCAGGAGCGGAAAGCGGAAGAACGGCAGCTTCATCAGGTCTGCGGCGAACTTCCCGGAATCGCCGCGCAGGAGCCAATCGCCGACCCCTTCGAGCAGCAGCATCCAGGCCGCGTAGGCCACGCCGAAGAGCGCGGAGCGGGCCACGTTGCGGCTGAGCAATTTCCCGCGAAACAGCGCGTCGAGCGAAGTCATTTTGCCGGGGTAGGTTTCGCGCAGGTCGCCTTCACCTGCGCCGTAGGCTACCGCGACACCGAGGCCCACAATCAGAAAGCCGGCAGCCGCGATCACCATGGGGTACCAGATTATGCCCTGCCCCGCTTGTATGACGCCGAAAACGTACTCGTCCAGAGCGGTAGCGAAGTTCACCAGCATGGCCAGACCGACCACCAGCGCCAGCACCAGCGTGCGCATGTGCGACACTTCGCGCTCCATGGAGCGGCGCGCGTAGCGGTAGAGGCTGTAGACGATCACGATGGTCAGGTACAAGGCGTAAATGGCCTTGAGCAGTTTGAGCGGACGGGCCGCGCGTCCCCAATGCACCGACGCATAGTAACTGTCCACCGTGGCGTTGACGGCCTGACTCACCGGCTTGGATCCGCACACCGCCGTCACCACGGAGAAGGAGATTCCCGGCAACTGCGAAGTGGCGTGCCAGGTAAACTGGCGGCAGCCCGCCCCGGTTTTATCCAGCGAATCCACATCCGGCTTGCCGAGCGACAGCACTTCGGCAAGATGCGGGATGGTCTCGGCAGAGGCCCGCGCGACGGCTTCGGCCTGATCCACGGGCAGGAGCGCGCCCTGCGTGGCCGCCGTCACATGCGTGAAATCGAAAGACGTGACGTGTCCGCTTTCATTCAGAAATACCTGCGCCCGCTCCGGATTCGGGCCCGCGAGCAGCACCCGCGCCGTCACCGCGGGACTGAAGGACCGGGCCGCCTGCGCCGCCGCCTCGCCATGCAAGCGGTAATAGGCCAGCAGATTCTCCGAGGGATCGATGGAGGCGTAGGCTCCCCAATTCGTGGTGTCGAAGCCGCGCGCGGCGGCGAACTGTTGGGCCGTAGCGCGCGCGCCATCCCTATCCACGGAGACCACCATGGCGTTGCGGCCCATGCCGCGCTCTTCCAGAAGGGAGCCGCCGAAGTAAGCCAGCGGGCCGACGATCAGGAAGACCGCCCAGCCCCACTGCGCGGTCCGGGAAAGATTCGGTCTGCGCAGTACCTGATCGACGAACGATTGGATCACCGCGGCTCTCCCGCGCCGGTCCGCTTGACGATCATGATGGTGATGTCGTCGAACTGCGGAGCTTCGCCGGCGAATTCGTCCAACTCGCGGAAGACCTCATCGACAATCGCCTCCGGAGGCGCGGCCGAGTTGCGCCGCATCACATCGATCAGACGGTCTGTGCCGAACTCCTCTTCGGCGAGATTGTTGGCCTCGCTCACGCCGTCGGAATAGATGGCGAGAATGTCGCCGGCTTCGAGCGTGCAGACTTCTTCCTCGTACGTTTGCCGCGGAAACTGGCCGAGAGCGAGGCCGGTGCAGGGCAGGTGCGACACTTCGCCGTTGGCGCGTAAAATCAAACCGTCGCAATGGCCGCAGTTGACCCAGCGGCAAAGACCGGAGGCGGGGTCGTAGAAGGCCAGGAATGCGGTGGCGTAACGATTGGATGGGGTGGTGGCCCACAACAGATCGTTGGTGCGTCCGGCCAGCGGACCGACGTGCGAATCTCCCTGGAGCAGGGCGCGCAGGGTTGCCTGAATGTTGCCCATGAGGATGGACGCGAACATGCCCTTGCCGGAGATGTCGGCGACGCAGAGCAGGTGTGGTTCACCGGGGCCGCGGCGGTCGAGCGGGATCACATCGTAATAATCGCCGCCCACCTGTTTGGCCTGACGATTTCGGGCGGCTACGGCGGTGTGTTGCAACTCCGGCAGGCTGGCCGGAAACAGCATCTGTTGGATGGCCGCCGCCATGGCGAGTTCCTTTTCCATCTGCTGTTTGACGAGGGTTTCGCGGAAGTACCAGGCGTTCTCGAAGGCCACGGCCGCCTGCGCGACGAGTCCCGCGCCGAACTCCAGATCGCTTTCCGAATACGCGGTGTCGCCGCCTCGGGGACCGCAGACCATGAGGCCGGTGACTGCGTCGCCCGACCGCATGGGGAAGACAATCGAGCCGGCGGGCAGACCGTGCAGGTCTTCGGTGAGCAGGTGGGCGTCGGGCAACGCGGCGAGTTGTTCGCGATTCGCCAGCAGGGGGGCCAGGTCCAGCCCGCGAACCCGGAGCGTCTCAGGATGGCCGGTGCGCCAGGCGGCGAGGCCGTACTTGCGGAGGGCCCAGCGGCCGGCCACGGTCAGGGTGAGGAGTCGCGCGATTCCCTCGGGTTCGAGATTGGCCGCCAAGCCGCGGACCATCTCGAGCAGAGCGCGGAGCTCCTGAATCTTCTGGTCGAGCGATTGATTGAGGCGGACGGCTTCGGAATGCGACTGGGCGTTTTGAATGCCGCTGGCGGCGAGACCGAGGAGAGCGTGGAGAAAGGTGTGCTCTTCCTCGTCGAGGTCGCCGCGCATGGCTTTGCCGATGCCGAGTAGACCGATGGGGAGGGCGGCATCGCCGATGGGAAAGAGGCGCTCGACACCGGCTTCGCGGGCGGCCGCCTCGACGAAGGTGGAATCGGCCGGCAGGGCGGGAAAACCGCGCGCCAGAGCCACGCGCATCTCGCCGTTCTTACGGATGGCGATGACGGCGCGGCCGACCAGGAGGCGGCCCATCACGGTCCGCATGAGGTGGCGCAGGAGATCTTCCGCGCGCAGGGAGGCGTGCAGCAATTCCGCCGATTCTAAGAGGGCTTCCAGCCGCGACTCGCCCAACCGCGCAGCCAACTGCGCCCGTCGCATCGTAGTTGTAGGCACCATGCCGTCTTAGAGAGTATCGCATTAAGGAGGCAGGAGGCAGGAGACAGGAGACAGGAGGGCGCGGCGGTATCCGCCGGGGGCGGGATGGTGGAGCCTCAGGTGGACACTTGTGGTGTATGGAGTGGGAGAAGACTTTCGGTTGTCAAAGATCGGTTGCGGTGGACGGGGTTAGGCTGCCAGGGGGAGGGCGATTGGCGGCGATTCCAGGCTGATTTGGTTCACCAAAGGGCCGTAAACAGGGGTTGAAAAAACAAATTCCGGTGGCGGCAGTGGCTCTTTGGGGGCTGCGGGGACCTCTTGTACTTGAGGTTTCAGTTTTTCAGCGGCTAGGCGATGGGCTTGTTCCTGACGGAGGAGATCGAGATTGCGCTGCATCTTGCGGTGGATGCGGCTTTCGTAGAGGGTGAGGAGGTTCAGGTTCTTGGCGTTCTTTAGCCAGGCGAAGGCCTGGAGGAAGGCGTCGGAGACCTGCGGGGGCTGGGTGGGGTATGGGTCTTCTTTGGTGTTGAGGCCCATACCGATCAGGGTGTTTTCGATGCAGGAGACGCGGTTGAGACGCCAGGTGTCATCGGCGATGGCTTTGGCTAGGACGGTTTCGAGTCCGGGGGCGGCACCTAGAGAGGCGAGGAGGGAGTTGGTGTGTTTGAGATAGGCATCCCAATCTTCTTTGGTGAACATCATGACCTGGCCGGCCATGCCATGACGCCAGGCGTTGAGAGCGCGACGGTCTCTTTTGGGGAAAGTTTCTAACTGTTCCGTTTCCATATCCAACACCACAGTAGCTTGGGGGGTTGGGCTGTCAAGTGACGATTCCCGGTAAACGATAGAGGGGATTCGGAAAAGTATTTTTTGAAATGCGTGAACGAGATTCGGAGGGACAGACGACCAAAGGCGATCGTCTGTCCTATTTGGTTATGCGAGGTCGAACTTTTCCTGGTGTAGCTGGGGATCGCTCTTGATGATGACGGTGCGGCCCAGAATTTCCTCGATTTCCTGGAGGAAGGTGTTCTGGTTGCTTTTGAGCATGCGGCCGACTTCGGGGTTGACGCGCAGCATGACGTCCTTGCCCTCGACGACTTTGGCGATTTTGTTGGCTTCCTGAAGAATCTCGCTGACGATGGTCTGCGGACTCTTCACGTAGCCGGCGCCTTCGCAATAGGGGCACGGGGTGCACAGCGTACGCTCGAGACTCTGCTTCACACGCTTACGCGTGATGGCGACGAGACCGAAATCGTTGAACTGGAGGATCTTGTTGGGAGCGCGGTCGGCGCGCATGGCTTCTTCGAGGGCCTGCATCACCTTCTGGCGATTCTTGCGCTCGTCCATGTCGATGAAATCGACCACGATGATGCCGCCCAAGTCGCGCAGGCGGATCTGGCGGACAATCTCTTTGATGGCGTCGGTATTGGTCTTGACGATGGTGTCTTCGAGGCGGTTCGACTTGCCGACGTACTTGCCGGTATTGATATCGATGGCCACGAGGGCTTCGGTCTGGTTGATGACGATGTAGCCGCCGGATTTGAGCCAGACTTTGGGACGCAGCGCCTTCTCCAGTTCCGCAGTGATGCCGAACTCCTCAAAGATGGGAGTGGAGCGGGTGTAGAGTTTGACGCGGCTGACCAGCGTGGGCTGGAAGCGCTGCACGAAGCGCAGGACGCCTTCGTACAACTCTTCGTTATCCACCCAGATGTTCTTGAAGGAACTGGTGAGCTGATCGCGGAGAATGCGCTCCACCACATTGAGGTCATGATGGATCAAGAGCGGCGCGGGGCGGCGTTCGGCCTTCTGGCGCATGTCGAGCCACATGTTGTAGAGGAACATCATGTCGGCTTTGAGTTCTTCCTCGGTGTGGCCCTCGCCCGCGGTGCGGACGATGTAGCCGCCGGGAATACCGGTGCGGTGCTGCTGGAGGATGCGTTTCAGGCGCATGCGCTCATCGTCGCTCGGAATCTTGCGAGAGACACCGATGTGCTCGACGGTGGGCATGTAGACGAGGAAGCGTCCGGGGAGGGCGATGTGCGAAGTGATGCGCGCGCCCTTCTGGCCGAGAGGCTCCTTGGCGATCTGAACGATGATTTCCTGACCTTCCTTCAGCAGGTCGCTGATGGAGGGGAGGGCCGATTTTTCGCGCGCTTCGGGACGCGGGGCGGTGCGGGCTTCGGGACGGGGTCCGGGCTGTTCCTGGGGCGGACGGCCTTCGGTCTGGGGAGGACGGGCGTCGCCGGCGGGGCGGCCTTCGCGGGGTTCGCGATTGCCTTCGCGGTTTCCTTCACGACCTCCTTCGCGGCCTCCTTCACGACCATCGCGTCCACCGCGGCGGCGCATGCGGCGGGAGTTGCGATGTTGCAGGAAGCGGGGATTCTGACCCTGCTCGCGGAGAGTGGCGGTGAGGCTGGTGGGAATGCGGGCCGGCTCGGGACCCTCTTGATCTACAACAGCTTCGCCGTCTTCGGAGATTGCTTCGCCCTCGTCGGAGGCGGTTTCGCCTTCTTCGGAGATGGCTTCGCCTTCTTCGGCGATTGCTTCACCTTCTTCGGACGGAGCTTCTTCGTCTTCGGGTGCGGCTTCGGCGGCGTCGGAGACCGGGAGGTCGACATCCTCGGCGGTTTCGGGTTCGGCTGCTTCCGGCTCGGCGACAGCGACGGATTCGGGCTCGGGCTCGGCTTCGACGGCGGCTGCGGCGGCGGACTCGATGATCTGGACTTCCTCGGCCACCTCTACGACGGCGGCGAGCAATTCGGGTTCGGCGGGCAGGGCGATTTCGTGAGTGTGGATGGCTTCGGGTTCAAGCTGAGCTTCGGGTTCAGGCTGAGTTTCGGTTTCCGACTCGAATTCCACTTCGGCCTGGGCTTCGGGCTCGTCGCCGTCCTCTTCCTTATATTTGGCCAGGGATTCGCCGGGCAGCACCAGGAAATCGTCGGCTTCAGCGACGACGGGCATGGGCTCGGACTCGGTTTCGGGTTCGGCCTCTCCGGCGGCCGGCGGGACGGCATCGCCGTCTCCGGGACGGGGCGAGTAGAATTTGGATTCGGGGAGTCCGCGGCCTCCGCCGTTGCCTCCACCTTTCTGACCGCGGCGACGCCGGCGGCGACCACCTCGGCGATCGTCACCTCGCTGATCGTCACGCCGCTGATCGTCACGGCGCGGCTCATGGCCGGAGCGTGCAGCGGGCGGTTCGATGGGGGAGGAGGCCGGGGCAGCGGCGGCGGCAGCTTCGGGAGCCTCGGCGGGTTCTCCTTCCAGGGTGGGCAGCGGATCGGCCAGCACCACGGGGGCGGAGCTGATCGATGCCGGACTGCGATCCAGCTTGAGGACCTTTTCCTCGACGCTGGTCACGATCTTGTCGTACTCTTCGTTATCCTCGAAAAAGTCGGAAACGTAGAGGAACGCATCGCGATCCAATCCGATATCGACAAAGGCCGACTGCATACCGGGCAGGACGCGCGTGACCCTACCTTTATGTATGCTACCGGCGAGGGAATACTCGTTTTCGCGCTGATGAAAAATCTCGACGACTTGATCGTCTTCCACGACCGCCACTCTAGTTTCGTGGCGACTCGCCGAGATC
>DASZMZ010000377.1:0-42066 GCA_035551455.1 Candidatus Sulfopaludibacter sp.
TATTTTTTCCGGCCTACAATGACGCTCCTTCGCTGCCTGGGCTCCTGGAAAAGACCTTCGCCACACTCGAGCGGTACGTCGCCGACTACGAAGTGATCGTGGTGAACGATGGCAGTCAGGACAAGACCGGCGAGGTTCTGACCGGACTCTCGCGACAGTACGCCCCCTACCTGCGCGTGGTGACGCACGAGCAGAATCGCGGATACGGCGGCGCGCTGCGCAGCGGGTTCGCCGCGGCGCGGAAGGACTTCGTCTTCTACACCGATGGCGATAGCCAGTATGACGTCAGGGAACTGCCACTGCTGCTCGAGCGCGTGGGACCGAATACGGGTCTAGTGAACGGGTACAAGCTCGAGCGGCACGATCCGGCGCACCGAATCTGGATTGGCGCCATTTATAATTTCTGCGCGCGCCTGCTGTTTCGCATTCGCATTCGCGATATCGACTGCGACTACCGGTTGATCCGTCGCGCGCTGCTGGAGAAGATCCACCTGACATCCACCAGCGGCACCATCTGTGTGGAACTGGTCCGCAAGCTGGAACTCAGCGGCTGCGGAGTGGAGGAAGTGGGGGTCCACCACTTCGAACGGCTCTATGGAAGAAGTCAGTTCTTCCGCATGCCGGCGCTGGCGGCAACGTTTGTGCAGCTCCTCAAGCTCTGGTTCCGGCTGGTGGGAAGAAGGAGACAGGAAGAAGGAGGCAGGAGACAGGAGACAGGAGACAGGAGGGCGTGAAATCCCTACTGTCGCACCAGGATCTTGGCGGCGGCTAGGAGCGGGTCGGGGATGGTCCAATGGTCCTTCAGCGTGGGCAGGACCGTTAGATTGAAGGCGTAATACTTCGGCAACTCGTAGGAGATGGGGATGCGCGCGGTATCTTCGCCGCGCATCACGCGCGTGCCGAGTTGGCCCATCTGGCGGCCTACCTGGTAGAAGTCGGCGCCCGCGCCGGCGAGGGCTCCGCGCTTCACGTCGGCAGGCATCAAGGTGAGCGCCGGTATCTTTCCCTTCCGGCATTCGGACACCACGGCGTCGATGGCCAGCGCCACCGTCACATCGCCCACCACGACGATGGTCTCCGCACCGCGTGAAATCAGCGAACTGGTCACCTCGCCCACTGCCGCGGTGTTGTCCACCGAGCCTTCCAGCAGTTCGACATGCATCTGCGCCGCGGCCTCGCGCGCCAGTTCCAGATAGCGCTGCGAATTGGCCTGCGAAGGATTCCACGGAATGCCGAAACGCTTCACGCGGGGATTGAACTGGCGGGCCATCTCCATCATCTCGCTCACCGGCATCAGGCTGCCGATGCCGACCATCCACTTGGGATGATCCATCGGGTCCTTGGGATTGATCCCGACCTTGGCGGCCACCGGATCGGCCACAACGCCGAAGATGTGTTTCACCTTGCCGTCGCGATTGGCATTGGCCACCGACTGGAGGCAGTTGGTGCTGATGCTGAACACGTAATCGTACTTGCCGGACGTGATTTCGTGGGACATGGAGGTGCTGGTGGCCATGTCGTTCTGCGCGTTGAACAGGTCGACCACGGCGCCGTGCGCAGCGTCGTAGCCGTCCTCTTTCAGTTGATCCATGAGGCCGCGCACGCCGTCGTCGAGCACGCCGAGCGAACTGAATTGCAGGATGGCCACGCGCGGCACGCTGCTCTTGTTGCCGGCGCGCTGCTTCATATCGGAGAGCAGCAGGAATCCGGACGTCGCCAGAATCAGGGTGACGCCCAACCAGAGCCGTTTAAACATAAGCGGCCTCCAGCATGGCGGCGGCGCTTTCGTCCAGCAACTCAGAGCGGCGCAGTTCCTCGAAGCGCTCCAGCAACTCGGCCGGCCGGACGCGCTGCTTCTCTTTGCCGCGCAGATCGTGGATCACCCGGCCGCGATGCATCATCACGATCCGGTCGCCAAAGCCGGCCGCCTGCTGCATGGAATGGGTCACCATGAGTGAAGTGAGTTTATCGCGCGCGATGATGCGGTCGCTCAGCGCAATCACCTGATCGGCGCTCTTGGGATCGAGCGCGGCGGTATGCTCGTCGAGCAGCAGGATTTGCGGCTTTCGCCAGGTGGCCATCAGCAGCGTGAGGGCCTGCCGCTGTCCGCCGGAGAGCGTGCCGATGGCGTTATCGATGCGGTCCTCGAGGCCCATGTTGAGCGTGCGGACGGCATCGCGCATCTCGTTCGTCAACCGCGAACGGAGCGCCAAGCCGAGTCCGCGGCTGAGCCCGCGGCGCGATGCCAGCGCCAGATTTTCCGCGATACTCAAGCCGGGAGCGGTGCCGCTGAAGGGATTCTGGAAGACGCGGCCTACCAGTGACGCGCGCCGGTACTCGGGCCACCCCGTGACATCGGCGCCGCCGATGCGCAAGCGGCCTTCGTCCACAATGAAGGTCCCGGCCACGGCATTGAGCAGCGTGGATTTGCCCGACCCGTTGGTGCCGATCACCACGGTGAACGACCCCTCTTCGAGCGTCAGATCCACACCCTGGAGGGCGCGCA
This sequence comes from Candidatus Sulfopaludibacter sp., assembly GCA_035551455.1. GTDB lineage: Bacteria > Acidobacteriota > Terriglobia > Bryobacterales > Bryobacteraceae > Sulfopaludibacter. The sequence continues at coordinate 2,507 of DASZMZ010000377.1, forward strand.
CTTCATTCGGCGTGCCGGCGTGAAACGTCTTGCGTACGGCTTGGATTTCAAGCACGCGCGAACCTCCGGACCCGGCCCTTGAGGGTGGCCGGCAGTTTCGGCAGCACCAGCGCGGCAAACACAAACACCGCGGTGACCAGTTTCAGATCGTTGGGATTCAAGCCCCAGCGCAGCGCCACGGCCACCAGCAGGCGGAAGAGCAGCGACCCCATGATGGCGCCGGTGATGGCGTACCCGATGCTCGCGGTGCCCACCAGCGCTTCGCCGATGATCACACTGGCCAGCCCCCAGACCACCATGCCGATTCCCATCTGCACGTCGGCGAAACCCTGATACTGCGCCAGCAGCGCGCCCGAAAGCGCGATCAGACCGTTGGACAGCGCCAGTCCCAGAATCACCATGGTGCCATCGTCCGAGCCCAGCGCGCGAATCATCTGCGGATTATCGCCGGTGGCGCGCATGGCCGTCCCGAGGTTGGTGCGGAAGAAGAGGAACAGCACCACGGCGACGAAAACCACCAGCGCGGGCACCATTAACAGCAGCGCGATCTCACGCGCGCCCACCTCCCAGCCCAGCACCATGGTGTGCGGAGAACCCAGGAGTCGCTGGCCCCACCGATCGGCTTCGGAGGACAGCGTATTTTCGTTCAGCAGCGGCAAATTGCTGCGGGCCATGATGCGCAGATTGATGGAGTAAAGCGCCGTCATGGTGAGGATGCCGGAGAGCAGGCCGTTGATCTTGAACCGCATGGCCAGGACGCCGGTGAGCGCGCCTGCGACCGTACCGGCCGCCGCTCCCGCCAGAGTGGCGGTGAGCGGATCCCACTTCCCCACAATCAGGATGCCGGTCACAGCCGCGCCCAGCGTGATGGAGCCTTCGGCCGTAATATCCGGGAAACCGAAAATGCGGAAGCTGACGTACACACCAATGGCCAGCAGCGACAGAATGAAGCCGATGAGCAGCGATCCAATCAGCAGGCTCACGAGTTTTGATCTCCGCTTCGAAATTGACCGATGGGTCCCACCCAACAGGCGCCGCGCAGAAATTCGCTTTCGCCCGCGCCGGCAATATCGCGATGGTCCGCCAGAAGATGGAGGACGCCTTCCAAACCTCCGCCATCGAACAATCCGCGCACGGCCGTCTTCAGATCGAGCTCGCCCTTCTTGAGGGGCCGATAACCAAAAGCCGCGGCGTGGAAGTGGCCGGCGATTCCGGAACTTCGCGCCAGAGGCCGCACGAAGGGCCGCAATTCAGCGGGGGGCGCCAGGGACGCCACACCGCCAATCAGCGCCAGGGCGCGGGAATGGCTGCGCTCCGGCGAAAATGAGAGCCAGCGCCGCACATCGGGATAGGCGAAGAGGCTCGCGTCCTGGGAGAGCGGCGCGATCGGCGAGCGTTTGAGCGCCGCACCGACCAGGCCGGCAGATTCAGCCAGAATCACCACCGCGGCCGATTCGGCATTGGCGATATCCATACAATTGGCGACAAGGGCGCTCAGCGTAACCGCGTCGCTGCCGGCGGCGGTCTCAAACCGTACCAGATGGGAAAACGGCCCGTCGCAACATAACCCGTAGAGGGTGGAGAGGCGCGGGACGAAATTCCCCGAGCCCACCATGTAGTCGGGGAAGTTGGTGCCGTCGGTGGGTTGGAATGCTCCGGCGCCGGACAGTGCCAGGAATTCGCCGAAGCGGTCGCGGCAGTGATCGAAATCGTCGCCAAATGCGCCGAGTCCCAGGGCCAGGCGCGATTCGGAAAGAGGCAGCACGCGGCAATCCGCGGCGGCGAAATCGGCGGAGGCCAAACGGCCGGGGTCGCCCATCAGACGACAGGAGAGTTGGCTGCCGGGCGCCTGATCGTGGATTTCGTAAATGACTCCGCCGGCTTCTTTGCGGCGCACGGCGATTGGGACGGCAGGCGCGGCGGCGGTGCCGAACAACATGCCGGCCAGCCCCACCATTTCCAGAATCTGCAGGACCTGCCGGGAGGGCTCGATCACGCGGAAGGAGCCGTTGATGGCCGAGAAGTTTTTGTACATCTCCACCAGCACACCGACGCCGGCAGAGCTGATGTAGGAGGTCCGCGAGAGATTTAGACGGACCGCGTGCGTGCCCTCCCGCATCACGTCGGCAACGGACGTCGAGAGATGCTGGGCCCAATACCCGTCCAGCCGTCCTTCAATCGAGAGTTCGAGATGATCTGGCCGCTGGTGCCGCTGAATTTCCATGAGAAGGGATCGTTACAGTGTATACCGACTGCTTCGGTTGGTGGAGATTGATTGGCAGCGAGTAGGATGAAGTCATGAGCGGTTTTACCGAACATGCGGCAACGCTCCTTTACAGTCGCGGCTCCGATTGGAGTCCATGGCCCTACCGAATTTCACAACAGAGGGGCGTGGTATCCTGACTCACATACGAGGGCTTCGCGGAATGTGCCCGCATGTCGAACTTCCCGCCAATCTGGGAATCTCTGTAACTCCCAGCAGCTACACGCACGTCTACACATTCGCAGCCCCAAATTCCAAATGTGGACTCCATGTTTGAACTTCTCTTCAAATATCCGTTGAGCCTGTTTCATAAGGGGCAGTTCGTATTCCTGACGCCATGGCCCCTATGGTTGATGGGGTTGGCCATTGTGTGCGCGGCCGGCCTGCTGTTCTGGCACGTCCGGCGGAACCATGGAATGCTGAGCGGATTGCGCCCGATGGCCATCTGGCTGCTCGAAAGCTGCATGGTTGCCGTGCTGCTGTTTCTGCTTTGGCATCCGGCGCTGAGCGTGGCGACGCTTCGCCCCCAACAAAACGTGGTGGCTGTTCTGGTGGATGGCTCACGCAGTATGGCCATCGCCGATTCCTCGGGCACTCGGGAAGAGGCCGCCAAGAAACTGCTGGATGCCGGCTTCCTGAAAAGCCTGGCTGAAAAATTCCAGGTGCGCCTCTACGAATTCGGCAAGGAACCCGAGCGCATTCAGAAGACCGACGAGGTCAAAGCGACCGCCCCGGCGTCGCGTCTCGGGGATACGCTCGAACGCGTAATGGCTGAGTCCTCTTCGCTGCCACTGGGAGCCATCGTGATGCTTTCTGACGGCGCCGACAATTCCGGCGGGATCGACCTGCAAACCGTGGCCGCCATCCGTCGTCAGCGCATTCCGGTACACACCGTCGGCTTCGGCAAGGAACATCCCGATAAGGACATCGAAGTGATGGACGCAGTGCTGCCCGCGCGCGCGCTGCCGAAGAGCAAACTCACCGCCACGGTCAGCTTCCAAAGCTACGGCTACGCCGGCAGCAAGGCGCGCCTCAGCGTGCGCGATAACGGCAAGGTGCTGGCCACGCAGGAAGTCACGCTGCGCGCCGATGGACAGGTGCAATCGGACACTCTGGTATTCGACGGCGGCGACGCCGGGCCCAAGACTCTGGATATCGGCATCGACCCGTTGGGCGGTGAAGAGAACACGGCCAACAACCGGATCACCCGGCTGGTGAGCGTGGAAGCGCGCAAGCCGCGGATCCTCTACATCGAAGGCGAGCCGCGCTGGGACTACAAGTTCATCCGCCGCGCGCTGGACGATTTCCAGGGCATGGAAGTGGTGACGATTCTGCGCACCACGGAGAACAAGACGTACATTCAAGGCGCGCCCGATCCGCCGGATGCCAAGGAAATCACTCTGCTGCAGGAGGGTTTCCCCGCCAAGGCTGAGGACCTGTTTCAGTATCAGGCCATCATCATCGGCAGCGTGGAGGCCAATTACTTCACCGCATCGCAGCAGCAGTTGATCCGCGATTTTGTGGACCGGCGCGGCGGCGGTCTGCTCTTCCTGGGCGGCCGCGCTTCGTTGAGCGATGGCGGCTATGCCAGCTCTCAGTTGGCGGATCTGGTGCCCACGCAGTTGCCCGCCGGCAAGGGAACTTTCCACCGCGATTTTACGGGTCAACAGTTGACCGCGTCGGGCGCTCAAAGCGTGATCTGCCGGTTGAATGACGACCCGGCCAAGAATGCCGAAATCTGGCGCAAGATGCCGCAACTGGCCAACTATCAGGAAGTGGGCGAGGCCAAGCCCGGCGCCGTGGTCCTGCTGGAATCCACTCCCGCCGGGAAGAAGAAATTCCCGCTGCTGGTCACGGAAAATTACGGCCGCGGCCGGACCATGCTCTTCGCCACGGGCGGCGATTGGCGGTGGCGCATGTGGATGGACCACAACGACAAGACCCATCCGATTTTCTGGCAGCAGATTTTCCGCCACCTGGTGACCGATACTCCGGGGCAAGTGACCGGCTCGACGCCCAAGACCGTGCTCTCCGACGATACGCGCGTGCCCATCCGGGTGGAAGTCCGCGACAAGGAATTCAAGCCGGTGGTGAATGCCAAGGTGCAGGCGCGCTTCCTGAGTCCCGATGGAACCACGGCGACGATGGAGCTTTCGCCGCAGCCGCTCGAAGAGGGAATTTACTCGGGCGAATGGACGGCGGAAAAGCCGGGATCGTACGTAGCGGAAATTATCGCGGGACGCGAGCAGGAGGAGTTAGGCAAGGACGTGGTTACGTTCCGCCGGGAAGACGGAGTAGCCGAAAACTTCCACACTTCGCAGAACAAGGAACTGCTGCAGAAGCTGTCCGACCAGACCGGCGGGCGGTACTTCACGCCTTCTGAGGCGTCCAAATTAACGAATGAAATTTCTTACTCCGAAGCAGGCATCACCACGCGCGAAACGCGCGATCTTTGGGATATGCCGGCATTATTTCTTTTGGTGCTCGGGATCCGGGCGGCCGAGTGGCTGCTGCGCCGGAAGTGGGGCGTAGTATGAAGAAACTCGCGGCGCTCCTGCTTTTCAGCGCGCTGTCTGCGCCGGCCACCACGTTCTTCGTCACGCTCTCCGGCTTGGGCGGCGAGGCGGATTACGATCAGCGCTTCAAGATGTGGGCCGACGATATCGATGGCAGCCTGAAGAAGGCCGGCGGCGATTCCAACGTGATCACCATGGTGGCGGCCACACGCGAGGCGATCCGCGCGAAGATGGCGGAAGTGGCGCGCCTGGCCAAGCCCAACGACGCCCTGGTGCTGATGCTGATCGGCCACGGCACTTTCGACGGCACCGATTACAAGTTCAATATCCCGGGTCCGGATATCACCGGCTCCGAACTGGCGGCGCTGATGGATAAGATTCCGGCGACGCGCCAGTGCGTGGTGAATATGACCAGTTCGAGCGGCGGCGCTATCGCGTTCCTGCGCAAGCCCGGCCGCGTGGTGATCAGCGCCACCAAGGCCGGCACCGAAAAGAACGCCACCGTCTTCGCGCGCTACTGGGCCGAAGCGCTGCGCGATCCGGCGGCCGACGTGGACAAGAACGATTCCATCTCCGCGCTGGAAGCCTTCCACTTCGCGCAGAAAAAGACCACCGAATTCTTCGACACGCAAAAGCGGCTGGCCACCGAACATCCGGTGCTGGAAGACACCGGAAAGGGTGATGGCGAAAAGAGTCCTTCGGCCGAAAACGGCGAAGGCAAACTGGCGTCCGCATTCCCGCTGGTGCGGCTGGGCGCCAACGCCGCGGCCGCGCGCGACCCCAACAAACGGCCCCTGCTGGATCAGAAGGAACAGCTGGAACAGGCCATCGATAAGTTGAAGTACGACAAGGCAGCCATGCCGGTCGATCAATACAAGAAGCAACTGGCGGCGCTTCTGCTGGAACTCGCCAAAGTCCAGGAGGCCCTCGACAAACAATGAGGGTCCCAGGGTCACAAAGGGTAGCCGCAGTGGCTGCCCGCGTCGTGATTTTTTCCGCGCTCGCGGCGGCGGCCTTCGGCCAGACGTTGGAGCAGGCGGAACAACTGCGCCGGAACCACGATTTGATGGGCGCCAACGAGATCTACAAACAGTTGGTGGACCGGTATCCCGACAATCCCGAGTATCGCGTGCGCTGGGGCCGCGCCTTCCTGGAGCACGCCAAGGACTCCGACATTCAGAATGCCAGCGACTTATTCAACGAGGCTCTGAAGATCAAGGCCGACTACGCTCCGGCGCTGGTGGGACTGGCGCTGATCGAAGCGCGCAACTTCGGCTCCAAGGCGCAGCCGCTGGCGCGGAAAGCCATCGAGTCGGACCCCAAATGCGTGGAAGCTTACGAACTGCTGGCGCGCCTGGCACTGGAAGACAACAACAACGCCAAGGCAGCCGAAGAAGCGCACAAGGCCCTGGACATCGACCCGAATGCGGTGCAAGGCCGCGCCATCCTGGCCGTGATGGACTGGCTCAACGACAAGAAGGAATCTTCCTGGGATCCGCATTCCGCGTTGGGGTACGAGACTGCAGGCCACTTCTTCATGATGAACCGGCGGTACGAAGAATCCATCGAGTATTACCGCAAGGCCATCGCGCTGGACCCGAAATTGTGGAGCGCCCGTTCCGCCATGGCGATCAATCTGATGCGCCTGAGCCAGAACGACGAGGCCCTGCAGCAGCTCAATCTTTGCTGGGAGAACGGTTTCCAGGATACCGCCACCAAGAACACCATCAAGTTGATGGAAAGCTACAACCGATTCACCACCTTCAAGACGGATGACACGGTGCTGGTGGCGAACAAGAAGGAAGCCGACCTTCTGCATCCGTATATCGAAGGCGAGATGAAGCGGTCTATCGCCACTTACGAAAAGAAATACAAGATCAAGTTGACCATGCCGGTGCGCGTGGAAGTGTATCCCGATCACGAGGATTTCGCCGTGCGCACATTGGGCATGCCCGGACTGGGCGCGCTCGGCGTCACCTTTGTAGGCAAGACGCTGGGGTACGACATTGCGATGGACAGTCCGTCGGGCCGTCCGCCGGGCGAGTTCCATTGGGCATCCACGCTGTGGCACGAGATGAGCCACGTCTTCACGCTGACCATGACGGATTCCCATGTGCCGCGCTGGTTCACCGAGGGTCTGGCCGTGCACGAAGAGACGGCCGCATCGCCGGAGTGGGGCGACCGTTTGGGTCCCGACGAAATCTCCGCCATCAAGAATCACACGCTACTGCCGATCGCCGATCTGGATCGCGGCTTCGTGCATCCCACCGCGCCGACGCAGGTGATTGTGAGTTACTTCCAGGCCGGCCGCATCTGCGATTACATCAATAATAAGTGGGGTTGGGACACGCTGCTGGCCATGATTCACGATTTCTCGTCGAATGTGGAGACGGCGGCCGTCATCAAGAAAGAATTGAAGATCGAGCCCGCGGATTTCGACAAGGAATTCCTGGCGTGGCTGGAAGCCGACACCAAGAAGCAGGTCCAGAACTTCGACAGCTGGCGCGCGCAGACCAAGGACCTGGTGGCGGCCGCCTCTAAGAAGGACAACGATACCGTCATCAAGATCGGCCCGGCTATCCGCGATCTGTATCCCGACTTTGTCGAACCCGGCAATGCCTACGAGTTCCTGGCTACCGCCTACGTGGCCAAGGGAAATAAGCCGGCGGCCATCGACGAGCTGTTGCGCTACGTACATGCCGGCGGGCGCAATCCCGATTCGATTGTGCTGCTGGGCAAACTCCTGGCCGAGGCCGGCCGCAAGAAGGAAGCGGCCGAAATTCTGGATCGTCTGAATATGATTTATCCCGAAGCCGATGGTCTGCATCCGCTGCTGGGCAGCCTCTACTTCGATGCCGGCAACGCCGCGGGCGCGATTCGGGAATTCAAGAGCGTCGTGGCCCTGAATCCGCTGGATAAAGCGCAGGCGCATTACGACCTGGCGCGCGCGTATCATTTGAATCATCAGGACAGTGAGGCCAAGGACGAATTGCTGGCCTCTCTGGAAGTGGCGCCGGGATTCCGGCCGGCCCAGAAGTTATTGCTGGAACTGAGCGGCGGAGGTTAAGCTAATGGAACTTCGTCCTCAACTTGAAGAACTAGGAATGGACTAATCATGTCGACAACCGTGACGCAACAGTTGGAGCCGGAAGTTCTCAAAGCGCGGATCGAACGTTTCCGCCACGTCCAATCGGAGATCGTGACGCAGGTGCGTCGAGTGATCGTCGGACAAGAAGAGGTGCTGGAGCAGGTGATGATCGCCCTTTTCGTGGGCGGCCATTGTCTCATCACCGGCTTGCCGGGCACTGCCAAGACGCTGCTGGTTCGCACCATGGCGCAAACCCTCGGCCTGGTGTTCAAGCGCATTCAGTTCACGCCTGACCTGATGCCCAGCGACATCACCGGCACCGACATCATTGAAGAAGATCCGGTGACGCGCCATCGCACTTGGACCTTCGTGCAGGGTCCTATTTTCGGCAACATTCTGTTGGCCGATGAAATCAACCGTACGCCTCCCAAGACGCAGAGCGCCCTGCTGGAAGCCATGCAGGAGCGGGCTTGCACCGTGCGCGGCAACCATTACATGCTGCCGGCGCCTTTCTTCGTTTTGGCCACGCAGAACCCCATCGAACTGGAAGGCACTTATCCGCTGCCCGAAGCGCAGTTGGATCGCTTCCTGTTCAACACGGTGCTGGATTACCTGAGCGCCGAGGAAGAACTGAAGGTGGTCGATCTGACCACGGTCACTACCGTCGCCAGCGCCGACGCGGTGACCAACGCGCAGGAGATTCTGGACTTCCAGCAACTGGTCCGCATGGTGCCGATCGGCGAGAGCGTCGCCCGCCACGCCATTGACCTGGTGCGCTGCACCCGCAGCCGCGACGCCAATGCGCCGGACTTCGTACAGAAGTACGTGAACTATGGGGCCAGCGTCCGCGCCGCACAATTCCTGGTACTCGCCGCCAAGGCAAGGTCCTTGATGAAGGGCCGCTATCATGTGACGTACGAGGACGTCCGCAATCTCTATATCCCCGTCCTCCGTCACCGCATCCTCCTGAACTTCCACGCGGAATCCGATCGGTTGAAACAGGACGACATCCTGAAGAAAGTCCTGGAATGGAAGCCTGCACCGAGGGACTAGGAGTGCTTTCACCACGGAGACACGGAGAACACGGAGAAAGCACGGAGCAGAGTGTTAGAAGAGAATTCACTGACGGAGAAAATCCTCGGTGCTGCGATCGAAGTTCACAAGCATCTGGGTCCAGGGTTGTTGGAGTCAGCGTATGAAGAATGCCTGTGCCTGGAGTTGAGCCGCAGTGGATTGAGGTTTCAGCGTCAGGTACACCTTCCCGTGCAATATAAGGGATTAAAGCTGGATTGTGCGTACAAAATGGACGTCGTAGTTGAGGAGTCAGTGATCGTCGAAATTAAAGCGGTTGAAGAATTATTGCCGATCCACAAGGCACAAATCCTCACCTATCTACGTGCGTCCGGCAAGAGAATTGGACTGTTGATTAACTTCAACGTGACGAAGCTTAAGGACGGTGTACGGCGAGTCTTGAACGGATATCAGAATTCTCCGTGTGACCTCCGTGTTCTCCGTGACTCCGTGGTGAAATAAGATGCTCCAACGCTTCCTCGATCCCGCTACTCTGGCTTCTATCTCAGGACTCGACCTGATTGCCAAGACTGTTGTGGACGGTTTTGTTTCCGGGCTCCACCGCTCGCCCGACTTCGGATTTTCACAGGAATTCGCCGAGTACCGTTCCTACTCCGAAGGCGATGACCTGCGACATGTGGACTGGAACGTCTTTGCGCGTACGGACAGGCTCTACCTCCGTCGCTATCGCGGGGAAACCAACTCCCAGCTGCTGGTGCTGCTGGATACTTCCGCGTCCATGGGCTATGGCTCCCACGAAGTCCACAAGCTTGACTACGCCCGCTTCGTCGCCGCCTCTCTTTGCTACATGGCGAATCTGCAGCGCGATGCCGCGGGGTTGATTATCTTCGATGAAGACGTGGCCAACTACATCGCGCCGTCCACGCGGCAAGGCCAACTGTTCCGCCTGCTCCACGCCATCGAAAAAGCCACGCCGGGCACGCGTACCGACTACATCAAACCCTTCGTCCATTTCCAGAACTATATGCACCGCCGCGGCATCGTGGTGGTGCTCTCGGATTTCTACGAAGATCCCGACCTGATCGTGAAAACCATCGAACCGCTGCGCTATCGCGGCAACGACGTGGTGCTCTTCCATATCCTCGACCCGCAGGAAATCAAACCGAAGTTCCGCGAACCCGTCCTGCTCTTCGACCTGGAAAACGAAACCAACTCCCTGGAAGTTTCGCCGGAATACGCCAAACACGAGTACCGGCAGAAAATCGACGCCCACATCGCCTCCCTGCAATCCAAAGCGCGCGGCGCCGGCCTGGACTATTTTCTTATGGATACCGGACGTCCCCTCGATGAGGGGCTGCGGGAATATTTGAGTGTGCGGAGGGGGATCCTGTAAATGGGTTTCCTGACCCCATGGTTTCTGGCGGGCATCGCGGCCGTCGGGCTGCCCGTCTGGCTGCACCTGCTGCGGAAGCACAAAACCACACCCCTGCCTTTCAGTTCGCTGATGTTCTTCGAAAAGCGGACTCAGAGTTCCATCAAGCATCGCCGCCTGCGGTACCTGCTCTTATTCGCTCTGCGCGCCCTGCTGTTCCTGCTGCTGGTGCTGGCTTTCGCCCATCCCTACATCACGCAGAAGGTGCTGCCGCGCCTGCGCTCCAACGAAGTCACCGTCTTGGCCATCGACGATTCGCTCAGCATGCGCGCCGGAGACCGGCTGGCGCAGGCGAAGAGCCAGGCCAAGAGCGTCGCCGCGAGTCTGCATCCCGGCGAACGGGCTCAGGTACTTTCTTTCGGTTCGCGCGTCTCGGTATTGAGCGAAGTCACGGACGACCATTTGTCCCTCAATGCCGCCATCGATTCGATTCAGGGCAGCGACGCACGGACTTCCTTTGCGGAGCTATCGCGCTCCGTACGTTCCATCGCCACTTCACTGCATCTGCCGCTCCATGTCTACGTCTACTCGGACATGCAGAAGACCGGCATGCCGGCCAATTTCAACGACCTGCGATTGAATGCCGACGTCCGCCTGGAACCGCATCCCATCGAGCAGAAAGACGTTCCCAATTTCACGGTGGAAAACGTGGTGGCCCCGCGCCGCGTATACGACGCCAAGAAAACTCGCGTCCTGGTGACCATCGCCGGCTATAACACGCAGAAGGCGCAGAAGAATGTCTCGCTGGCCCTGAACGGCCGCGTGGTGGAAACCAAGCCGGTACAGATTCCCGATAGCGGACGCGCCAGCGTGGAATTCAACTCCCTGGAAGTCCCCTACGGGCGCAACAAAGGGGAAGTCCGCCTGGACTCCGGCGATTCCCTGCCCGCCGACGACGTCTTCTATTTCTCCGTGGAGCGCGCCGATGCCCGCCACGCGCTCTTCGTCCATGACACCGGCAGCACCGCCGGGTTGCTCTATTTCAAAGCTGCCCTGGAAGCTTCCGGACAGGACGCGTTTACCATCGACCCGGCCAGCGTCGAGCAGACGGCCAATCTCAATCCCTCCAAGTACGCCTTCGTGGTGCTCAGCGATATCGGTGCGCTTCCGCCCTCCTTCGAAAACGAGTTGCGCAATTACGTACATGGCGGCGGCAGCGTCCTGGTGGCCTTGGGACACAATTCCGTGGCTGCGGGGAAAGCCCCGGTATCCGCCGACCGGATCATCGACACCAAGTTCTACGCTCGGGATGGCGCGCGCTTCCAATCCGCCGGCTGGCTGGATCCGTCGCATCCCTCGATTCAGAAGAACGGCCGCTGGGAAGATGTAAAGTTTTATCAGGCCATCAAGATCGATCCCGGCAAGGCGCGCGTAGCCGCCAAACTGGCCGATGAAACGCCCCTGCTCATCGATCAGCAGTTGGGCGAGGGCCACGTCCTGGTATTCGCCTCCACGTTCGACAACATTGCCAACGATTTTCCGCTACACCCGGCCTTTGTGCCGTTCATCGAACAGACGGCGCGCTACCTCGGCAAACTGGACCAGGGTCCGCCGGCGGTGCAGGTGGGCTCGTTCGGCGAGTTGCGCGATTCCAAAGAGAAGGGCGCCGCGGTCGACGTGGTGGATCCAAAGGGCGATCGCGTACTTTCGCTGGCCGAAGCCACCAAGGCCGAGAACATTCAATATACGCTGGCCGGATTCTACGATATCCGGCGTCCCAATAACCGAAACGAACTCGTAGCCGTGAATTCCGACCGGCGTGAATCGGACCTGACACCGGCGCCCCCGGAAACTTTGAATTTGTGGCAGAATACAGCCAGCGGGAGTCAGGGGGGCGATGCCACGTCGCAAACAACGCAGAAGCCGCTTTCGCTGTGGTGGTACGTCATGCTGGCGGTTTTGGCGCTGGCAATTGCTGAATCGTTCCTGGGGAACCAACATCTTTCTGTAGATCAAGAGGCTCCATGAAATCTTTGGACCGGTTATCCGAGTATCTGGGCGCCATCGAGCGGCGGTTGCGTTTAATCGCACTCACCCGCGGCGTGGCAGTTACGATGCTGGCGGCGCTGGCGTTTACCGTCATCGCTGTCCTGGTGGCCAACAAGTTCGCGTTCTCTGACTTCAGCGTCATGGGCGCACGGGTCTTCCTGTTCCTTGGTCTGGCGGCTGCCATCGGGGCGGCGCTCATCATACCCGTAATCCGCCTGAACCGCAGGCGCGCGGCCCGCGAGGCCGAAAACCGTTATCCCCATTTTCAGGAACGCCTGCTCACCTTCACCGAGAAACTGGAGCAGAACGCCAACGATCCCTTCCTCCCCCTGCTAGCCGACGACGCCTTGAAATTGACGCAACAGGCCGAGCCCAAGGAAGTGGCCAAGACGGCTTGGATGTTCAGTTTCTCCTCCGCCGCGGTGGCCTTCGCGGGCTTCCTGTTGTGGCTCGGAATCGCCGGTCCTGGCTTCCTGGGCTACGGCACCTCGCTGCTCTGGGGCGGTCTGCCCAAGGGCGAAATCAAACCCTTTTACGCCATTCGCGTCGACCCGGGCAACCGGACCATTCGCAAGCGCGCCGATCAGGTGATCAGCGCCAACCTCACCGGCTTCACCGCTCCCAAAGTTCGCTTCTTCGCAAAGTACGATAGCGCCTCGAAGTGGGAACAGGCCGAGATGCGCACCGAAACTGGCGGCACCTCCTACCAGTTTCTGATTGCCGGCGTGCCGGAATCGCTCGAATACTATGTCGAAGCCGGCGGCGTCCAATCGCAGCATTACAAGTTGAAGGTCATCGACCTGCCCAGCGTTAAGAAGATTCGTGTCACTTACCATTTCCCGTCATGGGCGCAGATGAAGGATGCCGTGGAAGATCCCGGCGGCGACCTGCGCGCGGTAAAGGGCACTGTGGCCGAAGTGGCCATTCAGACCGACCGGCCCTTGGCCAACGGCGCCCTGCTGCTGGAAGACGGCTCCAAGATTCCGCTGCGTTCCGGCGATAACGGCACCGTAGTGGCTAGCGTGCCGATCGAAAAGGACGGCCAGTACCACGTGGCCGCCGTCGAGGGCGGCGAGGATGTGCGCCTCGGTGAGGACTACTTCATCGAAGCCATGAAGGACAATCCGCCAGAGATTAAGATCATCCGGCCGGGCCGCGATTTCAAGGCCAGTCCGATTGAGGAAGTCACCGTCTCGGTGGAAGCCAAGGACGATTTCGCCCTGAAAAGCGTCGAGCTGCGCTACTCCGTGAACGGCGCGGCGGAGAAGTCGATTCCGCTGCTGGCCACCAAAGACGCCAAGACCGGCACCGGCACCGCCACCATTTCGATGGAAGACTTCAAGGTTGAGCCCGGCGACATCGTCAGCCTCTACGCGGTGGCGAAGGATGCGCGGCAGAGCACCAGCACGGACATGTTCTTCATCGAAGCCCAGCCCTTCGAACGCAATTACACGCAGTCGCAGCAGGCCGGCGGCGGTGGAGGCGGCGGTGGCGACGATGACGCCAATCAGCAGGACCAGATTTCGCAGCGGCAGAAAGAAATCATTACCGCGACCTTCAATCAGGCCAAGGGTCAGGGCGCGCGCGGCACCGATGCCGAGAACGCCACCTTCCTCTCCAGCGTGCAGGCGAAGTTGAAGGACCAGGCAAAGTCGCTGGCCGACAGGATGAAGGCCCGCCAGCTCGAAGGCGCGGGCGATTCCTTCAAGAGCTTCGTGGACGATATGGAAAAGGCGTCGGACGCCATGCAGCCGGCTGCCGACAAGTTGAAGGGCGCCAAGTGGCAGGACGCTCTGGCGCCGGAGCAGAAGGCGCTGCAGTATCTGCTGCGCGCCGAAGCCACCTTCCGCGACATTCAGGTGGCCTTTGGACAGCAGCGCGGCGGAGGCGGCGGGGGCGGCGGCGGTAACAGCGCCACGCGCGACCTGCAGGGCCTGTTCGACCTGGAATTGGATACCGAAAAGAACCAGTACGAAGGCGTAAAGCCCACCCAGTCGGCGGATGCCAAACAGCGCCAGGTGGACGACATGCTCGAGAAGTTGAAAGAGCTGGCGCGCCGTCAGCAGGAACTGGCTGAGCAACAGAAACAGGGCAAGCCGCAGACTGCACAACAGCGCTGGGAGCAGGAGATGCTGCGCCGCGATGCCGAAAAGCTGCAGGAACAGATGCAGCAGATGGCCAAGGGCGAGCAGTCTATGAGCCGCGGCCAACAGGGTCAGCAAGGGCAGCAAGGCCAGCAGGGACAACAGGGTCAGCAAGGCCAACAGGGGCAGCAGGGCCAGCAAGGTCAGCAGGGTCAGCAGAGCGGCCAGCAAGGCCAGCAGGGACAACAGGGCCAGATGAGCCAGAGTGGCCAACAGGGCGGACAGCAGGGGCAGCAGGGCGGCCAACAGGGGCAGCAGGGTCAGCAGGGGCAGCAGCAAAACCAGCAGAGCCAGTTGCAACAGTTGGCGCAGCGCGGACAGCAGCAGAATCAGCAGGGTCAGCAGCGGAATGCCGATTCGCGCACGCTCCAGCAGACGCTCGACACGTTGAACCAGGCGTTGCAGGATATGCGCGGCGCCGCATCGTCGCAGCAATCGGGGACCCCGCAGGGTCAGGCCGAAGCGCGCCGCGCGGCGGAGCGTCTGAAGGACGCCATGAGCCAGTTGCAGAACATGCGCGGTGGCCAGTCCACCAATCAGGTGGACGATATCGCCAAACAGGCGGAAGATCTGGCGCGCAAACAGCAGGCCTTCGAAGGTGAAATGCGCCGCGCCGTGGGTGGCGAGAATGGCCTATCCCGCGAAAACGCCGGCAAACTCGCGGGCGAAAAAGACGCTGAGATCGCTGAGTTGAAGAAGCTCGAACAGGACATGCAGAATGCCGTGCGCGACCTGATGTCGACGCAGCGCCAGGCCTCCAGCAAGATGCGCGAGGCGCTGGGCCAAATGCAGCAGCAGGAAATCACGCGCGACATGCAGCGCAACGCCGAGTGGATTCGCCGCGGTATGGGCGAATACGCCGTCATGTCCGAATCGCAGATCACGGCCGGCATGAACGACCTGCGCGACAACCTCAAGAAAGTGCAGCAGGCGCTGGTGAAGGACGGCAAGGATACTCAGAATGACAAGGCCGTGGAAGCGGCGCTGAGCCAGTTGGAGCAGTTCCGCAAGCAGATGGAAGCCATCGGCCAGAACGGCAACGGCCAGCAGCAGGGACAGCGCGGTCAACAGGGCCAACAAGGTCAGCAGGGCCAACAGGGTCAGCAGATGTCCCGCAACGGTCAGCAGGGCCAACAAGGCCAGCAAGGACAGCAGGGCCAACAGGGTCAGCAAGGTGGTCAGCAAGGACAGCAGGGCCAACAGGGTCAGCAAGGGCAACAGGGCCAAGGCGGGCAACAGGGCCAAGGCGGACAGCAGGGCCAGCAAGGTCAAATGGGCGGCAACCAGCAGGGTCGGAACGGCGGTCAGGGCAACAACTTCAATGGCGGCGGCGGCAACGTCTGGGATCGCGGCGGCGCCTGGGGCGGCCCGGTCAATCCGCAGGATTACACCCGTACCTACCAGGCCACCGTACAGAGCCTGATGCAACTCCAGCAGCAGATGAAGGACGATCAGGCCACCCAGCACGACATTCAGGGACTCATCAAGGACCTGCGCAATTTGGACCCGGCGCACTTCACCAACGATCCCCTGCTGATCGAACGCATTCACGCTGCCATGGCCAACGAACAGCAGGTGGAAATGGAACTCCGCCGCAAGGTGGACGCCACGGGCGCCAGCGGCGCAGTTCGCAGTCCCGGCAACGAGCAGATTCCGCAAGGCTACTCCGACGCCGTCGCCGAGTACTTCCGGAAACTGAGTAAAGGCAAACAGTAGCCCGCCAATCCCGATTGCGTTCGGGGTGATTATCCGAATATAATCCCTATAGAGATATAGGTGATTATGTCGACAGCCACCCAGGAAGACCTCGCCCAACGCGAGGCGTTCGAACACCAGCATCAGATCACCGTCCGCGAGGAAATTGAAACCTTCCGCGCGCGGGCGCAGCAGTTTCTGGCCGGTGAAATTACGGAAAACGACTTCCGCCCGTTTCGCCTGAAACACGGAATCTACGGCCAGCGACAGGCCGGAGTGCAAATGGTCCGGTGTAAGATTCCGAGCGGCCTGCTGACGGCCCCGCAATTGGAGCAACTCGCCCGCGTTGCCGAAGAGTTCGGCGGCGGCAAAGGCCACCTCACCACCCGTCAGAACATCCAGTATCATTTCGTACCGCTGGCACGCGTGGCCGATCTGATGCACATGCTGGCTGACGCCGGCTTGACCAATCGCGAGGCCTGCTACAACACGGTCCGCAATGTCACCGCGTGCACCAAGGCCGGTATCGCACAGGACGAGGTCTTCGACGTGCGGCCCTACGCGCAGCGCGTCGCCTATGCCCTGCTCCGCAAGGAACTCACCAGCACGCTGCCGCGCAAATTCAAGATCGCTTTCGATGGCTGCGCCGGCAGCGATTGCGTCATGGGACCGATGAACGACGTCGGACTGAAGGCCGTGATTCGCGACGGCAAGCGCGGCTTCAGCATGGTGATCGGCGGCGGACTCGGCCCCCTGCCCATGGAAGCGCAACTGTTCAGCGACTTCGTTCCGGAAGAGCGGCTGCTCAACTGGATTGAGGCCCTGATCCGCGTCTTCAGCAAATTCGGCAATCGAAAAAACAAAAATCTGGCCCGCCTCAAGTTCGTGATGCGCGATCGCGGCTTCGCCTGGGTCAAGGACCAGATGGAAAAAGAGTACGCCGACATTCAGGCCAACGGCGGCATCGAGTGGCCCGAGATGGTGCCGGAAGGCTTCGGCGCTTACCAGTCCCAGCCGCAGCCCCTGGGAAGCGGCGCTCTGCTGCCGGTCGTGAATCCGCAGTCCAGCGGCAACTCCGCTTACGACGCCTGGCTGGCAAGCAACGTGGAAGAGCAGCGGCAGACCGGGTACGCCGCAGTCACAGTTAAGGTGGATCAGGGCAACCTCACCGCGGCCCAATTGCGCGGCATCGCGCAACTCGCGGCCACGGCCGGCGACGGCTTGGTGCGCGTAGCCATCAATCAGAATCTGCTGCTGGCCTTCGTTCCGCTGGCGCGCCTCCCACGCGTCTACGCGGCGCTCCAAGCCATTGACCTGGCCAGCGCGGGCGCCGATCAGATCGACGACATCATCACCTGCCCCGGCGCATATTCCTGTAACCTGGCGCTCACCAAGACCATGAACCTGGGCGACGCCCTCCAGCAGACCGTCCGCCGGTACGACGACCCGCAGGTGCGCAGCCTCGCCATCAAGGCCAGCGGCTGCCCCAATGCCTGCGGCCATCATTGGATTGGCGATATCGGCTTCTACGGCAACGCACGCAAGATCGACGGCCGGGAAGTTCCGTACTACCAGATGCTGCTCGGCGGCGGGTTCGACGACGACGGCATGCTGCGGTTCGGCCTGGCCGTGCAGTCCATTCCAGCGCGCCTCGCGCCCGCCGCCGTGGCCAAGGTGCTGGACCACTTCATCGCCAACCGCGAGCCCGGCGAGAGCTTCCGCGCCTATGTCCTGCGGCAGAAGGTCGAGACCTTCCGCGAACTGACCAGCGAGTTCGCCAAGCCCGCCGAACTGTTCCCCGAGATCTACCAGGATTGGGGCGACGAAGAGGCCTACTCGCTGAAACTCGGCCGCGGCGAGTGCGCCGCCTAACTCGCTAACCAAAGTTGCGGCACACCGTCCCATGGCACATGGGCTATTCCCGCAGGAGCGTCGTGACCTCTTTGACGTGGGCTTTGTCTGCGTGGAGTGTGTCGGCGGCTGAGGCGCAGGAGAGTACGCCGCCGGCAGATTTCGAAGCGGCGTCCATCAAACGGTCAACCGCGACGGGTGAAGGCGCCAGCTTCGATCGGCGCGCAGGCATGCTTTCCATCCGAAACGCCACGCTCCAGGCATGCATTCGGGAAGCGTACGGTGTGAGCGATTCGCAGATTGTCGGACAGCGCTGGCTGAAGCCGGATCGTTACGATATTGTTGCCAAGATGCCTTCCGGTATCAGCGGGACGGCAGCCCAGCATGGCATGCTGCAACGCCTGTTGGCCGAACGCTTCAAGCTCGCGCTGCATCGCGAGACCAGAGAAATGCAGGTCTACCGGCTAGTGGCGGCCAAAAACGGTCCGCAGATTCAGCCCGTGGAAGCAGCGGCTGGCGGGATCGGCACGGGCTCCGGAAAGGTGAACGCACAGGTAATTCCCATGTCCCGGCTTGCCGAATTCCTGGGCCGGGAGCAGGCGCGGTTGGACCACCCGGTCGTGGATGCGACAGGTCTGAGCGGCTTGTACACCTTCACTCTCGAATGGACCCCCGACGACAGGCAGAACGCCGGCTCACCCGGGACCTCGATTTTCGCAGCGATCCAGGAACAGTTGGGGCTTAAGTTGGAAGCGGGCAAGGGGCAGGTGGAGGCCATCGTCGTGGAGCATGCCGAAACGCCAACGGGCAACTGAGTGGCCGTGCATTCGCGCGGCGTAACTCTTTCGTCACGATCATCGTCTTCGCTGCATGGCGAAGCTGTGGATGGCGCTCGTGCTGTGCCAGTCGGCTGCCGCGCAGAGCGTGGACGGCACGGTGGTCAATACCGTCACGAATATCGGGATCCCCGGGCTGAAGGTGAATGTCGCGCAGGGGACCACGTTCCATTCCGTCACGACCGATAGCCAGGGCAAGTTCCATCTGGACGACCTCAAAGAAGGCACGTGGATCGTGCGGTCGGAGACCACCAGCTACGGATTCCGTCCCGCGCGCTTCGCCATTGCGAACGGCACGCCGGCCACAGTCGAACTCAAGCTCACGCCGCAGCCGAAAATCAGCGGGCACGTGGTGGACGGCAAAGGCGTCCCCGTCCCGAAAGCTACGATTCGCCTCTTGTCGCCCATTTACTCTTATACCGGCGCCGCGGATGCGGATGGCAAATTCGACATCCACGACAATCTTCCGCCGGGCGAATACCTCTTGTCCGCCACCGCGCCCCAGGGACTGAAGCCGCCCGACTCCGAAAAGGACGTCGGCCGCATTCTGGCGTGGGCGCGGACCTATTACCCGGCCAGCCTGCTGCCCGAGGGCGCCGCGAAAATCCCGCTGAAGGCTGGCGCCGAGGTTCTGGACCTTGAAGTGAAACTGATGGCTGTGGCGGCGCATTCCATCCGCGGAGTTTGCCTGAACCCCGACGGCTCGCCGGTAGCCAACATCAAAATCACCCTGGGCGAGGGCCGGCCTTACCCCATCGTGCAAACCGTGACGTCGAATGCCGAGGGAGCATGGGAGTTCCCCGCCGTGACCGACGGGGAGTGGAACCTGGCGACAAAGTCTGGCGAACTGCAGGCGAGCCAGTGGATCGACATGACCGGTCACGATCTGGAACGCCTGGCGCTCCGGCTGAGTGCGCCGTTCGCGGTGACGGCTAAGATCGAGGCCGAGGCGCCGCAAGGCATGCCAGTTCCACGTATGCCGAGCATCGCCCTGGCGCCACACGTAGCGAGAACCGGGCTCGAGGGAGCGCTCATCGCACAAGGAATGGTGCGGATGGACAAGCTATATCCGGGACTGTACAGCATCTCTGCGCCGCTGCCGCCTCAGCCTTTTTATCTCGATTCCCTCCGGGTAGACGGCGCCGAAATCACCACGCGCGAGGTGGAATTCTCGGGCCCGGCGACGATCACGGTCGGGTACAAGCTCAACGGCGGCGCGGTTCGGGGCACCGTCGAGGGTTGCACGGAAGGCAGCGTCTGGCTGGTGCCGCAAGAGCCCGCGAGGCGATTCGCCTTCTTTCGATTCGCGCCGTGCCTGAATGCCGGCCGCTACGAGGTGGCGGCCACCCGGCCGGGCGAATACTATGCGCTGGCGGTCGCCGGCGAATTTCCCAGGCCCTGGATCTTCGGCATCTTCGATCAGGCGCTGCTGGATCGCGCCACAAGAGTGACCGTGCGCGCCGGCGAAACCACGGCCGCCGATCTTCGCCTCTACTGAATCTGGTACCTTGCAAATAGATGAGCAGAATTCAGCGGGTACTGATTAGTGTCACCGATAAGACCGGGATCGTCGATTTTGCGCGTGAGTTAAGCGCGCAGGGCGCGGAAATAATTTCCACCGGCGGCACGGCAAAAATGATTCGCGACGCCGGAGTGGCCGTACGCGATGTTTCCGAAGTCACGGGATTTCCCGAAATGCTGGATGGCCGCGTGAAGACGCTGCATCCGAAGATCGCGGGAGGCATTCTGGCGATTCGCGGCAATGCCGCCCACATGAAGGCGCTGGAGGAACACGGGATTGCGCCTATCGATATGGTGGTAGTCAACCTCTACCGCTTTGAAGACGTCGCGGCGAAGCCCGGCGTGACGCTCGAGGAGCTGATCGAGAACATCGACATCGGCGGACCCACGATGATCCGCGCGGCGGCGAAGAATCATCAGGACGTCGCGGTGGTGGTGTCTCCGCAAGACTATGCGGCGATCCTGGCGGAATTGAAGGCCAACGGCGGCGAACTGTCGCACGAGTTCAAGTGGAATCTGGCGCGCAAGGCGTTCCGCACCACGGCCGAGTACGATGCGGCCATCACGGCGCGGTTGGCGCAGGTGGACACGCCGGCCGGTCCGCTGCCGCACGAATTGAATCTGCGTGCGCCGAAGGCGATGGACCTGCGGTACGGCGAGAATCCGCACCAATCGGCGGCGCTATACGGGAAGAAGGGCAAGGGCATCGCGGGGGCGGAACAGCTTCACGGCAAGGAACTCTCGTACAACAATCTGGTGGATCTGGACGCGGCGTGGCAACTGGCCTGCGAATTCCCCGCTCCGGCGGTGGCTATCATCAAGCACACCAATCCTTGCGGCTGCGCCGAGCAGGAGACGCTGGCGGAGGCTTATCGCAAGGCGTTTGAATGCGACCCGGTGTCGGCATACGGGGGCGTTGTCGCGGTCAACCGTCCGGTAGATGAAGAGACGGCGCGGGAAATGGCCAAGACGTTTCTGGAAGCGGTGGCCGCGCCGGGATACACGCCGGAAGCGCTGGCCATCCTGCAGGGGAAGAAGAACCTGCGGCTGATGCGAGTGGAGGCCGCGCCGGACACGCTGGTGGTGAAGTCGATTACGGGCGGCTTCCTGGTGCAGACGGCCGACGATGCGGTGCTGGAGCGGGCCAGCGCCGTGGTGAAGAGCAAGCGGGCGCCCACGGAAGAGGAATGGCGCGCACTGGAGTTTGGCTGGCGCGTAGCCAAGCACGTGAAGAGCAATGCGATTGTGTACACACGCGCCGGGCAGACGGTGGGCGTGGGTGCGGGCCAGATGAGCCGCGTGGATTCGGTGAAACTCGGGGCGATGAAGGCCGTGCTGCCGCTGGAGGGCACGGTGGTGGCGTCGGACGCCTTCTTCCCGTTCGCCGACGGAGTGGAGGAGGCCGCGAAGCATGGAGTAACGGCGTTCATTGAGCCCGGGGGCAGCATCCGCGACGCCGAAGTGATCGCGGCGGCGGACCGGCTTGGGGTCGCCATGGTGTTCACCGGGATCCGCCACTTCCGGCATTAGAGCTTTACCACGGCGCGACGGCTACACGATCAGTGCTGAGGCGGCGATCAGGGCGCCGCTCAGTCCGGCGATTAAGCCCATCACGGGGAACATTTTGCGCTTGGAGATGAAGTACAGAGAGCTGAGCACGACTCCGATCTCGAGGAGTCCTTCGCCGACATCGTAGCGGAAGGCGCGGTCTTCGTCGTGCTCGGCTTGGGCATCGAAGCCTTCCGCCTTCTTCTGGATGTCCGCGGCGCGCTGGGCATAGTCCTTCTTCTGGGCCGCATAATCGGCCAGCATCTTGTCGGCGGCGGTACCCTTGCCGCCCAAGACGGCGAGCAGATTTTCGCCGAGTTCCAGATTGTGATACTTCACACGCGTGGCTTGATAATGCGACCATTCATCGTTCGCCGTTGATTTGTGAATGATGGCGGCGGTGTGGGTACGGTGAGACGCGATAGTCACAATGGCCAGAAAAACGGCCAGAACCGCCGCCAAAATACCCACAGTGCGGCCGGTGGGATCGGCTTCGTGCCCGACTTCGTGGTGGATTTCCAGTTCTGCCATAGTGTTGAATTTCCGTATTATAAGCTAGTGAGTCCAGACGAACAGTTCATGCGTGAGGCCCTTCGGCTGGCGCGCGAAGGAGTCGATGCAGGTGAGGTGCCAGTCGGCGCCGTGGTAGTGCTGAACGGCGAGATTATCGGCCGCGGCTTCAATGCACCCATCGCGCGTAACGACCCGACGGCCCATGCCGAGATGCTAGCATTGCGCGAAGCCGGGGAGCGGGTTTCCAATTACCGTTTGGAAGGCGCGGCACTCTATTGCACGTTAGAGCCCTGCGTGATGTGCGCGGGCGCGCTGGTGGCGGCGCGGATCGGCCGGCTGGTGTTCGGCGGCCGCGATCTGCGTTTCGGCGGCGTGCGCAGCAAGTTCCGCATCGCCGATTCGGACCGGCTCAATCATAAAGTGGACGTGGTGGAAGGCGTGCTGGGCTCCGAGTGCGTGGAACTCCTGCAGCAGTTCTTCAGCGCGAAACGGTACAAACCGTCTCAATGGTGATCTCCACGGTATCGTTGACGCGCAGGATAAAGGTGCTGGGATTCTTCATGCCCCACTTGATGTAAGGGACCGAGAAATGGCCGGTGGCGGTGTACTGGCCTTCGGCGGCTTCGACCTGGACGGGCATGGTGATTTCATGGTCGGCGCCGTGGATGGTGAAGATGCCGTGAAGCTGCACCTGCGATTTGCCGGTGAGGGCGACCTTGCCATCCACACGATCGGGGCGGAAGACGATCTCCGGGAAGCGGTCGCTTTGCAGGATGTCTTTGTTCATGCGCTTGTCGCGCGAGGGACTGCCGCTGTTGCCGCTGGCGGCATCGACCACAAGTTCGCCGGAGGCCTTACCGGTAGCTGGATCGAACTGAATGGCTCCGCGTTTCAAAGCAAATGCGCCGTGTACCGTGTGCAGGGTAGTGGGGAGCACGAACTCGACCTTGGTCTGCGCCGGGTCGAAATGGAGCGGCTGTTGAAAGCCGGGAAGAGTGGCCGCGGTGAGCAGCGCGGCGGCATATATCAGTTTGATCATACGGTGAGAATTTGCCATCCCAGGGCAAGACCAGTCGTCAGAAGCTGCGAGGGGTTGAGTTCGCCGACGTGCAGGGCGAGCATGCGGCTGAAGAGCGCCGGCTGAGCGGCCAAGGCCTGAATGGTGCGACGGCGCAACAGCGCTCGATGGTCCATGACGAGCATCAGGTCGGCCATGAGTGCCGGACGTTTGCCGATGCGGCGGTGTTCGTCCTGGTACTGGGCCAGATCGCCGGCCTCGAGCGCGGCGGCCAGAGCCACGGACTGCTGGAAGAGCAGGCAGAGGCCTTCGCCGGTGATGGCGTCAACGGAGCCGGAGGCATCGCCCACCAGGGCAACGTTGCCACGATAGACCGATTTCAGGCGGCGCGACGCGGAGACTCCGCCGCGCTCCAGGGAGCCGCGGTGGGCGGCGAGGCGGCGCTGCACTTCGGGAAATTGCGGCAGGGCGTCATCTAGCCGGAGGCGCTGATTGCGCGAGATGAGGACGACGCAGACTTCGCGCTCATCGACCGGCGTGATGTAGAGCTGGCAGCCATCGCCCCAATGGATCTCCATGAATTCACTCCAAGGTGCGATGGAGTAGTGGCGGCGGAAGCCGAAGCGTCGGCTGTCGCGCTGACACGCATCGAGGCCGGCCCAGCGGCGGACGGGCGAGTGGCCGCCATCGGCCGCAACGATCCATCGGGCCTTCACGGATTCGGGATTGGCGTGGGTGGCCCAGAGCATGCGAACGCCGGCATCGGCGGCGCGATCGACCATGAGTTGATGCAGATCCGTGCGGCGCATTCCCAGGCCCTGGCCGTGCGGAAAGGCGGCCTCCACCTGATTGTCTCCCTCACAGAATCGAATGCCGCGGAAACGGACGCCACCGGCCGATTCAAGATCGAGACCGAGGGAACGGGCGGCGGCCAGACCGTCCGGCATGATGCCTTCGCCGCAAGCCTTATCGATGGGTGGACAGGCTGAGTCGGCTACCGTGACCGAGAAGCCGCGGCGGCGCGCGGCGATAGCAGCGGCCAAACCGGCCGGTCCACCTCCGATTACGAAGACATCAGGATGAGACTGCATGAGAAGTTAGCGGGCGACACTTTGGGCGGGCTGCAGCCTCGCCAGTTCCTGGGCGTACAGAGGATTGTGCGGATACTCCTTGCAGAGATCCGCGAGAATGCCGGTGGCTTCGTGGCTATCGCCGGTGCGAAGCGACGCCACGGCCAACAGCAGCCGGGCGAAGGGCGCCAGGAAGTGGCCCTTAGCGGCGGTGATCCGCAGCTTTTGAATGCCGACGGCGCGGTCTGTTTCCCCGCCTGCGAGGCGCAACAGCCAGCGCATGGGGGCGGCCTTGATGCTGAGCATGTAGTTCTCTACGCCGACGGCGATCCAGGCATCGTAATACTCAGGGTGCGTGCGCAGAAGCTGCTCGGCGAGCGCCCTGCCGGCTTTCATCTCCTGGAACGAGGCGCTGTAGCGCTTCTCGATGAGCGCCAGGTAATCCGACTCGAGGCCATGGGAGAGAAGGAGGGCGAACTGCGTATTCGGGTCGGAGGGTGAAGCTGCGGCGAGGCGGCGGGTGTCTGCGAGGTCGGCCTCAAAGCGGCGTTTGACCTGGGGATCGGGCGTGAGCTTATGGTCGGTGATAAAGTGCTGATCCTGGGTGAAGAATTCGGACTGGAGAATATGAAGGCGATCGAATTCAGAGAAGAGGCAGGCCGCGGCGTCGGCGACGGGACCGAGCGGATCCTGCGGGTGGCCGGCTTGGAATTCGTGAAAGGTGTCGTGGGCCTGGGTGAACTGGAGATCGTACATCTGGCGGAAGCCGCGATCCAGGAGTGGAGTATCGGCGGAGGCCGGCAGGGCGGCAACTCCGACGGCGAAAATAAGGGCGAAGATAGGGGAATATTTCATCGGTTCTCGGTTTCTAGATGTTGGCGGCGCGACGAGCCAAGCCGAGGGCTTCGGCCCAGAAAGCGGTGGAGGTGTGGGCGAGGTCCACAACACTGCGAACGGCGGAAACGAAATGGTACAACTGCGATTCTTCGACCAGGAGCGGGGGCGCGGCTTTGAGGACCATAAAGTCATTACCGCAGATCTGCGTGAGGATATCGTGATCGCGGAAGAGGCGCATCACCAGGATCTGTCCGAACATGGCGGGATGGATTCGGCGGAAAGCTTCAAAGGCCACGCGGAGCCGTAGGGCTTTGGGCGCGGTGAATTCGATGCCGCAGAGGAGACCTTCGCCGCGGACGGCTTTCACCATCTCATAGGGCGCCAGAGCTTCGGAGAGTTGGCGGCGCAGTTCGGCGCCCATCACGCGGGCGCGCAGGCCGAGAGATCCCTTTTCGAGCACATCAATGGTGGCGAGACCGGCGCGCATGGCGAGGGAGTTTTCGCCAAAGGTGGAGGCGTGCACGAAGGCGCGGCGCATGGAGTTGAAGACGGAATCGGAAACGGCGCGGGTGGAGAGGAGCGCGCCCACGGGGACGAGTCCGCCGCTGAGGGCTTTGGCCAGGACGACCATATCGGGCTGCACGCCGAAGCGGTGGGCGGCCAGAAATTCGCCGGTGCGCCACATGCCGGTCTGGACTTCGTCGAGGACGAAGAGGGTTCCATAGCGGCGGCAGAGTTGCTGGGCGGCCTGCAGGTATTCAGGCGCAGGCACGCGAATCCCGCCCTCGGCCTGAATGGGCTCGACGATGAAGGCGGCGAAGGTTTTACGGGACAGCTGTTTTTCCAAGGCGTCGAGGCTACCGAAGGGGACGGTATGCGAATCGGCGAGGAGCGGTCCGAAGCCTTCGCGCCAGTGGGCATCGCTCATCAGGGAAAGGGCGCCGCAGGTGAGTCCGTGAAAGGCGTTTTCGGCGGCGAGAATTCCGGCACGGCCGGTGTGCGCACGGGCGAACTTGATGGCGGCTTCCACGCCCTCGCTGCCCGAATTGGTGAAAAAGACGCGCTCCAGACCACCGCCGGCCAAGCTGGAGAGGCGGTGCGCGAGTTCGGCGGCGAGTTCGGGGACATGGCTCTGCACCATGGCGGGACCGTTGCGCGTGAGCTCATCCTTGAGGGCTTCGACGATAGCGGGGTGATTGTGGCCGGTATTGTGAACGCAATAACCGGAGAGAAAATCCAAAATGCGGCGGCCATCTGCCGTGAAGAGCTCCGCTCCGTGGCAACTTTCGTAGCGGACATTCATTTGAAGCAGGTTCAACAGGCGAACCCACTGAGGGTTCACGTGATCGGCGTAGACACGGTCAAGAACGGGCACGGCTCGGATGGCAGACGACATGATCCCTCGGGTCCTTTTCTGCTGCTAACCCAAGAGACGTTAGCGAGTTAACTCACGTTTCCGGAAACACTCGTTACATCTGAACCTTTTGTGGCATACGACGCCAGAGGAAGTAGACGGGAAGTCCGGCGAGGATGAGCAGGGTGCCGATGGCGGCGGGCCACGGAGTTGCGATGAAGGTGTTGACAACAAAACCCAGAGCGACGGCGATGAAGAGCAGGAGCGTGACGGGATAGCCGGGCATCCGGTACGGCCGTTCACGGTTGGGTTGGGTACGGCGAAGCACCAGGACGGCGGAACTGGTGAGTCCGTAAAAGATCCAGGCGGCGAACATGGCGTAGGACGCCAGCGATTCGTAGGTGCCGGTGAGGGCGAGCAGGGCGCACCAGAAGCCGAAGGCGAGGATGGCGAAGGCGGGGGTCTGGAAGCGCGGATGGACGGAGGCGAAGCGGCTGAAGAAGAGACCGTCGCGGGCCTGGGCGAAGTAGAGGCGAGGGGCGGTCATCAGCCAGCCATTGACCGCGCCCGCGATGGAGAGCAGGACGGTGAGGGTGACCATGCCGGCGCCGAGCGAGCCCATGGAGCGTTCGGCGACGAGGGCGCCCACCCGGTCGGCTGCAGCGATTTCCGGGACGGAGAGGACGCGCATGTAGGCCACATTGGCCAGGACGTAGACGCCGATGACGGCTGATAAGCCGATGGCGACGGCGAGCGTGAGATTGCGTTTGGGGTTGCGCACTTCGCCGGCGACGAAGCTGAGGGCGACCCAGCCATCGTAGGAGAGGAGGCAGGCGATCATGGCAACGCCGAAGGCGGATAGGGAGAACGGCGCGGCGGGGGCGGCGGAGACGGCGGGCTTACCGTGGAGGAAGGCGGCGACGATCAGGACGACGAGTCCACCGATTTTGAGGAACGTGAAGAGGTTCTGTGTGGCTGCACCGGCCACGACTCCGCGGTAGTTGATCATGGTGACGGCCAGGATGAGGCCGAGGGCCACGAGTTTGGAGGTAACGGGGGTGAGGGAGACGAAGTAGCCCAGGTAATTGGCGAAGGAGATGGAGAGCCAGGCGACGGCGGCAGAGATGACCACCACGAAATAGGTCCAGCCGCAGAGGAAGGCGCAGAGGGGTCCATAGGCTTCACGCAGATAGACGTACTGGCCGCCAGTGGCGGGAATCATAGAGCCCAGTTCGGCGTAGGCGAGCGCGCCGAAGAAGGAGAGGACGCCGGTGAAGATCCAGAGGCCGATGATCCAGACGGGGGACGAGAGATTGCGGGCGATCAGGTTGGGGACCAGGAAGATACCCGACCCGATGATGGTGCCGACCACGATGGTGACGGCGTCGAGGAGCGAGAGCTTGCGCGGGAGTTCGGGGGCGGACATGTCTGCCAATTATAGATGGGGGGCCGGGGGCCAGGGGCCAGGGGCCGGGGGCCGGCTTGGGTTCGTTTGGCGGGGCAGGGCTTGGGTTCGTTTGGCAGGGGGCTGGCTCGGGTTCGTTTGGCAGGGTCCGGGCTTGGGTTTTGGGGCTGGGGGGCTGGTCGGGCGATGTGCGGAACGAAGCCAATTGTTGAGTTTGGGGTTTGGTTTGTTGGGGTTGCGGAGCCGGTTTTTGGGCGCCGGGTTCGGCCTGGTTGGCTTCGTGGACGCGACCTGATTTGAGAGTAGGCAAAGTTTCCCCGAGTCGTTTTCATGGTGACAGATGGGGTGGACGGAGTCTGAAATTGCCGATGCGGAAGTCTTTCGTTTTGTAGGTAACAAATACCAGCGAAACGTGAAATGGATTGCAGAGTGAAGACAGACGGCGAAAAGCGACCGTCTGTCCCACTTTAGCGGCTGCCGTTCGAGGCCAGCGAGAGCGCCATGGTGGCCCAACTGGTTCCAGCGGCGGAAATCCACTGGTCGAAACCGTGGGGGAAGCCCGCGTCGAAGTAGGGCTGGAAGGCCATGGCGCGCGAGCGCACGTACCAGGATCCGTCCTCCTGCTGCGTCTTCAGCAGGTACTGAACGCCGCGCTGAAATGCGGGGTCTGAGACGGACATTCCGGCAGTTTGCAGGCCCACGAGCACGCGCCCGGTGGCATACGCGGCGCTGGCCATGGTGTCGATATCGCTCCAGCCGCCATCGGCGTGCTGCGTGGCCACGAGGTCGCGCATGGCGCTTTGGGCGGCTTGTTTATCCTTGCTGCCCCAGGCCAGACCGACCATCCGCCAGATGCGGTCCTCGGTGCCCCTCGGCTTAGCTTTCAGAATCCACGAGGCAGCCAGTTGGACGGCCTGATCGTAGGCGGCCTTTTCCGTTTTGGGCGCGTAGAGTTGCAGCGAGCGCATGGAGATGGCGGTCTGCCCGATGTAATCGGAACAGATCGGCGGCCGGATATCGGCGGCGACGTAGGGGAATTCGCCCTCGGGCGTCTGCCGGTTTTTCAGGTACATGGCCGCTGCATCCGTACTGACGTCGCCCTTGAAATGCTCAGCGTCGAGGCCCAGCAGGATGTAGCCGATCACCGAGGGACCGAAGAACTCTTCCACCGGCGTGATAAAGCCCTGGTGCAGGTTGTCGCGCAGTTGTGCCAGACCGAAGATATTTCCCTTCTGTTGGCGCCCGGCGATGTCCTCATTCACGCTAAAGCCATTGCCGCGGGCCAGCCCGACGGCCATGGCGGCGAAGCTGTTGTTGTGGCAGGAGACGCAGGCCGCCTTGGGTGGGAACGCCGCGTCGGCGCGCTGAATCAGCGGCAGCGCCGCCTCAATGGCGCGGGGGACGGTATTCTCGCTGCGCGCCTTGAGCACGGGCGCGCGCATCGCCGTGGGCTTTGCGCCGGCCTTCACCAGCAGATCGGCGACCGGGTTTTCGCCATGGAGTCTGGCGATGTCGAGAACGCTGAGGCCCAAATCCCCGCCGTCCTTGTGCGCACTCTTAGCGTTGACGTCCGCGCCGCGTTCGATCAGCAGCTTTACTTCGTCCACCGGCAGGATGTCCGACGCGGCGGCGTACATGAGAGGCGTCCGTCCCAGCGGATCGACGTAGTTGACGTCGGCGCCATGATCCAGGAACACGCGCACGGCATTGGTATCGCCCAGGCTTGCAATGTCCGGCAGCGCCCTGGTGTACGCCTTCTTGTCGATGTCCTTGGCCGCTAGCAGAGTCAGGCATTTGGGACAGCGCATGGCCACGGACATCGTCAGAGCGGCTTTGGCGCCGCCTTTGGTTTCGGCGCCGTGCGAGAGCAGCAATTCCACGCTGGCCGCGTCGCCCGCCGTGGCCGCTTCCGCCAGGGGAGCCGATTCGGTATCGGGATGCGAGTTCGGGTTGGGCTTGGCGCCGTGTTCCAGCAGGTACTTCACGGTGGCGGAGTTGCCGGGCCGGCGCGCGGCCACCATCAAGGCGGTTCGCAGGTCGCCGGAACGAGCATTCACTTCGGCGCCGTGTTCCACCAGCAGGCGGGTCTTGGCCAAATCGGTGGCAGCCCACATGAGGGCGGTGGCCTCGGCGTCGTTCTTCTTATTGACGTCGGCGCCCTGCTTCAGAAGAAGCTGGAGTGTGGGGACGCCGGTGTAGAGCACGGCATACATGAAGGGCGTGGAACCCTCGGGTCCGCGCGCATTGAGCAGTTTGGGGTCGGCCGCGGCGGTCTTTAGAAAGCCCGCCACATCGCCGTTGTGCAGCGCTTCCACCATCGAAATGGCGGCGGGATTCAACGGCGGCAATTCCACTTCGTTGGCCAGGGCATCGGGCCAGTCGGCGCCCTGATCGATCCACGTCTTAATGGTCTGAATCTGTTCGGCGTGCAGAGGACCGGTGGGCGGCATCTGCAAACCGTAGGCATTGCCCGTGAGGCGGTGCATCAGAAAGCTGTTTTCGCTACTGCCCGGGACCACAGCGCGGCGGCCGATTACCGCGCTCTTGCGGTCCAGCCGTAAGCCGCTGCTCTGCAGCGCCGGACCGTGGCAGCCCACACAGTTCTGCCGCAGAATGGGTGCAACCTCTTTGGCGAAATCCACTTTGGCGGGCGTCTGTGCGCAGACTATTCCCGCGGATAGCAATGCTGCCAGCGCCAGTGGCGCAAGTCCTCGTTTCATCATCCCCTCCGAATGCTCGTTATATTTTAGGGCCGAAACGTCGGATTCGCACGTATTTTCTCAGGGATTTCCTCAAAGATTTCCGGTAAACCAGGGCTTCAGCTTGGGCGCCGCCTTGACGAATTCCCGCGCCGCCATGAGGCCGATTTCCTGCCGGCCTTTGGGTCCCAAATGAGTGTGATCGCTCTTACCGGCCTTGTCGACGGCGTTGATTTCCTCGCATCCGGCCGGGCCCAGTTTTTCGGCCTGCGCCAGCGTCAGCGAGTACAGGTCGAGCAGCGGGACGTTCTGCTCCGCGGCCAGTTTGCGCACCGCTTCGACGTAGGGGACCAGCGAATCGGCAACAATTTTGCCTTCCGGCGTGAAGTTCCGCCGTACGATTGAAGTGACCAGGATCGGGATGGCCCCGGCCGCGCGCGCTTCGGCCAGGTACCGCGCCATATTCTCGCGATAGGTGGTGGCGGCAACCGTTTCCCGATCCTCACCCTTGCCGGGCACGTCGTTGTGGCCGAACTGAATCAGGATGTAATCGGGTTTCGCGGCCAGCGCCGGGGCCCAAAGACCCTCCGCGCGAAAACTCTTGGAACTGCGGCCGTTCTTGGCGAGATTGATCACCTCCACGTGGGAGTCCAGGGAAGCCCGGAATCCCGGACCCCAGCCGCCTTCGTCGTTCACCGTCGAATCGCCCACCAGGACGATCTTCACGGTCTGCGCCCGGCCGGCAACGCAGGACAAACCGGCGACAAAGAACAAGATCACGATTTTCCGAGTCATGGGGTATGAACCACCACAATAAGGGCGGCGCGGGCGCGGCGTCAAGGCGGCGTCAGGGGAGTTACCGGAGGGAGTTACCGGAATTCCAGCGCGCGGAGAATTCCGTCCGACCCCTTCGCGGCGTAGTCCACGATTACCGGGACGCCTGACTGGGGGCCGCAGACGAATTCAGCGGGCGCATTGCGCATCTGGACGCGCTGGGGATCGGCGATGGTGAGGCGCAGTCGCTCCGCCCCGGTATCGACGACGATTCGCAGCGTGCCGCCGCATTCAATCTCTTTCAGCAGACCTTGCACGTGGCGTAGATCGTCGGCAGGCTCCACGAAGGGATTGAAATCCGTGGCGTCGTTCGGCACCCGCGTGGTTACCATTCGCGGATTGCCTTCGGCGTCTCGCGCCACGCGAACTGCCAGGTGCGTCTGGGCGATGTAGGCCAATTGCGCGGCGCGCGCCCGTTCCTCGTTAGTAGCGGCATGCTCGGAGGCACGGTGGGCGGCCGCCTGCGCCTCTTGGGAGCGGCCCAGCCCGGCCAGCACGTCGGCCATCGTGTACCAGTAATGGTAGGCGCGGGCGGCCGGAATCTCCTGCATGGTCTGCAATTGGGCGAGCGCCTCCTCGTAACGAGCGGCGTTGCTGTGCATCAGCGCCAGGACCCAGCGGGCATCGTCGAAATCGGGCTGTAGTTGAATGGCGCGCTCCAGGGCGGCGCGCCGCTCGTCCTGCCGGGCGGGATCGCCATCCAGCAGTTCGGCGTAGTGGAAGCAGATGGCGGGGTCGGCCAGTCCCAATTCCAGCGCCCGCTTCCAGAGACTGCGGGCTTCGTCGTACTGCTGGCGAGCGGCCGCCACCGCGCCGAGGCCGGCCCAGACATCGGCATTTTCGGGCGATTCGCGCGACACATCGCGGTACGCCGATTCGGCGCCGGCGAGATCGTTGGTAGACAGCAGCAACTGCGCCATCAGGATTTGGACGGCGGCAGCCGAAACCCGGGCCACGGTGACGGCGCCCATGTCCGGCTCGACCGGCGCGAGGGGCACGGGCTTCGATTTGTGCCCGGCGGTCCAGGCGGCGAGGTCGCGCCGGATGGTTTCGAGCGATTTTCCATAGGTCGATCGCAGCGTGGCTGCGCCAGAGCTGCCCGACGCCACGGCCGCGATTACCGCTCCGAAGTGGGGACGGTAGAACGGCGAGAGCGACAGCATGTCGGTGAGCGCCCAACTCTCGGCGTAGAAGACCTCGCTCTGGCCGCGATCTCCGCGTACCGGTTCGGTCATGGAGAGCAGACGGTCCAGCGGAAGCCAGGAGCGGCGCCGCAGAACGTCGAGACGCCCGGCGACTTCTCCGCCCACGCGACTGCCGCGCTTATCGATGCGCAGCGTGGAGAAAAGATCGGCCAGTCCTTCGCTGAGCCAGGGCGGCAGGTGGCGCTGCATGGCGTGTTGAATCACGTGCGAGTACTCATGCGCGGCGGTGGGAAAGCTGCCCTCTTCGAGCGACGGCATGACGATGCAATCGCGATCGGCGCTGCCCACGTAAAACGCGTCGGCCGCCGGACCCGGACGGTAGCGGGAATATTCGGCGTCGGAGGCGAAGCCGATGATGCGCACCGGATTACGGCCGCCCACGTTCAGGCCGGTTTCCTGCTGTACGGCGGCGTGGAGCTGCTCGAACCACAGCAGGGCCGCGCGCGCCGCAGGTTCGCCGTCCTGGGAATAGACTTCGAACCTTGCGCTGCGCGCCACGCTCCACTCCGCCGCCGGCGCTGCCGGAAGCAGCAAGGTGGCCAGACACAGGGTCTTGAGGGGCGCGCGCATCCTATGTTTAGCGTACCTCTCCCCCCAAAACATGCGGTACCATTGGCCACCCGCGCCTGCTACTCTGTGACAACCGGAATGACGGCCGACCTCACACTGCAGCGGCTGCGCTGCTTGCGCCTGGCGATTCTTGTCTGCGTGGGCGCCGCGGTGTGTCCGGCCCGCCATTTGCCCATACAGGTGTTCACGTCGGCGCAGGGGTTACCCACGAACTCCATGCAGTGCATGCTTCCCGGACCAACGGGGGTGCTTTGGCTGTGTACGTCTGAAGGACTGGTGCGATTCGACGGGTACCGCTTCCGCGTCTTCGGGCCGGAGGAAGGTCTGCCGTCCCGCAACGTGCTGGACCTGGTGCCTTCGCGCGAGGGCGGGTACTGGCTGGCCAGCGATAAAGGCTTCTGCCGCCTGCCGGCCGATTCGAAGGTCGGACAGCCGTGCCGGTTGCTGGAGATCGATGCGCAGCCCAACGAATTCACGCTCGATTCCATCCTGGAATCCAAGTCCGGGGAGACCTGGATCTCCACTTCCCACCACGTTTACAAGCTGTCGCACGATGGCAAGCGCCTGGACCAGACGGATTTCCATGTGCCCACTGGAGAGCTGATCCTGATGGTGACCGACGGCGTGAATGGCGCGGTACTGGTGGGCACGGATTTCGGTTTGTACGAGTGGAAGCCCGGCGTGCCTCCGCGCAAGTTGTCCGCGGGCCTGGGCCCGCTGGGTTCGATGAGCTCGGTGGAACTCGAACCGGGAAACCTGCTCTTCGCCACTACCAGCGGACTCTTTCATCTGGTGCAGCGGAACGGCGAGGAGTGGATGCGCAAGGAACCGGTGGACGGCTACTACCGCGTGAACTCGATCATCCGCCGGCATGACGGCAGTATTTGGGCGGTGGGGAACGGCGGGTTGGCGCGCCTGGAGATTACGCTTGATGGCCACGTTCACCGCGCCGAGTTCCTGACCACCGATGACGGACTTCCCTCGCCGGATTTGACGGGCTTGGTGGAGGACGGGCAAGGCAGCCTTTGGGTGTCCACCGACGGCGCCGGCATTTTCCGGTTGGCGGCTTCGGGCTTCACGATGTACTCCACGGCCGATGGCTTGGGGAATTCGCGCATCGCTTCGATCTTCTCGGACCGCGAAGGACGCCTCGGCCTGACCATTTCCTGGGGGAAATCCATCGACCTGAGGGTGTTAAACGGAGACCGATTTGTGACGGTGCCTCTGCCCCATCCCGCCAGCCTGACGTATTTCGGCTGGGCCTGGAGTCAACTGGTGGCGCCGGCCAAAGACGGCGCATGGTGGGTGGCCACTGGGATGGGAGTTCTGCGCTACCCCAAGGTTGCGCGCGCCGAAGACCTGGAACACACCACTCCACAATTGCTGGACGGCGCGTCCGCCCTGGGCTGCGGCGAGATTTTCCGGCTCTTCGAAGATTCGACCGGGGATGTCTGGGTGGGCTGCCTGTCGCCGAAGCGCGGACTGGTGCGCTGGTCGCACACGAGCGGCGAATTTCACCGCTTCGGCACGGAGGTCGGCTATCCCGAGAATCCCGCGGTGATGGCCGTGCGCGAGGCGCCGGACGGCGTCATCTGGATCGGCACTCTGACTTCCGTGATCCGCTTTCGGGGCGGGAAGTTTGAATCCTTTCCGCTGATTCCGGGAAAGAGCCTGGCCGGCATGCGGGACATGCTGGTGGATCACGCCGGCAGAATCTGGGTGGCCACGACGCATGCGGGGCTGCTGCGCTGCGACAATCCCGGCGAGGCCACTCCCGTCTTCTCGGCGTATACGGTGAAAGAGGGCCTTTCGTCGAACGCGGTGAACACGGTGATCGAAGACCGGGCCGGGTTTATTTACGCGGGGACGCCGCGCGGGGTGGATCGAGTGGATCCGCACGCGCCGGCCGGGTCGCGCCGGGTACGCCACTTCGGCAGCGCCGACGGTCTGCCGGAGAGCGAACAGAACACGGCTTATCGCGATGCGCGCGGCCATCTCTGGTTCGGCACGCTGCGCGGGCTGGCCGAGTTCGACCCATCGAGCATCACGCGGCAGCAGCCGCCGCGGGTGTACATTACGCGCGTCCGGGTCCGCGGAGAAGATGTGCCGCTGCCGTGGGAAGGTACACAATCGCTCACGCTGGACCTGGCGGCGAACCGCAATCAAGTGGAGATCGACTACGCGGGCGTGGATCTACGGTCGGCGGATTCGCTGCAGTATCAGTACAGGATGGAGGGCGTTGACCAGGGCTGGACGGTTCCGGTGAGCCAGTTGAGCGTGAATTACGCGAGCCTGCCGCCGGGACCGTTCCGCTTCGAAGTGCGGGCCATCGACGCCGATGGGCAGGTGAGTAAGGTAGCGGCGGCTTTCGACCTGAAGGTGCAGGCGCCCTTGTGGCGGCGCTGGTGGTTCGTCACGCTGCTGGCGCTGCTGCTGGCGGTGGCGGTCAACCGCATCTACGATTACCGGGTGGGCCACCTGCTGGCGCTGGAGCGGCTGCGCACGCGCATTGCTACCGACCTGCATGACGACATCGGCGCCAGTCTGACGCAGATATCGATTCTGAGTGAACTGGCGCGGCGCGAGGCACCCGCGCCTCCACTCCAGGAAATCGCCAGCCTGGCGCGGAGCATGGTGCAGGACATGAGCGACATTGTGTGGGCGGTGAATCCGCGGCACGATCGCTTTGAGGGACTGGTCCACCGGATGCGGCGTTTCGCGAACGATACTCTGGGCGGAGTCGATATCGACCTGGCGTTTGAGGCCGATAAGCTGCCGGGCGATTTCTCGGTCCCACTGGAAGCGCGCCGTCCGTTGTATCTGGCATTTAAGGAGGCGGTGAACAATGTGGCTCGCCATTCGGGGGCGACCAAGGCGGCCATTTCCCTGCATCTTGTGGAGAATACTTTGAACCTGCGAGTGGAAGACAACGGCCGCGGCTTTGAACCCGGCCAGACATACGATGGCGAGGGTTTGGCCAGCGTGGGCCGGCGGATGAAAGACGTGGGAGGCAGCGCGCTCTGGGAGTCGCGCCCCGGCGCCGGCACCTGCTTCACGGCGGTGCTGCCGCTGCGCGACCGGGCGTCGCTTCGCAAACTGATGACCCGGATCCGCGGCTCAGCCAATTAAAGAAATGATGGACAACCTGAATACTCCCGGTAGAATCCGCGTCGGCATTGTGGAAGATCAACGCCGCACGCGCGAAGGCCTGCGAGCACTCATCGATGGGAGTGAGGGCTTCACCTGTCTGGGCGCCTGGGCCAGCATGGAAGAGGCCATTGCGGCCAGTCCTTCCATGGTGGTGGACGTGATGCTCTGCGATTTGGGGCTGCCCGGCATGTCCGGGATCGAGGGCATCGCTGTGCTGCGCAAGCGGCGTCCCGAGACGGCACTGGTGGTGCTGACCGTTTACGAAGATAACGACCGCGTGTTTCGGGCGCTGTGCGCCGGGGCGTCGGGGTATTTGCTGAAGAATACGCCTCCGGCGAAACTGTTGGACAGCCTGCGCGAGGCGGTCAACGGCGGATCGCCCATGTCGCCCGAAATCGCCCGTCTGGTGGTGGAGCTGTTCCGCAAATTCCACCCGCCGGAGAAGGCCAACTACAATCTCACGCCGCAGGAATTGACGCTGCTCAAGCTGCTGGTGGAAGGTCACAGCTATAAGACGGCGGCGGTAGAGATGAACGTCAGCATCAACACCGTGGCCTTTCATATTCAGAATATTTATGGCAAGCTGCAAGTTCACTCCAAGAGCGAAGCGGTGGCGCGCGCGCTGAACGAAAACCTGTTGGGGTGAGGAGGAGCGGCGATGGGTGTCGAGTGGATCCGGAAGGTCTGCATGTCCTTTCCGCACGCGACCGAGCAGGTGCAGTGGGGCACCGATCTGGTATTCAAGGTGGGCGGGAAGATGTTCACGGTCGCGGCCACGGAGCCGGCGCGGGTGTACTGCTCCTTCAAATGCTCGCCGGCGAACTTCGCGGAATTGATCGAGCGGCCGGGGGTGATTCCAGCACCCTATCTGGCGCGCGCGCAGTGGGTGGCGCTGGAGGCGGAGGACGCCCTGCCGTCCGCCGAACTCAAGCAGCTATTCAAGCAGGCGTACGAGATTGTGCGTGCGGGTCTGCCGAAAAAGGTGCAGGCAGCGTTCCACGAAGTGAAGCCTGCCAGCGTCAAGCGGAGTAAATGAGGACGTGTGCGATCTTCCTGGCGTGTCTGCAGGCGTTTGGACAGATGCAGTTCGAAGCGGCCAGCGTCAAGCTCAGCAGGGGCGACACGAAAGGAACGGGCGGCTACACGAAGAGCGGCCAGTTCATCGCACCCAACGCTACTCTCAAAGGCTTGACGATGTTGGCCTACAATCTGCACGAGAGCGAGTTCTCGGGCGCCCCTTCCTGGTTTGATTCCGACCATTTCGACGTGTTTGCGAAGGCGCCGCCGCGGCGCCGCGGGCCAACCAGTGAGACGGGGCATGGTTCACTTGACCTGCACGATGGTGACATCGCTCGGTAATACCCTCACGGGCATGAGCGCCGGCTACCTGGAGCATATCCCGGTGATCGACCAGACGGGGCTGAAGGGCACCTGGGATGTCACGCTCGACTATACGCCGAAGGCGCAGTACGAGGCGGGGTCGCAGGATTATCCGGTGGTCTCGTACCTGGATGCTTTGGAAGAGCAATTGGGCTTGCTGCTGGAGATGAAGAAAGTGGCATCCGCTGCGTGTTGTGAATGCTGATAACGTGGCGTTGTGAAACGATCGCAAGTCCTGATTCTGGCGGTGTGCCTTGCCTTCTCCGCCAGTGAGCGCAGCGCCGAAGAGCGGCTGAGTTTTCAGACCAGCGGCCCGTGGTCGCCGCGCACCAACCTGAATGCCGATGTAGCCATGGTGTATGGCATCGGTCCGCGTATGCCTGCCAATATCGAAACGTGGCGGCAGCATGGCTACACGGTTCACGTAATGACCGGAGTGGCATGGGGCGAGTATCAGGATTATCTCTATGGCCGCTACGACGGACAGAATCACTGGGACCAGGCGCAGACGGAGGCCAACGGGAAGCAGATTCTGCATGGCCGCGACATCCCCTACATATCGCCCGGCTTGAACTACGGAAAATATCTGACGGTGGGAGTGAAACGGGCGCTCGATGCGGGGGCGCAGGCCATCTACCTGGAAGAGCCGGAATTCTGGGCGCGCGGCGGATGGGAAGAGAATTTCAAACGCGAATGGAAGGATTATTACCAGGAGGACTGGCAGGCGCCCAATTCATCGCCCGACGCTCAATACCGCGCCTCCAAGCTCAAGTATTTCCTTTACCGGCGGGCGCTCTCCCAGGTTTTCGATTTCGCGAAAGAGTACGGCAAGGCCAATAACCGGACGATCCGCTGCTATGTGCCGACGCATTCCCTGATCAACTATGCGCACTGGAGGATCGTCAGTCCGGAATCGTCTCTCCTCGACGTGGGCGCCGATGGTTACATCGCCCAAGTGTGGACCGGCACCGCGCGAACGGAGAATGTTTATGAAGGACGGCGCAAGGAGCGGACCTTCGAGACTGCATTTCTGGAATACGGCTCCATGCAGAACCTGGTGCGCGCATCGGGGCGCCGCGTCTGGTATCTGAACGACCCGATCGAAGACAATCCCAATCACGATTGGGAAGATTACCGTACCAATTGGGAGAACACGCTGACGGCATCGCTACTGCAGCCGGAGGTGTGGCGCTACGAAATCATGCCTTGGCCAGACCGTATCTTCAACGGCCGGCATCCCGTGCGCACTGCTGGCCCGGCCTTCAAGGCTCCCGGTCCGCCGGACCCTGCGTCCATCAAGAGCCAGAATCAGATACCGGATGGTACGGGCCTGAACGGATTCGCCAGAGGCAATCCGAATGTCGAGCGCGCCGGCATTCCAAAGCCCTATGAAACCGAACTGCAAAGCGTCATCACGGCATTGGGGGATATGAAGCAATCCGATGTGCGGTGGGAGAGCAGCGGTACGCGCAATGTTGGGGTACTCATTTCCGACACTATGATGTTCCAGCGCGCTGACCCCAATCCTTCTGACGCTAACCTAGGCTCCTTTTATGGTCTGGCCATGCCGCTAGTCAAGCGTGGAGTGCCGCTGGACCCGGTGCAGATCG
>DASZMZ010000378.1:0-11112 GCA_035551455.1 Candidatus Sulfopaludibacter sp.
CTTCGGGAAAGGAAACGAGCTGGGACAGCCGGAGCGATCCTTCTGCATGTTAACACAGTGAAAGCTGTTGAACAGCTCAAGAAAACCGACAGACGACGAACGGCGATCGTCTATCCTACGACTTAACGGCGCTTGTTGACGTGGAGCTTGGGGTGGAGCGCGGTGGTGGTGGGGGGCTGATCGGCCATCACCAGGAGGAAGCCGTCCGAGTAGCCGCCGCCGAACGTGCCTTGATAGGGCGCCGGACCGATGGGAAGCTGTCCGCAGGTCCAGCCGACGACGTAGACACGGCCATCGGCGCCCACCACCATATCCGTGGGAGAATTCACCGTGGCGCCGCCGATATAGGTGGACCAGGTGAGGGTGCGGGTGCCGGGTTTGATTTTGGCGACGAAGATGTCGATTCCCTGATTCCACTCCTGCAATTCGCCGCTCACCGGGAAGTCCGCCGACAGGGTGTAGCCGGAGACATAGAGATAACCGTTGGCATCGCTGGCCACGCCGTAGGCGACTTCGCCATCGGTACCGCCCAAGAGCGTCGAGTACACCACGAAGGAGGAGGGGTTCAACGGATTGAGCACGGACACGAAGGCGTCGCCATTACCCATATTGGTAGTCTGAATGGCATCGCCCGTCACCGGGAAATCGGTGGAGAGCGAGTAGCCGGTGATGATCACGTTGCCTTTGGAATCCAGCTTCATGCCGCGCACGGCATCGCCCGCCGAGCCGCCAAAGTAAGTGGAATACACCAGCGAATCGGTGCCCGACTTACTAAAGTTCATGACGCCGATCACCGGATCCGCGCCGCCCTTTAAGTTGACCTGGTAAGAGGCGGGACCGAGCGGAAATTGGGTGGAGATGGTCTGAGCCGCGAAATACACCAGACCATTCGGACCTACGGCGATCCCGACGCCCCAATCGTCCAGTTCGCCACCGAGGAAAGTCGAGTAGAGCAGGTTCGAACTGCTGGTATTGAACTCGCACAGGAAGACGTCCTGCGGACCATAAATCACGCCGGCGTAGGCGCTGTCCGTCACCGGATAGTCGCTGGCCTTGGTGGTACCGATCACGTAGATGTTGCCGGCCGCATCCAGGTCGATGCCGGTGCCGATGCTGTCGCCGCCGGTGCCGCCCAGATAGGTGGAGTAGACCAGACCATCGGAGCCCGAGGCATTGGGATTGATCTCGGCGATCCAGGCGTAAAAGGTGGTGCCCGCGCCGGAAGTCTGAATCGAGTTGCCCACCATGGGGAAGTCGGTGGAAGACGTCTGTCCGGTCAGATAGACATTGCCCTTGGCGTCTAATTGCATGGCGGTGGCGGAGTCCAGATTGGTGCCGCCCAGATAGCTGAAGTACACCAGGCCATAATCGCCGCTGGCGCCGGTGGTATCGATGATTGCCAGGAAAGCGTCGGTAAGTCCGGCATTGTTCCCCAGATAAAAGTTGCCGGTGGCGGGCAGATCGCCGGCGTAGCTGTCGGCAGCGCTGGTGGTATCGGTCTGGCCGGTGACATACAGCAGGCCTTTCGAATCCAGCCTGACGGCATTAATGCGATCGAGCCTGCTGCCGCCCATATAGGTGGAGTAGACCAGCACGGGGTCGATCACCAGCGAACGGCGACGATCGTAGCCATCCACCTTGAGACCCACAATGCCTTTGGCGAGCAGCACATAACGGCCGGAAACTTCGCGGCGCACACCGGCGGCATC
The DNA here is from genome assembly GCA_035551455.1 of Candidatus Sulfopaludibacter sp. Taxonomy (GTDB): domain Bacteria; phylum Acidobacteriota; class Terriglobia; order Bryobacterales; family Bryobacteraceae; genus Sulfopaludibacter. The sequence goes on from DASZMZ010000378.1 coordinate 1,710, forward strand.
CTGCTGGTAGATGACGGGACGTTTCTGGATGACGCGTCCGGCGCCGGAATCGTAGCTCACGTCGCCATCCTTGGTGAGGGCCACCTGGCCGGCGTCGGAGAATTTGAGGCGAATGGCGCGCGGGTCGGCGCCGGGCTGGAGGACGAAATCGTATTCCAACTGGCCCTGATTTCCGTAATAAACGACGTCGACGCCCGGATACACACCGCGATACCGGACGCGATTGTAGCTGGCGATTCCGGTATGCCAGTCCTGGCGGCTCCCGACGAAGTAATTGGTGCGGGCGGTCATGGGACCGAGCGGCTCAATGGCGGCGGAGCGATTGGAATTCAGGAGGGTGATGGCCACCGGAGCGGCTCCGGCGACGGAAAGTTGGGGGCCCTGGCTGGTGAGCAGCAGGTTGTAGCCTCCGGCGCGGGCGCCGAAGCGGACGTCACTCTGGAATTGGCCCTGATTGGCTTCAAAACGCAGTGGCAATCGGGCCAGAGCGGCTTGGCCCTGGGCGACTGTGCTCGCCGGTATGGCGGGACGTCCCGCGGCACTCAGCGAAAAAGCGGCGCATGCGAACAAGAGAATCCGAAAAGGACGTGGCATATCGAATATAAACATCAGGATGAGAGATAAGCTCTATTAGAACATGCATTTGCGTCACTTTGAAATGGGCGGATTCGTCACAGGCGTTTCCGGCGGGCCACATCGGAGTTAATCTGAGGTGATGCGATTACTCCAGGTCTGTCTCCTTTTTTGGATGGCAACCGACTTCCCGGTCGTCGAACCGAAGGACGTGGCGGCGGCAGTGGTAAAAGGTGGCGGACCGGCGATTATTCAAGTTGGTCCGAATGTTCTATTCCGCAGCAAACACATTCCCGGAGCGGTGTACGCCGGTCCCGGGTCGCGGCCCGACGGGCTGAATCTGTTGAAGGCGGCCGTCGCGAAATTGCCGCGGGATCGCGAGATTGTGCTCTATTGCGGATGCTGCCCGTGGGACCACTGTCCCAATATGAAGCCGGCGATGGAAATGCTGAAGGGCATGGGGTACACCCACGTTAAGGCGATGTACATTCCGGAGAACTTCAAAGCGAACTGGATCGATCAGGGCTATCCAGTGGAGTGAGCAGCGGCCTGCGGACGTGGTCCAGAGCCAAGCGATGCTCGGCTCTGGCGTTCTTGTCAGCAACTACTTCTTCGGTTTTTTGGCCTTCACCACGGGCTCCTCGCCGATGCGCATGATGGTGACGCTCAATAGCTGCGCGGGATGGAGAGGCTGTTCGTCGTGGACCGCCACGTGGTTGATCTTCTCCACCACTTCCTGGCCGCGGATCACCGTGCCGAAGATGGCGTACTTGTTGTTCCACAAGCTCATTGGGCTCACGGTGACGAAGAACTGGCAACCGCCTGAATCGGGCGCGCCGGAATTGGCGACGGCCAGTTTGCCGGCGCGATCGAACGAGAGACCCGGGAGAAATTCGTCGCGCACGGAAACACCGCAATCGAAGGCCGGCGCGCCGGTGGCGCTGCCGGACTGAATCATTTCGCCGGGCACTACGCGGTAGAACTCGAGATTGTCGTAGAGCGGCCGTTTCACCATGGCATGGGTGCGCGGATCTTTCCAAGCTTTAGTGCCTTCGGCAAGAGCCACGAAATTCGCGACGGAAAGCGGCGTTTCCTTTTCATACAATTTCGCAGTAAAGTTGCCCTCGGAAGTCGCAAAAATTGCGTATAGGCCGTCGGGCAACTTGGGACCCTGGGCAAACACGCAGGGCATCAGGAGAAGTAAAGAACAAAACCATTTCATCTGAAAACCATCATAAAGCCGTTTGCTGTACAATGTCTGGCGGATATGTCTGATCGCGGATTTTTGTTTTTATTTAGCTTGCTGATGATCGCCGGGGGCCTGGGTACCACCGCATGGCTGGTGATTAGCGGACAGGCCTTGACGGTAGACGGTCTGTTTCTGATGCTGACCGCGCTGCTGGTGGCGGGGGCCTTTCTGCTCTACCTCATCTTCATGGTGCGGCGTGAGATGGAAGCTCCGGCAAAACCGGCGGCGACCACTGCGCGAGCAGGCGCCGGAGCGGCCGCGAAGCCGGCTCCGGTGGCATAACAATCGCGGCTACTTCTTTACCGGCGCGGCGGTTTTCTTGGCCGCGGAAGGCGCAGCTTTCTTCGCCGGCGCGGCCGGCACAGGCGGCGGACCCACTCGCTTGATCGTCAGCGTGGTCAGCTTCACGGGGTTCTTGGCGATGTTGCCCGGCGCGGGAACGCGCGAGATCGCCTTCACCACGTCCTGACCCTCCACCACCTGGCCAAAGATCGTATATTGACCATTCCAGGCGGCCGCTTGCGGACCGCTTACCTGAGTGATGAACCATTCGCATGAGGCGGTATTCGGCTCGCCGATATTCGCCATGGCCAGACGGCCGGGCTGGTCAAATTTGAGCTCGGGGCGGATTTCGTCCTTCAGATGAATACCGCAGGGAGTGCTGCCTTTGCCGGTGGGGTCGCCCGCCTGAATCATGCCGTCCATCATCACGCGATAGAACGGATTGTTGTTGTACATGGGCCGCCTCACCATGGCTTTTGTTTTGGAGTCCATCCACGGCTTGGTGCCTTTGGCGAGGCCCACGAAATTGGCGACCGTCAGCGGTGTTTCTTTCTCGAAAAGCTTCGCGGTGATCACACCTTTTTCGGTGTTGAAGACGGCGTACAGGCCATCCGGCAGAGCGGCCGGAGCGGCGGCCGGGGGAGCCGGCGGGGGTGTCTGAGAAAAGCACAAGCCGGCAACGGAAAATAGTAAAAATAACCGTTTCATCTGAATCTCCAGTTGCCTATTTTCACATATTGCGTGTTACTTCTTCAGCTCTGCCTGAAGCTGGCGATAGGCGGCCTCGTCGTAATTTGTTTTGAGGCGCTCGCGGCCTTCGGTCCTGGGGTCGTTGGGACGCGGTCCCTGGTGTTTGAGGGCCAGACCCAGGAGTGTAGTGGCCTCGGCATCGGCGGCATTGCGGGCGACGGCGGCGCGGAAACTCTCGATTGCGGCATCGAAGTCACCGGTGCGCCAGAGCGTATAACCAAGGTTGAAGTGATAGTCGGGATCTCCACTATCGCCTTCCAGCGCCTTACGGAAGCTGGCCAGCGCCCCCGCGGTGTTGTTCTGCCGCAATTGCGCGGCGCCCAGATTATTGAACACCTCATTGAGCGGGACGGAGGCGGCGACGGTCTGGAAGGCCTGCTCCGCCACGGGATACCCACCCTGATGATACTGGCTGAGACCCAGAAAGAATCGGGCTTCGAGATAATGCGGATCGGTGCGCGCCACGCGGGCCAGCCAGGTGGCGGCCGCCTTGTAGTCCTTCTGCTCCCAGGCAATCTTGCCCAGTTGATAACAGGGCTGCGAGTAGTGTTCGTCCAGACGCGCCGACTGCGTGAAGAGGCGGTACCGCTGCTCGGGCGAAGTGGCCAGGAGGCCGCGGATATAACTCTCCACGGCGTCCAGACGGACCGGCGGACGCCGCGTCATGTACTCCTCTTCGGGCGGCACGCTTTTGGGAATCAATTGCGCCAGCGATTTCCAGCCGAGACGCACTTCGACGGCGGCCAGATCTTCGAGGGCGCCCAATTCGGTATAGGGGGGCCCTTGCCGGGTGTCTTTTAAATTGATGATGCGGGCATTGATGCGCAGCGTGCCCTTGGTAGGTTCTTTGCCGGACTCGGCCGGAGTCAGATCGAAATCGCCATAAATCACGCGCGAGGCGTCGAGCGATTCGCCGATCTTGATAATGGAAGCATGGGTGAGTTCGGCGCCTGGCCTGAGATTCAGACGGCGATAGGCCTCCAGGCGATCTTCCCGATCGAGCGCCAGGAGGCCTTCGGATATGAGTGCGTCATGCAGGGTTTCGGCAATGCTCTCGCCGATCCAATCGAGGTTCGGGGACTTCGAATGATTAAAGAACGGGAGCACGAGGACCGTTTCGGCGTGCACAGCGCCGCACAAAAACACTGTAAGTAGAAGCTTCCATCTCACACTTCCAGCTTAACAGCGGTTGCGCCGCAGGCCGCCGCTAATCGGTTACGGAAGGGGCGCGGCTTCGCTGAACACCAGCTTGGTTTTGGTGCCGCCCAGATGAATTTCCTGGATTTGTTTCTTGCCGCTGGCCAGGGAATACTTGACGCTGGTCTCATCGTACTTGCGGTCCACGGTTTCTACCTTTACGGGCACCTGGTTGTCCACCTTAGAGCCGCGAATGACGGCGTTCTGTCCGGAAACGGAGACTTCATAGTTACCGGCCTTTAACTCCGTATTACCGGCAAGCGCGGGCGTCGACAAATTGACCTGAAACGATTTCGCGCTGGCCAGTGCCAAGCCGAGCACGGCGAAAGAGAACACAATTTTCCTCAACATTTTTCCATCCCCCAAATCTTTTTTTGATTGTTTGTTTCGAGATCTCGCTACACCATCTAGTACGTGCGAGTCTCGAAAATGTTCCGTGCCGGCGCGAGGATTATTCTTCGCCTCGCCGTGTTACGGAGTGAGCAGGGAGAGCACCCGAGAGAGAACTGTTTCGCGAATGTCCGGGGCATCCCCGAAGCCTTTGAGCCAGACCAGGCCGGATTCGCGGCGAAACCAGGTGAGTTGACGCTTAGCGTAATTGCGCGTATTCCTCTGCGCATAGAAGACCGCGTCGCGCAGATTCAGTTCCCCATTGAGGAGCTGCAGCGTCTGCTTATAGCCGTGCGATTCGAAGGGCTTGCAGGTGGACGGAAAGCCGAGCGACAGAATATGGCGGACCTCGTCGACCAGCCCGTTCTCGAACATCCAGGCGCAGCGAGTGTCCAGTCGGGGATAGAGGTGGTCACGATCGGGGAGCAGTCCGAGTTTCAGCGTGCGATAGCCCTGAAGGGCATCGCGGCCTTCGCGAAAGAGTTCGCTGACGGGACGGCGTGTGACCAGGCACACCTCCAGCGCGCGGGTGACTTTGGGGACGTCGTTGGCGTGAATCTTGCCGGCGGCGGCGGCATCGAAACGAGTAAGTAAGCGGTGCAGGGATCCGGGGCGGCGGGATTCGCGAGCGGCCAAACGGTCGCGCAGCGGCTGATTTCGGGACGGACCTTCGAATAATCCGTCCAATAAAGCACGAAGGTAAAAGCCGGTGCCTCCGGCGAGAATGGGCAACTTCCCGCGCGCGGAAATATCGGCAAGGGCTTCACGGGCCAGGCGGGCATACTCGCCGGCGCTGAACAAGGCGTCGGGATCGGCGATATCGATTAAGTGGTGCGGAATGCCACGCCGCTCGGCGACGGGAGTTTTCGCCGTACCTATATCGAAGTATCGGAAGACCTGGAGCGAATCGCAGTTGACAATTTCCCCGTTGAATTTCTCCGCAATCCAAAGAGCCAGTTCACTTTTTCCTGAACCTGTGGGACCGGCCACAGCAACCAACGGCAGTCCTGGTGCGTCTCCCGCTACAGGCTCACGGGAGGCGGCGGATATTTCTGTTTCAACATGCACGCGTTTTGGTTCCGACCCTTGCCATGAGACCCCGTTATACAATAAAAAGGTTACCTTCAACCCGGGAGGGGCATGCCCCGGGTGGAAAGAAAGTTAGAACCCTCATGATTCGCTCCGCAAAAGCGCTTCTCCTTGTGGTTTCGGTGGGATCACTCTGCCTGGCGCAGAGCGCTAAGCCGCAAGCCGCCACCACCCCGGCACCCGACAACAAATCCGGCGCCTATTACCACTTTGCCATGGGCCGACTCTACGCGGAGTTGGGACAAGCCGAGGGAAACAAGGACGACATCACCAAGGCGATCCAGCATTATCAGGAAGCCCTGAAGCTAGACCCGTCGGCGCACATGATTTTCGACGAGCTGACCGATCTGTACATGCAGACCGGGCGACTTCGCGACGCGGTGACGCAGGCCGAAGACCTGTTGAAGCAGAATCCGGAAAATCTGGACGCACGCCGCATGTTGGGGCGAATTTACTGGGGACTGGTAGGCAATCCACGCGATGGCCGAATCGACGAAAACTACGTCAAGCAGGCCATGGAGCAGTACACCAAGATCACGCAGAAAGATCCGAACGATGCCGAAAGCTGGGTGATGTTGGGCCGTCTGAACAGCATTTCGCATAACTCGCAGGAAGCCGAAAAGTCGTTCAATGCGGCGCTCAAGGCCGATCCGGAAAACGAAGATGCGCTCACGGGATTGGCGTCTGTGTACCTCGACCTGGGCGACACCAAGGCCGCCATCGCCAAGCTGAAGGCCGTTACCGAAAAGAGTCCGAACGAGCGGACACTGGCCGCGCTGGCCAAGGCTTACGAAGACTTGCAGGATTACAAAGATGCGGCTGACGCGTTGAAGCGCGCCGTGCAGATGGGGCTCGAAGATGAACGGATCACCGACGAACTGGCTGACGATCTGCTTCAGAGCGGACAGGCCGACGAAGCGCTAAAACTCTATCAGCAGTTGGCGAACGACGAGCCGCGCAATCCGAAATACCAGTTGAAGCTCACCGAGCTCTACATGAATCAGCACGACCTGGCGAAAGCCCGCGCCTCGCTGGAAAAGGCCAAGCAGGCGGACCCCGCCAATTTGAGCGTCCGCTACAACGATGCGTCGCTGCTTGAACAGGAAGGCCACGTGGATAAGGCCATCACGGTGCTTCAAGGGGTCCTGACAGATACCGAGCGCAAGCAATACACTGACGGCGAGCGAAAGAATCGCGCCATCTTCCTGGAGAAGCTGGCCGAAGCCTATCGCATGAACGACCAGACTCCGCAAGCCGTGGAGACGCTCCAAAAACTCTCGGTGACCGATCCGGACGCGGCTCCGCAGGCCTCGGTCCAGATCATCCGCACGTACCGCGAAGCTAAGGATTATACGGCGGCTCTCCGTGAAGCCGATGCGGCCGTGAAGAAGTTCCCCAAGGAGCCGATGGTGGTTGTGGAGCATGCCCAGACGCTGGCCGATTCGGGCAAGGTGGATCCGGCGGCGACGGAGTTGCGCACGCTGTTGAACGGCAAACAGGATCGGGCGATTTACCTGGAGATGGCGCAGGCTTACGAGAAGGGCAAGCGCTGGGATGACATGGCGAAGGTGCTGGATCAGGCCGAAAAACTTTCGTCGACCGATGACGATAAGTCCACGGTCTACTTTATGCGCGGCGCCATGCTGGAGCGGCAGAAGAAATTCGAACCGGCCGAAGCCGAGTTCCGCAAGGTACTGGCCATCGACCCGAACAGCGACAGCGCCTTAAATTATTTGGGCTACATGCTGGCCGATCGCAATATCCGTCTGGACGAAGCCTCCACGATGATCAAGAAGGCTCTGGACATCAAGCCGGACAATGGCGCCTACCTGGACAGCCTGGGCTGGGTCTACTATCGTCAGGGCAAGTTCTCAGATGCCGAGGGAGTTTTGGTGCGGGCTCTGCAGAAGCAGCAGGATCCCACGGTCCACGACCATCTGGGCGACGTTTATGCCAAGTTGGGCAAGACGAAGGAAGCCGTGGCGCAATGGCAGGCGTCCCTGAAGGAATTCCAAAAGGCCGCCCCCTCGGAGAATGACCCCGAGGAAGTGGCCAAAGTCACCAAGAAACTCGACGACGCGCAGGCAAAATTAGCCCGCGAATCGCGGCGGTAAGGGCCTATCAGCGTCGGGTGACGATCACGCGGCGCTTTTTGTGCGTCTTGCGGTCGTAAATGAGGCCGCCGACTCCGCCGATCAGTCCGCCGGCGATGGCGCCTTTGCCTCCTCCGGCCAGCGCGCCGACTCCGGCGCCGGCCAGTGCGCTACCACCAACGATTGCCGCCGAATGACTGAACGGGCGGCGTCTCACCACCACTCGGCGTCGATACCGGCGGCGAGGCGCGACATAGGAAACAGGTGCGGGCGCAACTGCTGGTGCGAGCGGCGGTGCAACTGCGGGTGCGACTGGCGGCGGCTCAGCAGGAGCTACAGGCGACGGGCGGTAAACCGCTGCAGGAGCAGCGTTTGCATATCCCACAGGAGCGGGCTGGCCATAGGCGTCGTAACCCGGAGAAGCGGCGCTGCTGGAATGATGGGTGACTACCAGAGCGGCGCCCACAGCGGCCACCGTCACTGCACCCAAGATCAATCCGCGACGTACGGTTGAGTCCAAGTACATACATCCCCCTGGGGCATACACTGCACGCGGCCTGCCAGAAGGCCCCGGACGCCAGGAAAATGTAACAAAGCTGGGTAATTGACTGATTTCAAGTGGTTTGTTATGCCGAAAAAAGCACAAAACCTATCGTTTTACAGACTTGTGTGGGATACTCGATGATAGAACAGGTTTACAACTCAAGAAATGTCCCAGCTGGACGAGGCAGTCGCCCGATACAACAAGCTACTGGAAAACGGCGCTAATCGCGACCTTTCGTGGGCCGAGGCGCTTCACGAACGCATGGAGAGCAGCAGCCTCTCTTCGGGTGGCCGGCTGATTTGCCCGTTCCTGCGGCCGAATTTCATTTCCCGACGACAATATGAAGCGCTGGTGAAAACCGGCGAATCGCTCATCGGCGCCATCGATCGCATGGAAGGCCTGGTGCTGGCGAATCCCGCCTTGCTTTCGCGCCTGGAACTGCTGCCGGCCGAGAAAATGCTGGCGTCGATCGAGCCTGGCTACCAAGCCCTCGAGGTAGCGGCGCGCCTGGACACGCATTTGGTGAACGGACACCTGCACTTTGTGCAGTATAACGCCGATTCGCCGACAGGTGCGGGCTATGCCGATGCGTTGGCGGACCTGTTCTACGACATTCCGCCCATGAAGGAACTGCGCAAGAAGTACGGCGTGGCGAAAGTGGGTAGCCGCAAGCACCTGCTGCAAGCGCTGTTGAAGTCGTACAAGCAGTTCGGCGGCACCAAGAAGAAACCCAATATTGCGATTGTGGAGTTCAAGCTCCCCTACTCCGCGCAGAGTGAATACGAACTTTTCCGCGATTTCTTCCGCGAGGAAGGCTACACGGTAGAGATTGTTTCGCCGGAGCAACTGGAGTATCGCAATCGCGTGCTGCGGCGCGGGTCGTTCGAAATTGACCTGGTCTACCGGCGCCTGGGCGTGCAGGAATTTCTGCTGCGTTTCGACCTGTCCCATCCGCTGGTGCAGGCGTATCGAGACCACACGGTATGCGTGGTCAACAGCTTCCGCTCGGAACTGGCGCACAAGAAGGCGATGTTCGGCTTGTTGACCGACGAGAGCCTGACGGCAAAATTCCCGGTGACCGAACGCAAAGCGATTCGCGAGCACGTGCCGTGGACGCGCGTTGTGAAGGCGGGCAAGTCGACGTATCACGACGAGACGATCGACGATCTGGTGGAATACATCAAGCAGAATCGCGAAAAGCTGGTATTGCGGCCGAATGACGAATACAGCGACATG
>DASZMZ010000379.1:0-6895 GCA_035551455.1 Candidatus Sulfopaludibacter sp.
ATTGTGGCCGCTAATTCGAATGGCGGGAATGGACACGACTTCGCTGGCGACTGCGGGGCGGATCGTGTTGGCCACAAAGAGATGCATGACTTGTTGGCAGTAGAACAGAGAATCGGCGGATGGGTCAAGAAACAGCGCCGCAGTGGCGCGGCTCATGGCTTCGTTTTCGCCGCAGCCATCGCGCGCGTACGCCCAATGGAAATCCCTCCATCCACAAGCAGCGTCTGTCCCGTGATGTAGCGGCTGGCCTCCGACGCCAGGAACACGATGGCGCCGTCAAGGTCGTTGGGCATGCCCGGCCGCTTTACCGGTATGCGCTCGACGAGATACTCCACCCATTCCGGATCTTCATACATCACGCGATTCTGCTGCGTTTTGAACCAGCCCGGCGCCAGGCAGTTCACCGTCACTCCGTGCGGGCTCCAGTCATCGGCCAGGCTCATCGTCAACTGCCGAATGCCGCCGCGGCTTGCCCCATAGGGCGCCAGCCCTGCAAAGCCGAACACGCTGGTCACCGAGCCGATATTGACGATGCGTCCGTAGCCGTGCTCGATCATGTCGCGCGCAATGGCCTGCGCTACGAAGAAACTGCCGCGCAGATTCGTATCGAGCACCAGGTTCCAATCGTCCCATGTCACGTTCAGCGCGGGCTTGCGCACATTGCAGCCGGCATTGTTTACCAGAATATGAACCTGTCCGAACGCGGCTTGCGCGTCCGCCGCCATGCGCTGGATGCTGGCGTGATCGCGCACATCGAGTTCGAGCGATACCACGCGCCGCCCCAGCGAACGAATTTCCGCTTCGAAATCCGCCAGTGTCTCGCGGCGCCGGCTGGTAAGAATCAGATCCGCTCCGGCCCTGGCCAGCGCGCGTGCAAAGTATTGGCCCAGGCCGCGGCTCGTGCCCGTCACCAGCGCCGTTTGGCCTGAAAGATCGAAGAGTTCGCTGCTCATCGCATGCCTCCCTTCTCCGGAGTGAGCACAATCTTCATCAGGCCCGGCTCATGTCCGTAGAGCCGCTCGAACCAGAGCGGGCCCTCCTCCAGCGGAGCCACTGCCGTGATCAGCGCCTTCACCTGGATCGTCCCGTTCGTCACCATCTCGATGGCCCGCGGATATTCGCCTGACGAAGCGGCCGTTCCCTGCAAGCGAAGCTGCCGGCTCACCACCTTCTGCAGGGGCAGTGTCACTTCCGGCGTGACATTTCCAATCAGCGTAACCGTGCCACGCTTGCGTACTGCGTCGATCGCCGTCGCCACTGTCTCGTTACGCCCTACCGCTTCGAACGCAACATCGACGCCCGCGCCCTCTGTAAGTTCCTGGCGTCTGCGCACCAGATCGCCTCCGGACAAAAGCAGCGTCCCGGCGGCGCCGAGGCTGTGCGCAAGTTCGAGCCGGGTGGCATCGATATCCGCAATGAACACGCGGCTGCATCCCGCGGCCCGCGCCGCCTGCAGAGTCAGCAGGCCAATCATTCCCGCGCCGACCACCAGCGCTGTTTCGCCGCCCTTCAACTCGCTTACCGCCACCGCATGCAGAGCTACGGAAACCGCTTCCAGCATGGCGGCTTCGCCAAACGGCATCGCATCCGGCAGGCGATAGACGATCCGCTCCGGCACCCGCACGTAGTCCGCAAACGCGCCGTCACGCCGGTAGTCGCCGCAGGAAACGCCCAACACTTCGCGCCGGTCGCAGAGGTTCACTTCGCCGCGCCGGCAGAAGGCGCATTCGCCGCAATAAATAGTGGAGTCGAACGTGACGCGATCGCCACGCTGGAATCGCGTCGCTCCCGGCCCCAGCTCCTCAACCACACCTGCCGCTTCATGTCCCATCACCAGCGGCGGAATGCGGCGGCCCGACGAGCCATCGTAGCCATGCACATCGCTGCCGCAGATGCCGCACGCAGCCACGCGCACCAGCACCTCGCCTGGCCATGGAACGGGCCGCGCGCGATCAAGAATTTCCAGGCGCTTGTATTCGGTAAGCACCAGCGCATTCATACTTCGCATTGTGTCACGCCCCGCCGCGTGCGGGAGACGAACTCACCACATCTCCCGCACGGCTACGGAATTTGCCGCGATCGCTACTTCGGCGCCACCAGCAGCGTCAGTGACTGTCCCGGGAACGTGCCGGTGATTGTGCTCGTCGTGCCTCCGCCGCTGGGCGCGGTAATTGACGCTACGGGTTGAGCCACAATCTTGGTCAGGTCGGCATTGCTGTATTGATACACCTGGGCGGTCGTTCCTGAAGAAGTGAAATGCGCCAGCGAAAGCGTCGCAGTCAGCGGGCCGTAGGTCTTGTTGATCACCATGATCGTCAGCGCACCATCCGATGCCCGCACTGCGCCATACACGGAAAGCTTGCCTTGATTGGAGCTCTGCGATTGCAGCGATGTGTCTCCGAACATCGCGTTCTTGCCGTCGTAGTTGCGATACATTTCGAACGCCATGAGTCCGGGCACCTGGGTTGCAGGGTCAGGCGGACCCCACAGAGTGGCCAGGTCGAGTCCATAGGAACCAAAGATGCCCAGTACGTCCGCCTGCGCCACCGCGCCGTTGATATTCTCCTGGCCGCCCCAGTTGTATTCGGTGAAGGCGATCTTCGTTCCCGGATAGTCGTCGGCAACCCACTTCTGCGCCATCGGAATCAACTTGGGCGATTGCAACGGCGTATTGCAATTCGACGTATAATTCGCGTCCGTGACGTAGTTGGGCTGCGCGTAGTTTGGATCGGTATAGGTCGGATCCCAGAACACGCGCGTCGAGTTAACGCGCGCTTCCTGCTCCGCCGTATCGCCGGCCGTAGTTAGTCCAACTCCGCTGCCGTTGTAAGTGGCGGCAAAGTACGTGTGCAGGTCGAGATAGTCCAGCAGCCGCGCGCCGTACCCTGTTTCGGCGGCATTGAACTGCTGCAGATAGTACTCGATAAACGGCGTTCCGCCGTGTGCCGTGCGGTCTGTGGGGTTGGCCCAGGGTTCGAAGCACGGTGCTCCATTTCCCCAGCCGTTCTCAATGTCCTTCTTCGAGTAGAAATAATTCCACCAGAAATCCACCACCGGGCCGCTGACCGCCGCCGTCGCATCGACATTCTTGATTGCCTTCGCGGTCGCGATCCCATTGCTGGTTACTTCATCGTAAGTGGACGGCAATGGATGCACGTCGCGATGCACGGCGTCCCACCACGCAGGCTCGTTGTCCAGGTCGTAGATAGCGACGCCGCCGTCTGCCGCCTTGCCGAATTTACTTACAAGGTAAGTCACCCAATCGCTGGTCCACGAGGGGCCGACCGCCTGGCTCGTCTTGGTCGCGTCGTTGCCGGTTACGTTGCAGCCATTGGCGTCCGTGCACCCGCTCACGCCTTGTGGATACACCCCGTTGCCGCAACTGCCTCCATAAGGGTCGATCGACGTCTGATTTGGATAGGCCGATACGGGGAAGCTGCATGTAGTCCCGTTCTTTGCCACCCAGCCCAGCACCGGCACCGTGCCCATGGTCTTGGTGCCGATGGAAGCGTCCTGTGCCACCTGTGCATTGAACGCGCCGGTGTCCTGAACCCCGCTGCCCGAAGTGTTGTTCTCGAAATACCAGTCGCTGGCCGAATTCGTAACATCCAGCTTGTAGTTATAGCGAGAGGTAGCGTCGCCTCCCCACCGGTCCACTGGAAGACTGACCGCCCTGGCCGTCGCGGCGCTAATACCCCAGCCGTTCATGCCATAAATGTCGGGACTGATCGAATGCGTGGCGTTTCCGGCGTCCACTGTCAACGCCGGTCCCGCGGTAGTTGCCGGCGCGTTCAGGGCCACGGTCACGCTGCCGCTCATCGTCGTGTCCTGCGTGCTGGTGGCGGTCACGGTCACCGATGCCGGCGCCGGGTAAGGTGTCACATACAATCCCGCCGCGCTGATCGACCCGGCGCTCAACGCGCTTCCGCAAGTCGGGCAACCTACTGACCACGTCACAGTGGTGTCGAAGGTGCCTGTTCCCGCCACGTCGGCAGAGAACTGCTGGGTGGCGCCGATGGTCGCGCTGTTCGGCGTAACCGTGATGGAGGTGACGCCGGAGCTCTTGTTGACGGTGACCGATGCCGTTCCGCTGGCCGAGTTATATGTCGCCGCGCCGGCGGTGTCCGGCGTGTATTTCGCGCTCAGCGTAACCGTTCCCGTCGCCAGCGAGCCTGCCGTCACCTTGATGGACGCGGCGCCGCCGCCGAGGGCGCTGGCGGTCGAGGTATAAGCTCCGGCCGTAAGGATCACGCTTCCGGTCGGCGTCGAATTGCCGGCCCCGCCGGTGACCTTCACACTCACCGTAAGATCCTGCGCGGTGGTGACAGTCGCCGCGCCGGGAGTTACGGTTACCGTGGGCGTCACCAGCACGGGCGGCTGCGTTCCGCCACTTGAACCACCGCACCCGACCGTCCAGATGCAGCCGATTCCCACCAGCAAGCCCGCCAAACATCTCAGATCCCGCATAAAAATAGCCATCCTTGAAACTGCACAAAAGCACTCTCCGCGATAAGGCGGCAACGCCTTTGGAGGCAGAAATGAAAACGTGATCATCTTACATCCGTTTTCCATGAGAACGGTATCATGCACGCGTCAGACTCGCGTTCTTTTGCCTTCCACAGAGAAGAATCACAGCGCGCGCATGGCAATATTGGACTATGGATGCTTGCCCGTTCCTGCTTGAGCCCCGTTTCGTCGGCCGCGTCTGGGGCTTTGACGACCTCCGCCCCTGGTTCGACCACTCCAGACACGGAGGCGAGCCGCTTGGCGAAGTCTGGCTCACCGGGGACGACTGCCGCATCGCAAGCGGCCCCCAGCAAGGCAAAGCGCTGGCCGCCGTCTTCAGCGAGGCGCCCGAGGCCATGCTCGGACCAGCGGCTCCCCGCGCCGAATCCCCGCTCCTGATTAAAGTGATCTTTGCCCGCGAAAAACTCAGTGTGCAGGTCCACCCCGATGACACGATGGCCCGCAAGTATGGCCAGCCGCGCGGTAAGACCGAGTGCTGGTATGCGCTCGCTTCCGAACCCGGAGCGCAGGTTGCCGCCGGCCTCAAATCCGGGGTAACCATGGACCAGGTCCGCGCCGGAATCCACGACGGAACCCTGGAGCAGAGCCTCAACCTGCTTCCCGTCGACAAGGGCGAAATGATCTACGTCGACGCCGGCACCGTCCATGCCATATGGCCCGGCTCCATCCTGCTTGAGACCCAGCAGAATTCCGACACCACGTATCGCATGTACGACTATGGCCGCCCGCGCGAGCTACACATCGAGAGATCGCTCGAAGCCGCGCGCCTCACCACCCGCGCCGGCAAGATTCCCCCCATCGACCGCGGCGACCGCATCCTCCTCATTGACGTGGAATACTTCCGGGTCGAGCGAATCCCGGTGCAGGCCGCGCGCAACTCCGCAAGCCTTGCAGCCTCTGACGAGCCGGGTCCGGGACTTGCCTACCTCTTCGCCGCGGCAGGGTCCGCCCGCATCGCGGGAACCGTCTTCGATCCCATCGAGCTGCCACCGCGCGGCATCGTCTGCGTGCCCGCCGCATCGCCGGCATTCCAGGTGGAAGACCTGGGCGGTCTCGACCTCATCCGCATCTCGCCGCGCTGGCCCGCAAGCGCTGAAGCATAATTGCCGCCGGGTCAATCAGCGTCCTCCGCAGAGATAGACGCCTGAATTTAAGTGGGTGAAGCGGAAGTTTATCGCTGAAGATCAGGGCACGTCGAGCGGGCGCTGCCGGCTCCACAACTGCGGCTCGCCGGCAACATTGGGCGCCAAACAATGCCGCGTCGACCGAACGCCTGCGGCGTACGACCGCGTTACATGCAGCCGTTCCATGACCACGTAGCGCGTCCTTACCCCATCGATCGTCTGCGGCATGCTGGAGGATACGCGATTGCGATCGACATAAATCACCAGCGCCGCTTCCCGCGGGTCGTCGAGGCTCTGGCCCACACCGACGCCGAAGAAGGCCTCGTTTCTGCGCATCAGGCCGCGCGCCACCTGCTGCTTCACGTGTGCCGCCCGATTCACCGCCGCCACTGTCAGCGCCACCGCGCCCGGCTCATTCTCCAGAGGTGCGGTTCCCAGCGCCACCTGCTCGGCGGTTGCGGGAATCACCATGGTCCGCACACCCTCAATGGTTGCCGGAATGGGCTCCGCTGCGTTCTCACGCACATACACAATCATGGCGGCTTCGCCCGCCTGGTCGCTGCTCTTGCCCAGGCTCACGCCCAGGATTCCGCCGGCCAGGTTCACCAGGCTCCTGGCCGCAGACAGCGCCTGCTGCGCGCGCGTAATCTCGGCGTCGCTCAAAGAACGCGCCTGCGCGTTGCGGATGGTGCTGTCTCCGTAATTCAGGCAGCTCACCGCGTGATCCGCGCCGCCGGCAAAGGTGAAGCTCGTGCCGTTGCCCGTGGCCGAACCCAGCTCATTCAGGACTTCCGTCGCCGGGTTTGCCACCCCCTGTCCCACACCCGCCGCATCCGTGCCGCCCGCGAAGAACAGCCCCACCGGCTCGGCGTTTTCCGTATTCACCACCAGCGAGCCGGAGTCGCCTGCATCGCTGAAGCGATTGCCGCTGATGCCCACCTGGTTGGTGAAGACCTTGGTCAGATAAGGCCGCGTCTCCGCGCAGTCTGAAAAGTAGTCCACCGCAACGTCCAGGTCTACAGCCGAGACGCCGCCGCACGTCAGCCCCGTGGTCCGGCCGCTTTTGGCCACGCGCATCTCCAGGTCGGCAGCCTGGCCGTGCCCCGCGGTCGACGAGATGCCCGGCGGCGCGGCGGCCAGCGTGCCATCCGCCTGGCGCGATCCCAGTTCCAGAATGCTGCCCGATGGATCCACCATGTGGCTGCCCACCTGCGCCAGGGCCGCGTCCACGTTGGTCTGGGGCG
>DASZMZ010000380.1:0-7040 GCA_035551455.1 Candidatus Sulfopaludibacter sp.
CACCACGGCGCCGAGCTATCTCTTCTGGCGTTGTGCGCCACCCGAATTGCGAGTGCCGGCAGAGGTATTAAACGAACTGCGCAATCTCGCCGGGACGCTGGTGGCGGTGGGGCCGCACGCCTCGACCACTCCCCGCACCACGCTCCGCAAGTTGGGTGTGGACGTCGCGATTCTGGGCGAGTGCGAGGAGATTCTTCCGAAGCTCACCGGCGATTGGAAAGCGGTCGATTCCATCTGCTACTCGAGCGAGGGAGTCCTGCGCGTGCAGGGCTCGCCGCATGCGGCCAATATGACGGAACTGCCGGCGCTGGAGTGGCCGCCGGCCAGCCTCGCGCGCCACCATCACCACCATCACCGTTTCGAGGCGCCGCCCGCCGGGCCCGGCGCGGAGATGGAGACCAGCAGGGGCTGTCCCTACCATTGCACCTTCTGCGCGAAGGACAACTTCCGCAACCTGTTCCGGCGGCGGCCCGTGGAAACGGTGGGTCGCGAGTTGGATGGCTTAATCGCCAGCGGCGTCGAGTACGTCTACTTCATCGACGAGATTTTCCTGCCCTATCGCAACGTGCTCGAGGCGATCGCCGAGCGGCGGATCAAATTCGGAGTCCAGACACGCATCGACTTGTGGGACGAGCCCATGATCGATCTTCTCGGCGAGGCGGGCTGCGTTTCCATCGAGGCCGGAGTGGAGAGCATCACCGAAGCCGGCCGCGATCTGCTCGACAAGAAATGCAGAATCAGCACCGCCGAAATCTCCGAGCGCCTGATTCACGCCAAGCGCCGCGTACCCTTTGTGCAAGCGAACCTGCTGAACTCCATGGACGACGATCCCGCCGAAGTCGAGTCGTGGCGCGCGCACCTGCACGAGCACGGTGTGTGGGCTAACGAGCCGGTGCCGCTGTTTCCCTATCCCGGCTCTCCCGATTACACCCGCCGCTGGGGCGCGCCGGATGACCGGGCCTGGGAGCGCGCCCACGAATTCTACCTCTCCGGCTTCAATCAGTTCAGCGACATTCAAGAGCAGCGTCCGGTCCCGTTGGTGCAGTTGGAAACTCCGCTGCGCCCTCGCAATTGATGGAGGTCGCTGCGGAAGGAGCTTCTTAATGCAGATCGCGTTCTTCGGATCGAGCCTGGTTTCCGCTTATTGGAACGGCGCCGCCACCTATTACCGCGGCATCGTGCGAGCGCTTCACGGCCGCGGCCACCACGTGACATTCTTCGAACCCGATGCCTACAACCGCCAGCAGCATCGCGACATGGCAGACCCGCCGTGGGCCACTGTAGTGGTGTATGAGGCCACCGAACAGGGGGTTCGCCGCGCGCTGGACCAGGCCCGTGGCGCCGACATGATCGTCAAGGCAAGCGGCGTCGGCGTATTCGATGAGTTCCTCGAGGCGGCCGTCGCGGATCTGAAATGCGAAGCGCGCACCGTGGTGTTCTGGGACGTGGACGCTCCCGCGACACTCGACCGCGTCCATGCCAATAGCGCCGATCGCTTTCTCGCGCTGATACCCCAATACGACGTCATCTTCACATACGGCGGCGGCGTTCCGGTGATGGCAGCTTACCGTGCGCTGGGCGCTCGCGAGTGCGTGCCGATTTACAACGCGCTCGACCCTGAAACTCATTTCCCTGTCGCTCCCGACGCTCGATATGAGGGCGACCTTGCGTTTCTAGGCAACCGCTTGCCGGATCGGGAGAAACGCGTGGAGGATTTCTTCCTTGCCGCCGCCGCCCAATTGCCCGAACGTCGATTTCTCCTCGGAGGCGCCGGATGGGACGGCAAACCGATGCCGCCCAACGTCCGCTATCTCAATCACGTTTATACCTGCGACCATAACGCTCTGAACTCCACGGCGCGCACGGTGCTGAACATCTCGCGCGATAGCATGGCGAGCTACGGCTTTTCTCCGGCGACGCGCGTGTTCGAAGCCGCCGGCGCCGCCGCTTGCCTCATCACCGACGCATGGCAGGGCATCGATCTGTTCTTCGAACCGGGCAAGGAGATTCTGGTGGCGCGCGATGGCAACGAGGTGGCCTGCCACCTGATCGGTCTCAGTTCCGAGCGCGCGCGCAGCGTCGGACAAGCTGCCTACCGCCGGGTCCTGGCGGAGCACACCTACGCGCATCGCGCGGTGGAAGTAGAGCAGGTGCTCGAAGGCCGCCGCGCCAGAGCGGGAGCGGTGGTATGACCGAAGCTTACGACATCGTGATTCTGGGCCTTTCCATTACGTCCTCCTGGGGCAACGGGCACGCTACCACTTATCGCAGCCTGGTGCGCGGACTGGCACAGCGGAATCATCGTGTGCTCTTTCTGGAGCGCGATACGCCGTGGTATGCCGGCAATCGCGATGAGCCCCACCCCCGCGGCGCGCGTGCGGAGATCTATCACGGCCTCGAAGATCTGCGGGAACGCTTCGAGGGAGCCGTGTCGCAAGCGGCGCTGGTCGTGGTCGGCTCATTCGTGCCCGAGGGAGTCGAGGTGGGCGATTGGGTCTTGTCGACCGCCAAAGGTGTCACGGCGTTTTACGACATCGATACTCCAGTGACGTTGTCGAAGCTGGCGGAAGGTAGCTGCGATTATGTCTCCCCCGCGCAGATTGCCAGGTATGCCATCTACTTCTCATTCACCGGCGGACCGGTGTTGCGCACCATCGAGAGCCGCTACGGCTCGCCGATGGCGCGTCCCCTATATTGCTCGGTCGACCCGGAGCAGTATCTGCCGATGGAGTTCGAGAACAAGTGGGACTTGGGATACCTGGGCACTTACAGCGTGGACCGGCAGCCGGCGCTGGACCAACTCCTGCTGGAGCCCGCGCGCCGTTGGACCGAAGGCCGATTCGCGGTGGTCGGTCCCATGTATCCCGTCGATGCGGTATGGCCTGCCAATGTCGACCGCGAGATTCACCTGTCGCCCCGCGAGCATCCCCGCTTCTATGCCTCGCAGCGATTCACGCTCAACATCACGCGCGAGGCCATGAAGGCCGCGGGCTATTCGCCCAGCGTCCGGCTCTTCGAGGCTGGCGCTTGCGGCGCACCGGTGATCAGCGATTGGTGGGACGGCCTCGACACCGTCCTGGAACCAGGCAAGGAGGTTCTGGTGGCCTCGGGCGCGGAAGATGTTCTGCGCTACCTGAAAGATTATCCGGAGGACCGGCGTCTCGCGCTCGGCGACGCCGCCCGCCGCCGCATGCTGTCCGAACACACGCCCCTGCACCGGGCACAGCAATTAGAAAGCTGCTGGAAAGAAGCTGATGACCACTCTGCTGCTCATAAGACACGCGGAAACCGACGCCGTGAACCGGATCATGGCGGGTTCGACCCCGGGCTGGCACCTGAACGAGCACGGAAAACAACAGACCGAAAAGCTGGTAAAACGCCTGGAGAAGGTTCCGATCCGGGCCGTCTACACGAGCCCGCTGGAGCGGGCCATTGAAACGGCCGGGCCGCTGGCGAAGAGTCTGGGACTGGTGTTGCAGCGCGTCGAAGAACTGGGCGAGATCCGCCTCGGCGAGTGGGAAGGCTTAGCCATCGGCGAGTTGGAACAGCGGGACGATTGGCGACGCTTCAATACCTTTCGCAGCGGCGTGCGGCCTCCCGGAGGCGAGTTGATGGCCGAAACGCAAGTGCGCATGATCCAGCAACTCGAATGCCTGCGGACCCGGCACGTCCGCGAAACCGTTGCCGTGGTGAGTCACGCCGATCCTTTGCGCGCGGCGCTGGCGTGGTACCTGGGGATTCCGCTCGATTTGATCCTCCGCTTGGAAGTGGCGACGGCATCCATCAGTATCGTGCAGCTTCACGATTGGGGAGTGCGCGTCCTCGGCATCAACGACACCGGGGAGGTGGCCGCATGAAGCTGACCGTTTTCGGACTCTCCGTCAGCTCTTCTTGGGGCAACGGCCATGCCACACTGTGGCGAGGCTTGTGTTCCGCACTGGCGCGCCGCGGCCATCGCGTTGTATTCTTCGAGCGCGACGTGCCGTACTACGCGCAGAATCGCGACCTGACGGAATTGCCCGGCAGCGGTCAGTTGATTCTGTACAACGATTGGGAGCAGGTGCTGCCCCAAGCCCGGCAGCATACCTCCGATGCCGACGTGGCGATGGTCACGTCGTTCTGTCCGGATGCTCTTCCGGCCGGCGATCTCGTTCTGCAGTCCGCTCACCTGCGGGTCTTCTACGATCTGGATACGCCGGTCACTCTCTCGCGCTTGTCGGATGGTTTACCGGTGGACTACATTGGACCCCGCGGCCTTCGCGATTTCGATCTGGTGCTCAGCTATACCGGAGGCCTCGCGCTGCAGGAGTTGCGGACCGTGTTAGGCGCGCGCCGCGTGGCGCCTCTTTATGGCAGCGTCGAGCCGTCCGTCCACAAGCCCGCCTTGTCGGACGCTCGCTATCGCGCCATTCTGGGCCACCTGGGAACTTATGCCGCCGACCGCGAGGCCGCACTGCGCAAACTCTTCGTGGAACCTGCCCGCCGCCTCTCCACCGACCGCTTCCTGCTGGCCGGCTCCATGTATGACGCCAGTTTCCCGTGGCTGCCGAACATTTTTCTGATTCCGCATATCGCTCCGGCCGATCATCCGGCGTTCTACTGCTCCACCAAGCTCACTTTGAATGTGACGCGCGCCGCCATGGCGCGTATGGGCTATTGTCCTTCCGGCCGGTTGTTTGAGGCCGCGGCCTGCGGCGCTCCCGTGCTGAGCGACTATTGGGAGGGACTCGAGCAGTTCTTCGAGCCCGGAAGAGAAATTCTCATTGCCCGTAATACCGAGGACGCCATCGACGCCCTCAACCGCACCCCGGACGATCTTTCTCTCATCGCACACGCCGCGCGCGAACGCACCCTGGCGGAGCACACCTCGGATATCCGGGCCCTGGAACTGGAGCGCCTCCTGGCATCGGTGGACAGCCTGGCGGAGACGGCGTAATCAGCCAGACCGTGCCAGCTTGACGCCGCCTTCGATGATCTCCCGCGCTCGCTGCGCTCCCACGCGTTTCAAGGGCTTGAAATTCCTCCCCAGCATTTCGTTGTACGAAATAAAGAAGTGCTCGATTTCCTCGCCGAGAGTAGGACTCAACTGATCCAGGGACTTCACAGCTTTGTAGTCGTGCGATGCAGCCGAGACGCCGATCAGCCGGTCGTTGCGTTTGGCCTCACCGTTCTCCGTCTGTACGGCTTCAATCACCGCCACCAGGCGCGTCAGCACCATGACGCCCTGGGGCACCGTCTCTTCCATCAGCACCAGGATATCCAGCGCGTCGCCATCTTCTCCCAGCGTGCCCGGAACAAATCCGAAATCGAAGGGAAACGAATGGCCCGCCGGCAGCACCTTCTTCAGCGTGAAGATGCCGCGGCGGGTATCGTAACTGTACTTGTTGCGACTACCCCTCGGCGTTTCGATAATCGCCTGGACGCAATTGGTCTGCTTGTCGAACGGCTCCAGTTCATCAAGCAGTTTCGCCATGATTACACCTCAAAAAGCGGCTTCGCCGGCCTCCGCGACCGCCTGATCCTGTTTCCCCAGTCCTCCGCTGACGCCCACGGCGCCCACCACCTGCTCGCCGCGCTTCAACGGAATCCCGCCCGCGAAAATCATCACGCGCCCGTGATTAGAGGCGTGGATGCCGAAAAACTGGTCGCCCGACTGGCTGAGTTCCGCCAGTTGCTTGGTGGAAATGTCGAAAGCGCGCGCAGTCCACGCTTTGTTGATCGAAATGTCTACGCTGCCCATCCAGGCATTGTCCATGCGCACATGCGCCACCAGGTTCCCGCCGCTATCCACAACGGCGATGTTCATGGGCTGCCCAATTTCGCGGGCTTTGTTTTCCGCGGCGGCAATAACGCGTCTGGCATCTTCGAGAGTGATCATAATGTCTCCTATCTGGAATAAAGGTATGCGGCAATATCCGCGGCGTCGCGTTCCGAAAGCCCCAGGCTCGGCATGGCCGTTTTGGGATTCACGCTCTTAGGATCGCTAATCCAGCGAATCAGGTTCTCCGGTGCGTTGTTCAGCATACCAGCAATAAACATGCGATCGCGAATGCCGGTGAGCGGCGGCCCCACTAACCCGTGAGCCGAGTCGATTCCCGCCACCGTATGGCAGGAGCCGCAGCCGTAGCGGGTAATCGCGGCCTGTCCGCGCTCGGGATTTCCGCCGGTGAGTGTCGCGGCCGCCTGATCGGAATTGCGGCCGCAGGCGCACATCGCCACCATTGCAGCCCACGCGATCGCCATTCTAATCCGCACATCGCCTCCGCGTCAGAGCTTCGCTTTCGCGCAGCCAGGTGGCAAACATCATCAGGCCCGCACCAAGATAGACCACGCCGGCCGGGACCCACATAATCAGACCGCCCACCTGCTGATCCTCCAACGGCGTCAGTCCCCACGGACGCGTCGTGGCGTTGTATGCCGGGTATAGAACCACCGGCGCAAAGGTCAGCAATGCGCCCAGGATCCCGGTGTGCAGCGCGGTGGTGAATACATAAAACACCGATTGGCCCATGCGGCCGCGCGCCTCCACCAGCGATTCCCAGAATAGTAGCGCCGAAAGGAAAAAACTGAGATGCTGCGCGGTGTGTATCCATTCGCTGCGCAGTGTGGCTTGAAACAGCGCGGGGACATGCCAGGTCCAGAGCGCCACTGCGTGGATCCACCAGGCCGAGAGCGGGTCGCTGATGAGACTCCAGAACTTTTGCACCGGCGAAGACCGCGACCATTTCCCCACCGGCCTGCGCCACCCCGAGGGCAAGCCCCAGAGGAGTGGAATTAGCGGTCGGGATACGACCAGTAGCGGAGCCGCCACCAGCATCAGGATTTCGTGCTGCGCCATATGCGCGCTGAACAGGACTTCACCCAGAGGATGCAGCGGAGAAACCAGTGCGACCGCGAGAACCGCCAGTCCCGCCCAGAAATAGAATTGCCGCGCCGCCGAAACGCCTCGAGCCGCGCTCGCACCGCGAAAGTAAAGATACGCCGAGAGCACGATGGGGATGACCACGCCGGGATCCAGTTCCCATGCCGTCCATAAATCG
>DASZMZ010000381.1:0-15746 GCA_035551455.1 Candidatus Sulfopaludibacter sp.
CCTTGAACTCGCTGGTGAGGTAGTGCGACAGATCGTATCGCAAGAACTGGGGACCCAGCATGGTGAAGCTGTTCTGCCCGTGCAGCCGCCCGAAGGCATCGTGAAACGCCGCATCGAAGGCGCTCGCCGTCACCAGCGTACACAGCTTGGGAATCCGCACCGGCAGCCGCAATTCGTAATTCACTTCCGACGCCAGGCCGAAATAGGCCGGCTCGAGGATCCGATTGGCTTCGAGTGGATGCGTGAAGTCCGACAGGTCCTTCGTGGTCTGCGAGATTTTCATGGCCAGCGACTTCATGGCCGCCAGCGTGGTTTCGTACTTGATCTCGGGCGCTGGAAAGCTCCAGACATTTCCCAACGGCATGCTGGCAAAGCCGGCCGCCGATTTGCCGGCCTTCGTGTGCACCCGGCAGGTCACATAGATCATGGTGACCTTGTCTACTTCGCGGCCGCCGAACTTGTAGGGCGCCCGATACTGGAAATCCTGGAAGCCTACCCGCAGCTCTTCGATGCGCGCATCGGTAGCGAGCGGGGCTTGCAGGAAAAATGGCATGGCCAGGACCTCCCGGCGGCTCCACTTCATAGTCCGGCCTG
The DNA here is from genome assembly GCA_035551455.1 of Candidatus Sulfopaludibacter sp. Lineage (GTDB taxonomy): Bacteria > Acidobacteriota > Terriglobia > Bryobacterales > Bryobacteraceae > Sulfopaludibacter. The sequence continues at coordinate 595 of DASZMZ010000381.1, forward strand.
TCCCATGTACCCGCGGAGTTTGCCCAAATCGCGCTTCATCGCGGACAGCACTTCTTCGCGCGGTATGGTGAGCGTGGTCTTGCCGGCGTCGGCGCCGCCCAGGGGATACTCGAAATGAAGCTGCACGGGACCGTGGAATCCGGCCTGTTTGACCATACCGAAGAACTGCGGCAGGTGGACCATGCCGTCGCCCAGCGGCGCCCATTGCGCTTTCCAAACGCCCTTGGCGTCTTTCGCCCAGTAGAAATCTTTGACGGCGATGCCGCGGAGGTAGGGTCCCATAATGTGGAAGTCGTTAATCCATCCTCCCATGCCGCCCTCGATTGTGGCATGGCCCACATCGTAATTCACGCCCACGGCTTGCGGATCCTGATCTTTCAGAAGCATCCAAATGTCCCAAAATGACGCTCCCACATAGCCCACGCCGGAGTGCGTGTGCCACATGGCGCCTACCTTATAACCCGCATTGAGCTTCGCCAGTTTCGCGACGCGCGGTTTGAGGCGCTCCAGTTGCGACGGGTAAGGCTCGGCGAAGTTGTACTTCAGGCCTCCCGGAGGCATCCAGCGATAGCTCGAAATGGCCAGGCCGGCCATGGTCCTCAAGATGTCTTCGGTGTACGGCGTGTCCGCGTCGACGATTTCCGTGGTGATCATCGGGACTTCGAGGCCGGCTTTGCGAAGCGTGGCCACGAGCGGCGGCAGGTCTTGTTTCACGCGGCTGGGTTCCACGTGGCCGCCCTTGCGGACCGTCACGTCGATGCCGTCGAAGCCCAACTCCTTCGCGGTCCGCGCCAGTTCCTCGCCCTGAAGAAAAGCCAGGTGTTTGGAGAAAATAGCGACCTTGAGCGGCACGGCTTTATCGTCGATAGCCCAGGCCGAGGCAGCCAGGGCCGTGCCCGCTCCCAAAAGAGCGCGGCGGGAAACTCCCGTAAGCATAGATATCCACCATATATCACACAACGCGGGGCAGGCGCTTTGGCGGTGCGCCCGGCTTGCCCGATACGATAGAATCACTCCAAGCCATGCTCAATCGAAAAGCCCTTCTGACCGCCGTCTGCGCAGTTGCCGCGCTTTCCTCCGCACCGAACCCCAAGCTCTGGTCGAATATGCGGTATCGCTATGTGGGACCGGAGCGCGGCGGACGCGTCACGGCGGTGACCGGCGTGCCTTCGGAGCCGAACACGTTCTACATGGGTTCGACCGGCGGCGGCGTGTGGAAGACCACCGATGCCGGACACGCTTGGGTCAACCTCACCGACGGCCAGATTCCGCTCGGTTCCATGGGCGCGATCGAAGTGTCACTCTCGAACCCCAATGTGATTTACGTGGGCACCGGCTCTTCGAAAATCCGCAGCAACGTCTCCATCGGACGCGGCATCTACAAGTCCACCGACGCCGGCCGCACCTGGAAATTCTCGGGCCTGCGCGACACCGGCCAGATTGCCACCATTCGCGTGGACCCCACCAATCCCGACCTGGTCTACGTCGCCGCCCAGGGCAATCCCTTCGCGCCGAATAAAGAGCGCGGCGTTTACCGCAGCACCGATGGCGGCCAGACCTGGAAAAACGTGCTCTTCGTTTCCGACCTGGCCGGCGCAGCCGATCTGGAAATGCAGCCCGGCCATCCGAGAGTCCTGTTCGCCTGCATGTGGCATGCGCAGCGCAAGCCCTGGACCATCATCAGCGGCGCGCTCGAAGGCGGCATTTACAAGAGCGCCGACGGAGGCGACACCTGGAACAAGCTGGCCGGCGGACTGCCGCACGAGCTGTTCGGACGGGCCAACGTCGCGATTTCTAACGCCGCTCCCAATCGCATTTACGCGCTGATCGAGGCTAAGCCCGGTCCGGGCCTGTATCGCTCCGAAGACAGCGGCGCTAACTGGAGCCTGGTGAACGGCTCCCCCAACCTGTACACGCGGCCGTTCTACTACGACACGCTCGGCGTCGATCCCACCAATGCGGATGTAGTTTGGGTGGGCGACGAAGGATGGTACAAGAGCACCGATGGCGGCAAGAGCTTCCGCTCGTCGCCCGTGCCGCACAGCGACAATCACGATGTCTGGATCAATCCCAAGAATTCCCAGATCATGATTCAAGGCAATGACGGCGGCGCCAACGTGTCGCTGGATGGCGGACGTACCTGGAGTTCGCAGCTCAATCAGCCCACCGCCGAGATCTACCAGGTGACGGTGGATAATCAGTACCCCTACCGCATCTACGGCGCGCAGCAGGACGATAGCACGGTGATCGTGCCCAGCATGCCGCTGGGCGACGGTCAGAATTTCCGCGGCGGCCCTGGTTGCGAGACCGGCCCCATCATGCCCGATAAGGACAATCCGGTGATTGTCTACGGCGGATGTAAGGGGCAGTTCAGCCGCCTGAACATGGCCACCACCAACGAGCAGCGGTATTGGGTGGGCGCCGAATCGCTCTACGGGAACGGCGGCGATACGCTGATGTACCGGTTCCAGCGGGTCGCGCCGATGGAGGTCTCGCCGTTCACGCCGCACACCGTCTATTACGGGTCGCAGTTCCTGCACCGCTCCTACGATGGTGGCGTGACGTGGCAGAAGATCAGTCCCGACCTGACGGCTCACCCTGCCGAGGGGCAGGGCGCCAGCGGCGAGCCCATCACGCGCGACGCCACAGGCGAAGAGGTGTACAGCACCATCTACGCCATTCGCGAATCCCCCATTCAGAAGGGCGTGATCTGGACCGGCAGCAACGATGGTCCCGTCTACGTGACGCGCGACGACGGCAAGACCTGGGCCAACGTCACTCCCAAGGACATGCAGCCGGGCGGCCGCATTCAGAACGTGGAGCCGAGTCCGCACAAGCCCGGCACCGCCTACATTGCCGGATACCGCTACCTGCTGGGCGATTTCGCGCCCTACATTTACCGCACCGACGATTACGGCAAGACCTGGACACGGCTGACCGACGGCAAGAACGGCATCGCGGCCGACGAACCGACCCGCGTGGTCCGCGAAGATCCCGACCGCGCCGGTCTGCTCTACGCCGGCACTGAGTTTGGCATGTACATCTCCTACGACAACGGCGCGCAGTGGCAGAGCTTCCAGTTGAATCTGCCCAACACGCCGGTCACCGATATCAAACTGGCGCACAAGGACCTCATCCTTTCCACGCAGGGCCGCGGCTTCTGGATTCTCGACAATCTGACCGCGCTGCATCAGATGGCCGACCTGCCCGCCACCGCCGCCAATCATCTGTTCACTCCGCGCGACGCCATCCGCACTGTTGGCGGTGGACGCGGCGGACGCGGCGGCGTGCAGAATGGCGCGCAGATCGATTACGAAGTGGCCGGCGCGACGGGCGACGTCATCATGGAGTTCCTGGACGCCACGGGCAAAGTCGTGCGCACCCTTTCGAGCGCCGCCCCCGCGCCCGAAGAGCGGAACGCCGACGGTGCTGCCGCCGATGACGAAGAGGGCGGAGGCTTCCGCTTCCGCGGTCCGGCTCCGCGGCTCGATAAGACCGATGGCGTCCACCGCTTCACGTGGGACCTGCGCTACCCCGGACCCTGGCAGAGCGCCGCCCGCCCGGAGGGTCCGAACGGTCCCGAGGCCGTGCCCGGCAAGTACTCGGTCCGGCTGAAGATCGGCACGTGGAGCGAGACGCGTCCGCTGACGGTGGTGGAAGATCCGCGCATCGTGAAGGACGGCGTGACGACTGCCGACCTGCGCGAGCAGTTGGACCACAACCTGAAGGTCCGCGATCTGGTGAGTGACTGCAACAAGCTGGTGGCGCGGCTGCGCGCGGCTCAGGCCAGCACCAAGGACCCGGCGAAGCTGGCGTCGTTGAAGGACCTCAGCGCCGATCTGCTCACTCCGGCCATCCGCTATAGTAAGCCGGAACTGCAGACGCACATCACGTATCTGTACACGGTGACCAACTCCACCGATCAGAAGATCGGCCGCGACGTCATCGAACGCTACCAGACGCTGCGCAAGGCCCTGGACCAGCGCATCCAGCAACTGAATCAAATTCTGAAGTAGCGGGGGCCGGCGCCGGCGTTTTAAAGCCTGGGGCCGGTCGGATTTTCCTGGATTTCGTTCTGGGCTTCTTTTCGCTGCTTCCACGGCAGCACGACCCGCAGCGTGAAAAGATTCACAGCCGCCAGCGTGACGGCGAGCAGGTATTTTTCCTGTGCCACTGCCGCGCCCAACGCTCCGGTAGTCCAGATGCTTGCCGCCGTGGCCGTTCCGTGGACATTATTGTCCGTCTTGAGGATGGCGCCGCCGCCGATGAAGCCGATACCCGCAACCAGTCCCTGAATCACGCGGCTCTGCGAGGCCGGATCCATGGTTGTGGCGAGCAGGACGTAACCGCAGCTCGCCATCGCGGCCAGCGGAAATGTGCGAATACCCACGCTGTGCGCTTCCCTCTCGCGATACCAGCCCACAGGCAGCGCCAGCGCATAGGCGGCAAGCAGACGGACTACCTGGTAGAGCTCGTCAGACATGCCCAGGGGATGCGCCATAGCAGCGTTATACCACTTTCCCGGCTAAAACATTTCCTGTACATTATGTTTATATGCAGAGCAGCCGCGATTCGTCAGTCTGGCGAAGTCTGGCCGTCGCCTTTGGCGATGGCTTGGCCTTCGGCGTTGGCATGAAGCTCACGCAACCCGCAGGGCGCACACCCGTCGCCGCCCCGCAAACCGATCTCAGTCCATTGGCGCTTCGTTTGGAAGAAATGGAGCAGCGCATTGCGGAGATCGAAAACCGCCCGGCAGCCCTTCCGCCAGCGGAAAGAGCGGCCGTTTCGTCACAGCCGTTCGACCAGAAAGTGCTGGAAGCCGTAGTCAACGCGCTCGAAGCCAGGCTCCGCGAGCATGCCAGCCAGGTGGAGCGGCAGCTTACCGACTTGCAGGCCAAAGTCACCATTGAGCTGAACACGCTGAATCAGCAGGATCATTCCGTGGCGGAAGGAATGCAGTCGCGCATGAAGGCGCTGCAGGAGCATCTCGGCGCGGAGTTGGCCGCGCTGAACAAAGCCGCGGATGCAGACCGGAAGAATATTGAGAGCCGGCTCGGCGCCATCCATCACGATGTGGCCGAGGTGCTGGCCGAGCAGCTCGACGCGATTCGCGCCAACGCTGAGGCCGACCGGCAAAACGCGGAGACCCGCATCGACAATCTCCACCACGATATCGCCGACGTGCTCAGCGAGCAGTTGGAAACGGTGCAGCAGCAGCTTCGCGAAGAGGTCCGGCGGTCGCTGGCGAATGTGACGTCGATGGCTGCTACAGCGGCTGATTCGGCAGCGGAAAACCGACTGGCTCCGATGCGCGCCGCGCTCGAAGCAAAGGACCGCGAGATTGCCGAACTGCGCGCCCGCCTGGCGGATAACGACCGTGCGTCGCTCGATCTGCTGCAAGGTGTGGGCGAGATCTGCCGCCGCGCCGCCGAGCGTTACGCCGCACCGCCTACCGCGCCGCCCGCGCCAGAGGAAGCCGTGGAGGCCGCGCCGGCGATCGAACCGCCACCTGCCGACGACGTGCCGGGCTTCGCGCAGCCGCAAACGCCGGGACGCCTCTGGCGCGTGCCTCTGGTTTCCTCACTGGTCTTGACCAGCGGCGTGATGCTGATGATGCATTACCTCTAGGGCTCCCAACCTGAGCGCCGCGCGGTGAGAGACTAGAGATATGCCCAAGCAAGAGACTGTCTCGCTCCGCAAGCACCTGGCGAACCTGCTGCATATGAAAGGCGCGCATGTGAACCTGGAAGCGGCCGTATCGGATTTTCCGGTAGCATTGCGCGGCATCAAGCCCCCTGGCGCCCCGCACTCGGCATGGCAACTGCTGGAGCACATGCGAATGGCGCAGGAGGATATCCTGGACTTCAGCCGGAATCCCAAGTACCGCGACAAGAAGTTTCCCGACGATTATTGGCCCGCCGCCGAAGTTCCGCCCAGCGATGCCGCCTGGGACGAAAGCGTTCTTCGGTTCCAGAAGGACATGAAGGAAATGCAGGATCTGATCGCCGATACCAAGGGCGACCTGCTCAGCAAAATTCCGCACGGCAATGGACAGACTCTGCTTCGGGAAGCGCTGACTCTGGCGGATCACAATGCCTACCACCTGGGACAGTTGGTTTTCCTGCGTAAGATTCTGGAAGCCGCCCGTAGCTGAATCGGACTCGGGCTGAATTGGACCGTGGTATTCTGAATCCCGTCGATGAAGATCGCGAGCGTCCGGTCTTATTTGCTGTCGTACCCTCTGGTCGAACCCATCCGGCTGCCCTTCTGGGGCGGTGAACGCACCATCGTCAAACGCGATGCCATGTTCATCCGCGTGGAGACCGATGACGGCCTGGTGGGCTACGCGCCCGGCGCCGGTCATGAACGGGCGCAGCGTGAAATCGAAGAAACCATCGGCCCGTTTCTGGTGGGCCGCGCTCTCACCGATCCCGACGCCCTGCGGGTTCAGTTTCTGGAAGCGCACAGTGGGCAGCCAGACCTTTTCAAAACCTATTGCAGCGTGGAAATCGGCCTCTACGATCTTGCCGGCCAGGCGCGCGGCGTTCCGGTTTCCGAGCTCTTGGGCGGCCGCGTCCGCGACACCATTCGCCTCTACGGCAGCGCCGGGATGTACATGTCGCCGGAAGCTTACGCCGCGGAAGCCGCCGCCGTCGCCAAACAGGGATTCCGCGCTTACAAAATGCGGCCGGCGATGGGTCCCGAGCAGGACATGGAAGCCGTGAGGCTCATGCGCAAAGCCGTGGGTCCGGACTTCGACCTGATGGTGGACGCGCACACCTGGTGGCGCATGGGCGACCGCAATTATTCCCTCGACACGGTGGAGCAACTGGCCCGCTACATGGCCGATCACGAGGTGGCCTGGCTGGAGGAACCCCTGCCGCCGGAAGATCACGCCGCCTATCTCCAACTGAAGGAGAAGGACATTCTGCCCCTCGCTTCGGGAGAGCACGAACTCAGCGAAGAAACGTACCTGGACTTGATTGCGATGCAATGCGTGGACTACGTCCAGATGGACGTCTGCTGCCAGGGAGGCTACTCGCAAGGCCGGCGCATTCTGACGGAGATTTCGCGCCACGGGTTGAGCTTCGCATTTCACAGTTGGGGGACGGCGCTGGAGGTGGCGGCGGCAGCCCACCTGGGCGTCTGCTGGCCGGGCTATGTGGCTTCGTGGCTGGAATATCCTTGCTATTCGGCGCCCGGCCTGGTGGGCATGTACCCGTTCCCGTTGGCGGCGGAGATTTTGAAGGAACCGCTGGAGATCGATCGGGGAGACCTGGTGGTGCCGCGAAGGCCGGGACTAGGAGTCGCGGTGGACGAATCGGTGGTGGACCGCTACCCCTGGATCCCTGGACCCTGGAGTTACTTCCGCACCGATTCGCCCGCCGAAACCAAAGCCGTGACCAGCGATCACAGCGTCAAATGGGAAGGCCGCTAGACTGAGCGGGGCAGGCGCTTCCGCCGCACCAGACCCAAGGCAGCCAGACCCGCACCGAAGAGCACCATTGTCGCCGGCTCCGGAGTTGTCGCTGCGCCCGCTCCGGCTACCGTGAAGTCTACCCGCTGTACGGTGAGACCCGGGTCGTAGGCATCCGGTCCGCCGCCCACCCATTGCAACCCGGTCAGCGTGATGGTGAGGCCGCCATTGGTATAGACACTGGTGCCGCTGCCGTTCACCCCGGAGTTGGCAAGGCTTGCGGTGGTGATGGTATTTCCCGTGACGGCGAAAGATTGGGAGAAATCCGTCTTATCGAAGACCGGAGTAATGTACACCGAAATTCCCGGCGTGGAACTGCCGTCAAAGAACAGGTTGACGCCGCCGGTGGTGACTCCGTAACCGGTGGTCCAGTCGGAGCTCTCCAGATAAAAGGTGTAATTGCCATCGAATAGCGATATCGGCGGCGTCACCAGATTATTGAAATCTGTAAACGAACCCTGCTCCACCCCGATGAACTGGCAGCACGCACTGGTGGCAGTGATGCCGCTGGACCAAGTCCCGTCCGAGCCAGCGCCGAAGGCCGTGGCACCGGATAACGTAGCGGCAGGCAGGCAGAAAGCCGACCCGCCAATCAAAGCCGCTGTCAAAATCAAACGGCTGGTAAGTTTGCTGAACAAGTTGTACCCTCCTCTTCGCGGATGGGTCTTCAGACCAGTTTCTTTTTCCGCGTGGAAGGAAGTAGTGGATCCGGCTCCGGTTGTGACAGTCGTCACGAAAAAAACGGCTATACTGTCATGGGTAACGGGGTGATGGAGTTGGTTCCGCACAGCGGAAGTCTTGAGAATCTCGCCGTCCGGATTCAGTCCGGCGATGTGGCGGCGGAAGACGAGTTGTTCCGCAAGTTCGAAGGCCGGGTGCGCGCCTTCTGTCTGGTGAACTCGGGCGATTCCTACCTGGCGGAAGAACTAGTCCAGGACGTTCTATGGGCAGTCATCCGCGCGCTGCGCAAGGGCCAGGTGCGCAACACAGATCAAGTTCCCGCCTTCGTGTTCGGAACCGCGCGCAATCTGTTGAACGATCGGATCCGCAGCCGCTCCCGGGAAAAGCTGGACCAGCTTTCCCTGCAAATGGATTTCCCGCAGCCCGTGCTGGAGCAGCACGTTTTCGAGCGAAGACACGCAGCCGAACAGGCCATTCGCACCCTGGAACCCCATGAACGAGTCGTGCTTCTGCTCAGCCTGGTGGAAGGCCTGGGACTCGACGAAATTGCCGTTCGCCTGGCCATTTCTCCCGAATCCGTGCGGCAACGAAAGTCTCGCGCCATACGCAAGCTCACCGAGCGGTTGGCCGCGCAGTCACAAATGTTAAGCCCCGGACTACTACGGAGTATGGACACGCAATGACCTGCGAGACCATAGATCGGGCGAACATCCTGGACCGTTACCTGGCCGGCGAACTGGAACCCGCTCTCAAAGAGGAGTGGGAAAGCCACTATTTCGGCTGCGACCGCTGCGCCGCGCTTCTGGAGACGCGGTTGGCCATCCAGGAATCGCTGCAATCGCTGGCGCCTGAAATCCGGCAGGAGATCGCCGCTCCGCGACGAAGGCCGAACTGGCTTTGGATCGGCGCCGCCGTGGCAGCAGCCCTGGCGATCGCCGCTGGACTGACTTACCAGAACCGTGCCACCGTCCAGCCAACCTCCTCCCGGCAGGAACTGGCCGAATTGGCGCGCCTGGATCCACCCGCCTATGCCGCAACGGTCCTCCGCGGCGCCCCATCCAAGGCCGAATCGCAGTTTGAAGCCGCTATGCAAGCCTACTCGCGGCGCGACTATCCACAGGCCGCCGAAGGGTTGCGGCAGACATTAACGCTGGATTCGGGCGCCGAGGCTGCTCGATTCTTCCTGGGCGCCTGCGACGTGCTCACCGGCAAGACAGAAGACGGAGTCCGCGAATTGCGGGGAGTCTCGGCGGGCCACTCGCCCTTCGCCGAAGAAGCCGCGTTTGACCTCTCCAAGGCATATCTTTTGCAGGGCGATCGAGCGGCCGCGCTGCAAAACCTGCAACGGATCGCCGACGGAAATGGCGATTTCGCGGGCCCCGCGAAGGACCTGATTGCGCGCCTCGAAAGGATCGCGCCGAAGTGATCCGCTTCCTGGCGGCGACACTCCTGATCGCCGCAACCGCCATCGCGCAGGATTCCGCCAGTCTGAAGCTCGCGGCGGACCGGCGCCTGGAGAGCGGCGATAGCCAGGGCGCGTTTGAGCTCTATCAACAGGCGGTGGCGGCCGTCGCTGCCGGTCCCGAATCGGCGGATGCCGCGGCGCTCCTGCTGGCAATCACCAAGCAGTACTACATAAAGGAGGACGCCGCCCGGTGCAAGGCTTTCGCCGAACGCGCGGCGGCGCTGCAGCAGCGCTTGAGCGGTCCCGATAGCGTGGAAACGGGTCGCGCCCTGGTAGAACTCGGGCTGGCTCTTTATCTTTCCGGCGACTACGCCGCGGCAACTCCACGGTTCGAAACGGCGCTACGAATTCTTCAGGAACGGCTCGGCCCCGAAGACCATGAAGCCGTCGAGACCTTGAACCGGCTGGCGCTCAATCTGCTGCGCGCCGGAGATACGGCCAGAGCCAGAATCCTGGAGGAGCAGTCGCTCGCGATTTGCGATAAGACGTTTGGTCCGGATCACCGGCTGACCGCGGAGGCACACCATTTCTTGGGCCAGATTCTTCTGGACCTGGGTGACTATCCGGCATCCCAAAAGCACCAACTGGTTGCCCTTGCCGCCCTCGAACGGCGGATCGGCAATGATGCCATCCAAGTCGGGGACATGCTGCTCAGCATGGGCAACACGGCCAGCGTGGCCGGCTACTTTCCCGACGCCAAACAGTACTTCGAACGGGCAGCGGTGATCTATGAGGCGCACCTGGGACCGCACGCCACCCGAGTGGGCGGAGCGCTCGACAACCTGGGCCAGACGCTCGCCTCCATGAAGCTTTATAGCGGAGCGCGGAGCGCCTTACAGCGTGCTTTGGAGATCCAGTCGAAGGAGTTAGGCCCGCGCCACCCCTGGACCGGGAACATCCTTCAGAGTCTGGCCAAAGTCGAGTCGGCCGAGGGCAATTACGAAAAGGCGCGGGAGCTGTTCGGGCAAAATCTGAGCATCTGGCGCGAGAAACTGGGTCCGGAGCATCCCTTCACGGTGGTGTCCATGACGCTGCTGAGTGACGTGCTGGCGCACCTGGGAAGATTTCAGGAAGCTTTGGATACTGCTCTGGACGCCGTCTCGATCCGACGGGAAAATATCCTGCTCACGGTGCGCACCTTGGACGAGCGGCAGGCTCTCCAGTACGCCGGCCTGCAGTCCGCCGCCATGGATACAGCCCTCAGTATCGCCGTGAGACCGGGCACTTCCGCCGCATCGCAGATACGGGTCTGGGACGCGCTCGTGCGCTCGCGAGCCCTGGTGTTGGACGAAATGAGCGCACGCTACCGGACCATTCACACCACCGTCGACCCCAGCGTCACGCTGCTGGCGGAGAAGGTGGCCGGTGCTCGCAGCCGCGTCAGTAAACTCATGTTGCAAGGTCCGGGAGCTGGTTCCGTGGCCGAATACAACGGGAAGCTGGAGCGCGGCCGCGCGGACCTGCAAGCTTCCGAGAATCAATTGGCCGTCGTGAGCGCCGGGTTTCGGCATGAACTGGACCAGCACCGCACGGACTACCTTCAGGTGAGGAAATCCCTGCCGCCCGGGAGCGCACTGGTGGCCTTCCGGCGCTACCAGAAGAAGAATTATCAAGCGCCGGGAGACTCCTCCACACCGTCCTATGTGGCCTTTGTCTTATCCGGTCCGGCCGCACAGGCGACAGCCGTGCCGCTGGGGAGCGCCGCCCACATTGAACAACTGGTGGCGGACTGGCGCGCCGAAATCGATCGCGAGCGGACGTCGCTGGGCCGTTCGGCGAAGAGCAACGAGGCAGCTTACCGCATTGCCGGCGAGGCTTTGCGCGCGGCCGTCTGGGATCCGCTGCAGCCGCATCTGAAGCCGGTCCAGCGGCTGTTCATCGTGCCGGACGGCGCACTCCAACTGGTGAATTTTGAAGCACTGCCGGCGCGCGGGGGCAAGTATCTGGTAGAGACGGCGCCGCTCATCCATTTACTTCCGGCGGAACGCGACCTGGCCGATGCCCGCCCTGCCCTCGCGCACGGGCCGTTGCTGGCCGTGGCCAATCCGGATTTCGAACAGGCGGCCGTTCCCGCCGTGGATCGCGGCGTCAGTCCCTCCTGTGGGGACTTCGCGTCCACACAATTTGGCAGCTTGCCGGCGTCCACGGAAGAAGCCGCCGCCATCGAGCGGATTTGGAAAGGGCGCGGCTGGCAGGCCGTCGAACTGACCGGAAAGCAAGCCACTGAGGCCGCCGTGAAGAAGGCCGTCGCGGGCAAGCGCGTGGTCCACTTCGCAACCCATGGATTCTACCTGGACGCCGGCTGTCCGGAGAATGCCACTGGCTCGGATAATCCGCTATCGCGTTCGGGGCTGGTGCTGGCCGGCGCGAACCTGCGCCAGAAATCGTCGCCCAATCAGGACGATGGAATCCTGACGGCCCAAGAGGTTGCGTCGCTGGACTTGGGTCAGGCCGAGTGGGTGGTGCTCTCCGGTTGCGACACTGGCGTCGGAGCCCCTGCGGCCGGCGAAGGTGTATTGGGACTGCGCCGCTCCTTCCAGGAAGCCGGCGCGCGCACCTTGATCGCGAGCCTCTGGCCGGTCGACGATCGGGAAGCCCGTCTCTGGATGGCCGAACTGTACCGCGCGCGCTTCGTCTCGGGCCGCGCCACGGCCGAATCCCTGCGGGATGCCGATCGTGCCCGGCTGCAGGCGCGCCGCGCCGCCGGCCAAAGCGGCCATCCCTTCTATTGGGCCGGCTTCGTCGCGGTAGGCGACTGGCGATAGCTACAGGGTGCGCGACACGGCGTGGATTCAAATCGGAGCCGTAGCAGGCAAAGGTAATCAGGTACGTCACGGAATGTCACCCCTAACGCTTCCTTATGGGCGCGGCTCCGATTGGCGTACTCCTACGCTAGCTAGGATTGCGCACCCTAGCTACAGCGCCTCTCACGTTCGTACCGCTACAATAGGTTTATGGCGGATACCATCAAGATTGCCGGGAGGGAATTTGCTTCCCGTCTGATCGTAGGTACGGGCAAGTACCGCAGTTTCCAGGAGATGCAGCGTTGCCATGAGGCTTCGGGCGCCGACATGGTGACCGTGGCCGTCCGGCGGGTCAACCTCACGGACCGGTCCAAGGAATCTCTGCTGGACTATATCGATCGTTCGAAAATATTCATTCTCCCCAACACCGCCGGCTGTTATACCGCCGACGATGCCGTGCGCACCGCGATGCTCGGGCGCGAAGTCGGCCTTTCCAACTGGATCAAGCTGGAAGTCATCGGCGACGAAAAAACCCTCTTCCCCGACAACTTCGGACTTCTCGAAGCCACCCGGATTCTGGTCAAGGAAGGCTTCATCGTCCTGCCGTACACCAATGACGACGTGGTGAATGCCCGCAAACTGATCGATGCCGGTGCGGCCGCGGTCATGCCGCTGGCAGCGCCCATCGGCTCCGGTCTCGGCATTCAGAACCCCACCAACCTGCGCATTCTCCGCGAGATGATCAACGAAGTGCCCATGATTGTAGATGCCGGCGTCGGCACGGCGTCCGATGCAGCCCTGGCGATGGAACTCGGAGCCGACGGAGTATTGATGAACACGGCCATTGCCGCCGCCGAAGATTCGCAGAAAATGGCTACGGCCATGAAACTGGGCGTGGAAGCTGGACGGCTGGCGTATGAGTCGGGACGTATGGAAAAGAAACTCTACGCCAGCGCCAGCAGTCCATTAGCCGGCGTGGTGGGCCGGGCCTAGTTATTAGCCAGTTCCATGGTGAAGCCGCCGCCGGGTTTTGAGAACGACATCGCCGTCACCAGGAAAGCGCCGTTCAGGTTCTGGCCCAGGTAGCAGTGATAGGCTTTGGTGGCCACGCGCATGGTGAAGTGCATGGTGAAACCGTCACCGCCGCCTTTGGGATTCTCCGCCTGATGAGAGCCCTGCTCCACGGTCGCCGTCTCGGTGCCCTGGATGTTGGTAAGCATCGTGTTCACAGTAGCGTCGTTGAACTTTCCGATGGCGTTGTTGAGGGCGCTGCGAGCATCGTCCTCTGTCATGGACATGAGGAATCCGTCGTAGGACCCATATTTATTCACGTAATTGGGCTTTTCCGCGTTCCAACCTGCTTTAAAAACGATAGCCACGATTCTCCTCCTTGACGAAGCAATTCTCGCACGGCCGCAAGCCGCCGGAGCAGGTTTTGTTCGCGATAGGGTACCAACCCCTTCGTGAGAGCCCTGTGTTACTATTCCGTTTTAAAAGGGGGCACCTCCGTGAAGGTCTACGAAAGCAAGGACATTCGGAACGTCGGTGTGGTGGGCCACGGCGATTCCGGCAAGACGACGCTCACCGCCGGTTTGCTCTTCACCGCCGGGGGGGCAAACCGCCTGCTCCGCGTGGATGAGGGCAATACGATCACTGATTTTGACGAGGAGGAAATCCAGCGCAAAATCACGATCTCGACAGCCTTCGCCGTGGCTGAATGGAAAAAAGCCAAGATCAACCTGCTGGACACGCCCGGTTACAACATCTTTATCAATGACGCGAAAGCGGCGCTGTTAGCGGCCGATTCGGCCCTGGTGGTGGTGGATGGCGTCGCCGGCGTGGAAGTGCAGACCGAGAAGGTCTGGGGCTTCTGCGACGAGTTCAAACTCCCCCGCGCCGTCATCGTCAACAAACTGGATCGGGAACGCAGCGACTTCGAACGCGCCCTGGAGAGCATTCAATCGAACTTCGGCCGCACCGCCGTACCCATCCAGATTCCCATCGGGTCGGAGCGCGAATTCAAAGGCATCGTCGATCTGATCGGCATGAAAGCCTACACTTACACGGCCGATGGGGACGGCAAGGGCAAGGAAAGCGAAATCCCGGCCGACATGGCCGATGCCGCCCAAAAGGCCCACGAAGCCCTGGTGGAAATGGCCGCCGAAGGCGACGACGCCCTTCTCGAAGAGTTCTTCGATAAGGGTACATTGCCGGTCGAGCACATTGTGGACGGCTTGAAGAAGGGCATGCACGACCTGCGGATCTTCCCGGTGCTGTGCACGTCCGCCTACCATAATGTAGGCACTGACCAGGTTCTGAACCTCATCGCCGACTACATGCCCGCCCCCAACGAGCGCGAGGGCGTGACAGCTTCGGTGAACGGCCAGGAGAAGACGCAGAAGATTTCCGCCTCCGGACCGGCCTCGGCGTACGTTTTCAAGACTACGGCGGACCCCTTCTCGGGACGCATCACGTTCTTTAAGGTGATTAGCGGCGTGATCAAGAACGATGCCAATCTGCAAAACGTCAATCGCAGCACTACCGAACGTCTGGCCCACGTCAGCATCCCACACGGCAAAACTCTCCAACCGGTCACCGAGATTCAGGCAGGCGATATCGGCGCGGTCGCCAAGTTAAAGGACACGCTCACCGGAGATACGCTGGCGGACAAGGGTCTGAATGTGGTCTTCCCGCCGGTGAAACTGCCGGAGCCCTCGATCGCGTTCGCCATCGAAGCCAAGAGCCGCAATGATGAAGACCGCATGGGCAACGCCGTCCATAAGGT
>DASZMZ010000382.1:0-2951 GCA_035551455.1 Candidatus Sulfopaludibacter sp.
CCCGCCTGCACGCCGCGCAGAATTTGCTCGAGTTGCGGCCCCTCCAGCACGCCGTGAAGACCGTCGCTACAGATCAGAATCAGCGCCCCCACCTGCAGCGGCACCGCATAGTAGTTCACCGTTAGAGGAGTACTGGCGCCAATGGCCATCGTGAGGACATGCCGCATCGGGTGGTTCTTGAGGCTGTCCTCGTCCAGACCCAGCGGCCGGCCCACCTCGTTTACCCACGTCTGGTCGTCCGTGATGACGCGGAACCCCGAATCGTCCAAAACGTAAGCGCGGCTGTCGCCTACACTGGCGATGGAGAGTTGTCCGTCCACCTCCAGCGCCGCCACCAGCGTCGTGCCCATGCCTTCCAGCGCGGAATCGCTTTGCGCGGCTTCCATCACCCGCCGGTTCGCCTCTTCCACCGCGGAAAGAAGCACTTGCGAGTCCCGCTGCTGCGCGAACAAGACCCGCTCCGCCACCGTCTCCACGGCCAGCCGCGACGCCCGCTCGCCCGCCTTGGCGCCGCCCATTCCGTCAGCCAGAATGTACAGACCGAGCTCGGGTTCGATCAGGCAGTAGTCTTCATTGTTCGTTCTGACGCAGCCCTTGTCCGAGAGGGCGAACGATTCCAACATGCCCTAAAGACTCCCTTCCGATCACCCACGCAAGCCCCAAATGTAACACGGCCGGGGGTTGGTGATAGACGTAATTCTACAGACTATTTTGGGCCACGGGCGGTAAATCTCCAGGAAGGTTAGAATAGTTAGGTTAATCCCTGAATGATTCTGCATCGCTTTCGCCTCACGCTCGATATGATCAAGTTCGAGCACTCCGTCTTTGCCCTGCCGTTTGCCCTCACCGGCGCGCTGCTGGCCTTCCGCGCCCGAGGCTATGCCGGTCAGCTTTGGACCACCCTTCTTTGGATCGTCGTGGCCATGGTGGGTGCCCGCTCCGCCGCCATGGCCTTCAATCGCCTGGTCGATGCCGGGATCGACGCCCGCAACCCCCGCACCCGCTCCCGCCACATCCCCGCCGGAATCCTCGGCCGCGGCTTCGCCTGGTGCTTCGTCGCCGGCTCGTCCCTCATCTTCGTGGCCGCCGCCTGGCAGTTGAATCCACTCTGCCTGCTGCTCTCCCCGCTGGCTCTGGCCGTCGTCTTCTTCTATTCCTTTACCAAACGGTTTACCTCCTTTTCTCACCTGGTCCTGGGCTTCAGTCTCGGAATCGCGCCCGCCGCCGCTTGGATCGCCGTCAGCGGCTCGCTCGATCCGCGCATTCTCTGGCTCACCGCCGCCGTCACCTTCTGGACCGGCGGCTTCGACATCATCTACTCCTGCCAGGACTATGAATTCGACCGCTCCGAGGGACTCCACAGCCTGCCCCACCGCCTCGGCATCCCCCGCGCTCTCCGTCTGGCCCAACTGCTGCATGTGCTCATGATTTTCTGCCTCGCCGCGCTGGTGGCTTCCCTCCATTTGGGAATGCTCGCCGTAGCCGGCGTGGTCGCCGTCGCCAGCCTCCTGGTCTATGAGCACACCATCGTGAAACCCACCGATCTCTCGCGCGTCAATGCGGCCTTCTTCACCATGAACGGCTACGTGAGCGTGTTATTCTTTGTATTCTGGGCTGCTGATATATTCCTCATCAAATCAGGTGTTTAATCTAATGCAAGTCGTCATCGATGATCCCCGTCTTGTTCCGATCCGCGCCAAGGTCGAAGCCGGCGAGCGTCTGAGCTTGGAAGACGGCGTTACCCTGTTCCGCAGCAACGACATCCTCTCCGTTGGCTACCTGGCCAATATCGTGCGCGAACGTCTCCACGGCCATACCACCTATTTCAACGTCAACCGCCATATCAACCCGACCGACGTCTGCGTCGCCAGTTGCCGCCTCTGCGCCTTCGGCAAACGCGTGCGCGACCCCAAAGCGTATACAATGTCCCTCGAAGAGGTCTGGCACAAGGCCGGCGAGGGCTATACCGAAGCGGTCACCGAGTTTCACATCGTCGGCGGACTCCACCCCGAACTCACGCTCGACTGGTTCTGCCAGATGCTGCGCGGGTTGAAAGAGCGATTTCCGCAGGTCCACCTCAAAGCCTTCACCATGGTGGAAATCGCCTATCTCGCGCGCCGCACCAAAATCTCTATCCGCGAGACGCTCGAACGCCTGCGCGACGCCGGCATGGACTCTCTCCCCGGCGGCGGCGCCGAGATCTTCAACGAACGCGTCCGCCGCATCATTTGCGACCACAAGATCGACGGCAATGAGTGGCTCGAAACCGCCCGCACCGCCCACGAGTTGGGTCTGCGGTCTAATTGCACCATGCTCTACGGCCACATCGAGAACGATGAAGACCGCGCCGATCACCTCGTGAAGTTGCGCGAACTGCAGGACCAGACCCACGGCTTCGTCACCTACATTCCCCTGGCTTTCCACCCCGATAACACGCCGCTCCAGCACATCGGGAAGACTACCGGCTTCGCCGACATCAAGAACATCGCCGTGGCGCGTCTCATGCTGGACAACATCCCGCACATCAAAGCCTATTGGGTCATGATGACGCCCCGCATCGCCCAGATCGCCCTCCGTTTCGGAGCCGACGATCTCGACGGCACCATTGTCGAAGAGCGTATCTATCACGATGCCGGCGCTACCACCACGCAAGGCCTCCGCCGCGCCGAACTGCTGCAATTGATCCGCAAAGCCGGCCGCGTCCCGGTCGAACGCGACACCCTGTATCGCCCCGTCCAGCGCACCGAATCCACGTTCACAGTGCTGGTCTAATTTCATTTCACGTTTCGCAAAGCAAGCCATCGCCGACAACTCCTGGCGCCTCTTCCATCGAAAACGCCCTGATCGGCATCGGCCTAAACACCAAAGAGGACCCCTACTCCAAACAGCCCCCGCATTACTTGGGTCAAACAAGCCAAGAACCTGAACCTCCTGACCCTCTACGAAAGCCG
>DASZMZ010000383.1:0-13198 GCA_035551455.1 Candidatus Sulfopaludibacter sp.
ATCGCGATGGCCACGCCGATCGCACATAAGGGCGTCGTGGCGGGTGCGAAGGTCCAGGCGATGACGATGCTGGACATTCTCCTGCACCCCGAACTGGTGAAAAACGCGTGGGACTACTTCAACAACGTGCAGACCAAGGACACCAAGTACAAGAGCTTCCTGCGGCCCGACGACAAGCCCGCGATTTGGCTGAATACCAAGATCATGGAGACCTATCGTCCGCGCATGAAGCAGTTTTATTACGACCCGTCCAAGTACGACACATATCTGGAGCAGCTCGGAATCAAGTACCCGACGGTGCGGTAATCGCGTATCGAACAAGGGTAGGGGTAGGTCTTCTCGACCTTCCCCTTGCCGTAGCCTCGAACTAAAAAAATCTTACGATTTTTTTTCGCGCCTCGCTTCTGATTTTCCGGACCGTCCAAGTCCAATTAATCCTTCAGAATCAGTAGCCTACAAATTTTGGTAGGTTTTTCTATGATTTACCACCACTTCCAGGTTGTAATTTATTGAGTCTATTAGAGAATTGCGCTTGTGCGGAGCTTCCCAAATGGCATAAAATCGCTCCACATAGGCTACGTAACAAGGCTGAAAAAGTACATTTAAGGGGTACAACAATCAATGAAGCGATTTGTTGTGGCGCTCATCATCGCTGCCACTTGCGCATTTTCTCAAGTCAACACAACGTCAGTGACCGGCACCATCACCGATCCCACCGGTGCGGCCGTTCCTGGCGCCTCCATCGACGTCATTTCTAAATCCACTGGCGCGGACCTCAAAGCCACATCCGGTGATAAGGGCGAATACGCGGTGCCGTCCCTCGCGGCGGGCCCGTATCGCATTACGGTCACCAAGGCCGGTTTCAAGGCGGCGACCGTAGAGAGTGTCGATCTCATCGTCGGTATTGTTGGCACGGTTAACGTGAAGCTCGAAGTCGGTCAGGCCACCGAGACGGTCGAAGTCACCGCCGGCGCCGAAATCGTTCAGGCTGCCACCGCCGATGTGAGCACCACGCTCTCCGGCCGGCAGATCACTGACCTGCCCTTTGCTACCCGCAACGCCATCGAACTCCTGGTGGATGCGCCCGGTACCTCCACCCCCACCAATCCCCGTAGCTCCTCCGTCAACGGTTTGCCGAAAGGCGCGTTGAACGTGACCATCGACGGCATGAACACCCAGGACAACAACCTCAAGAGCAGCGACGGCTACTTCAGCTACATCTACCCGTCGGTAGACGCGCTCGAGGAAGTTACCCTCACCACTTCCGCCGCGGGTGTCGATAGCACCTCGCAGGGCGGCGCGCAGATCAAGTTCGTCACCAAGAGCGGCACCAATCAATTCCATGGCGGCGGCTTCTGGCAGAATCGCAACACCTTCTTTAATGCCAACTACTACTACAACAACCAGGTCGGCCTGCCCCGCGATATCGTGAAGTTGAACCAGTTCGGCGGCCACCTCGGCGGCCCCGTCAAGAAGAACAAGATCTTCTTCTTCGGTAATGCTGAGTTCTATCGCTTCCCCGGCACCAACCTCTATTCGCGCAACTACCTGAATCCCACGGCTTCCTCGGGTGTCTTTACGTATGCCGATTCCACCGGCGCTCAGCGCCAGGTAAACGTGCTCCAGTTGGCTGCGGCCGCGAACGCCAGCCTGCCCGCCGGAACCCGTCCATACCTCACCAGCGCCGATCCGCTGCTAGCCAAGACCTACAGCCTGATGCAGCAACTCGGCGCCAACGGCATCGTCAAGAACAACAACTCCAGCAACGACTACAACACCAACACGGTGAGCTATCAGCCCACCGGTACCGACTCCCGCAACTTCTACACCTTCCGCCTGGACTACAACGTCACCACGAAGCACATCCTGTCGCTGGTTTATAACTACGACAAGTACACTTCGATTCCTGACTTCCTGAACGGCATTGTGCCGGACTTCCCGGGTTCGGGTACCGTGCTCTTCTCCAACGTGAGCACCGGACAGCGCAGCAACCGTTTCGACGGCACGATCTCTCTGCGTTCCGCCCTGACCGCGCGAATGACCAATGAATTCCGCGCCGGACTGAATGGCGGCACGGTCCTGTTCTTCGACGCCGTGGCCCCCGGCATGTTCGCGCCGTGGCGCGGCTATGTTCCCGGCTTTGCCAGCACTGGCGCCGGCCTGAGCGGTGTCGCTACCACCAGCGGTCCCCAGCGCCGCAACGCTCCGGTAAAGAATATCGCCGACACGGTCTCCTACGTGAAGGGCACTCACCAGTTCAGCTTCGGCGGCAACTGGGATCAGATTAACCTGTGGCAGCAGATCAACGGCCGCTCGACGTTCCCGTCGATCGCTTTCGGTATCGCCTCGGGCGACCCCATCACCACCGGCGCCACGAACATCTTCAACGCCACCAACCTGCCCGGTTCCACCAGCACCCAGCAGTCGCAGGCTGCCGCTCTGTATGCTGACGTAACGGGCCGCATCAGCAGCATTACTCAAAATCTGGTGCAGAGTGAAACCACCCACCAGTATGGTGTCGGCGTTCCGACCGACCGCGACCACATGCGCGAAATGGGCGTGTTTGTTCAGGACCAGTGGCGCATCACTCCCACGCTGACCGCGACGCTCGGTTTCCGTGTGGAAAAACAGTTCGCCTTTGTGAACGAGGACGGTTTGTATTCGTCGGTCGACTATGCCAGCCTCTGGGGCATCTCCGGCGTCGGCAATCTGTTCTCGCCCGGCACTCTGACCGGCGTTCACCCCACGTATAACAAGCTCAGCAGCAACCCGTACGATCCGAAAGCGGTTCCCGCTCCTTCGGTCGGTCTGGCCTGGCAGTTGCCCGCTTCCGAGGGCTTCCTCGGCGTCCTCACCGGTCATCATGCCGGTGCGGCGGTTCTGCGCGGCGGCTATGCCATCGCGACCGTTCGTGAAGGCATGGGCGTCTATCAGAACCTGTTCGGCAGCAACCAGGGAATCACGGTCGATGCTTCCGTATCCCCCTCCACCACTCCGGCCAACTTCGGAGCGCCGGGTAGCGCCAGCTTCAGCGACGCCTCCCTGCCTTCGCGTGTTGCCAGCATCGCCTCCACTCCCACTTATCCGATCAACGCCGGTTTCACCACCAGCCTGAACGGCTTCTCGCCCGATCTGCGGATGGGCTACGTGCAGAGCTGGAACCTGAGCCTGCAGCGCGAACTGGGCCGCAACACCGTTCTGGACGTTCGCTACAACGGCAACCATGGCACCGACCTCTGGCGTCAGATGGCTCTCAACGAAGTCAACATCTTCGAGAATGGCTTCCTGAATGAGTTCAAGATCGCGCAGAACAATCTGGCGATCGCCCGCGGCGGCAACATCACCAACCCGAGCACCGCTGCCACTGCCTCGGTCTACAACAACTTTGGCAACAGCGGACTGCCCGGACAGCAGGCGGTGCCGATTCTCCAGACCGCCATCGGAACGACGAACGATTCCACCACGGCCACCCAGCTCATGTTGGGCCAGGCCGGCGGCACGGCCAACGGTATCGCCACCAACGCGACCCGCATGGCCAACCTCACCGCGGCCAAGTACCCGGTGAATATGTTCGTAGTGAACCCCGATGTCGCCAGCGGCGGAACCTTCATCCTGACCAATGCCGGCGCATCGTACTACAACGCTTTGCAGTTTGAAGTGCGCCGCCGTCTCACCAATGGGTTGCAGATTTCGGGCAGCTATCAGTTCGCCAAGTCCATGACCAATGGCGCCACTGCCAGCTCCACCGATTTCAGCTCTCCCACCACCTTGCGCAATCGCGGTCTGGACCACCTGCCCAGCGGCTTCGATATTCGCAATGCCATCAAGTTCAACTGGATTTACGAATTGCCGTTCGGACCCGGACGCCACTTCCTCTCCAGCGCCAACCCGGTGGTCAAGAAGATGGTGGAAGGCTGGCAGATTTCGGGCGTGGCCCGCATCCAGTCCGGCACTCCGCTCTTCCTGAACGGCCTGGCTACCTTCGATGGCACGACCAGCGCCTCCGGCGTGGTTCTGCACAACGTCAGCTCCAGCCAGTTGCAGAGCATGATGGGCGTCTACAAAACCGGCCAGCCCGGCGCCAACGGCGGATTGATCTTCTACCTGCCGCCGCCCTCCTCCACGTCCTCGGCCGGCGTCAACAGCTCCAACAACACGAACCTGATTACCAACACCATGGCGGCCTTCAACGTCGGCGGCTTCACCCCGTCGCAGGTTGACCCCAACGCTCCGTACATCAGCCCCGCCCCCGCCGGACAGCTCGGCTGGGAAGGCTACCTGTACCTGCCCTGGCAGCGCCACTTCGATCTGGAAATCCAGAAGAACACCCGCCTCACGGAACGTGTTCAACTGCAGATCAGCGCCAGCGCTCTCGACGTCCTCAACCTGACCAACTTCCTGCCCGGTAGCAACACCACCAGCAGCACGTTCGGTCAGATCACCAGCGCGTACCGCGATATTTCGGGAACGGTTGACCCCGGCGCCCGCATCATCGAGTTCCGCGTTCGCCTGAACTTCTAACCAGTTTCTTTCGGTTAGTCATCTCGCCGGCTGGACTTCGGTCCAGCCGGCGATTTGCGTTTTAGCCCTTCCTGGCGCGCGTCGAAATCCAATCGAAATGGCTACTCGCAAACTGCGAAGTAGACCAGTGGCTTGTGACAAAATATGAAAATGTACACCATTGACCGGCGCAGTTTTCTGGGATCCCTTGCCGGTTCCTTGACGCTATCCGCGGCTCCTCAATACACCACTCCGCAGCCGGCCCCAGCGGCCCCCGGCGCATGCTGGCTGGACGTGGCCGCTCCCTTCGTAGTGGTGGACCCGGCCCAGCAACTCACTACGGACCTGCTCCTGACCGCCACCTGCTTTCCCGGCATCGAGGGCTACAAAAACTCGAATTACGCCACCGACTACCAGATTCTGCTCTACGAGGCTTCCGGCAAGGACATCAAGCTGGAGAACGCCGGCAAATTTTCGATCTCCGCCATGCGGCCCACCCTGGTCAGCATGAAGGCCCTTTCCGGCCGCGACGCTTTCGTTGGCGGCGCGAAAATTCGGCTCGCGCCTTCCGCCAATCAGGTTCCACGCGCGGGAGATCTGTTCAGCGCCGGCTTCGTCCGCTGGAACATGCCACAGAACTTCGATAACGTGCATGCTCATCCCGCGCCGCCGCAGCAGGTGGTCGGACGATTCAATTACTCCATGCCGTTTCCCGCCATGAGCGAGTACCACTGCGCCTTCGCTCTGTTCAATCCGAATGACGAGGAGTCGTATGGCACGGTCCGCGTGGTGGATCGTTTGGGCCGCACGGCGGTGGAGCGCAAGTTCAGTCTGCATCCGCACCAGACCACGTTGTATACGCTGGCGGATCTGCAGCCCGCCGAATCCGCCGGGGAAGCGCTGGCGCTGCGTCCGCTGGGTGAATCGAAGTTGAAGGATGGCGGCGTGGTGGTGGTGCGCAACGAAAGCGAGCGCGTACCCTTCGCCTATACCCTGATGAAGGGCCGCCAGGGACAGAGTTTCACGGTCGAGCATCCGCTGCATTTTTCCGCCGACGCGCCCGTCAAGCCCGCGCGCACCACGCCCTACGGTCCCAAGCGTTCTTTCCCGGCGCAGGCGCTCATCTACACGCCCATGCTCTTTAAGGGTGTGAAGATCGGCGGTGTGGAACTGGAGTCGCGGGTCTACCTGAGTTCCAGCCGGTGGGCGGAAGAGGCGCTGTGGAAGCTGCCGTTTGTGACCACCGAAAAGGGCGAGATCGCCTGGGTCAGCAATCGCGACGATCAATTCGCGTCGCGCGTGCTGCCGTCTGCCGTCACCGATCAGGGACTGGTCCGGCTGACCGAGTTCCAGAGTTGCCGCATCGCCGCCGCCGATCTGCCGCTGCCCGACGGATTCTCCGGGGGCTTCGGCGCGGCATGCATTCCCAAAACGTCCCACTCGTTAAATAAGATCGAGGTGCGCGCCGTCAACTGGGGCCGCGTCGCCCTCACCCATTTCCGCCCCGGCGGCGCCGTGGCCAAAGGCTACCGGCAAGTGGAAAGCCGCGGAGGTCTCGCCAGTGACTACATCGTTTCAGGCGCCCACATCATCGCGCAGAAGCGCGACTGTCTGCTGGCGCTGATGAATATTGAATTCGAAGACGATTTCACGGGCACTCCGCGTTTGCAGGTCTTCGGCCCGAGCGGGTTGGTGGCCGAAAAGCAACTCAGTGATTTTCCGCCGCTGGCTTGCCGCCATTTTCTGCTTTCCGAATTATTCCCGGGAATCCAAAGCGACCCCGCCCATCCCTTCACCATTCGCATGCAGGTTCCCAATGCGCTGATGATCGTGTCGGCCTTGCACCTGGACTACACCAAGCGTGACATCGCCCTGGAGCACGGCTCGGACCGCCACTCCACCTTCCAGGACTTTAAATGCTGAGGCGTTAGCCCAGCGGACTGCGCTTGAGCGCCAGGTCGATGGCTTCCTGGGGAACACTGAAATGCGCCACCGCGGTATTCCCCATGTAGCCCAGTTCTTTGACGCCGATGGGGTGCGTGTAATACCCATCGGCCACCATCTTGCGCGCCCAGATGAAGAAGTCGATCCCGGGGTCGAGTGACGGATCGCTGGCCCGGCTTTCCAGGAAAGCAATCTGGTCGAGCATGGCAGTCTGCTGATCCGGCGACGCCTGCAGGAAAGTCTTGCCGCCGTAGCGATGTTCCATGGCCTCATCCAGCCAGGCCAGACCGCCGGTATAGATCCTCTTCATCTCATCGCTGCCGGAGCAGAGGAAGTCGATGAAGTCCGCCGCATTGGCGGCCAGTGCCCCCGGCGAATGCTCATCGGCGGGAATGATCAAATCGCTGAGGCGCTGCAGGCTCGCGTACTCGTGCGCGGTCAGGGCCTTCGGCGTGTAGCGTTTTTGCGCCGCACGCTCCTGCATCACCGCCTCGTGGACATGCTGCACGTCCTGCGCCGCCAGCACGTACTCGCCCGCCGCGCCCATCGCCAGCGACGCGCCGATTTGCCGCAGCCAGTCGCGTCTTGAAGAATCAGACATTGCCTTTCCTCATTTCCGATGCCAGATAATCGGCCGCGCGCCAGGCGAAGGCCACGATGCTCAAGGTCACGTTCTTGTCGGGTTGGCTCACAAACGGCGCGGCGTCGCAGACGAAGAGATTCTTCACCTCGTGCGCCTGGCAATATTTGTTGAGTGCGGAATTCTTCGGATCGCTGCCCATCTTGACGGTCCCGGCCTCATGAATGATCGTACCGGGCGTGGAGATGCCGCCCGTTTTGGGATCCGGCGGGCTGCCGATCACCTTGCCGCCCATGGTCTGGATGATGTTCGTGAACGTCTCGTGCATGTGGCGCACCTGGTTGATTTCGCTGTCGCGCCACAGAGCGTGGAAGCGCAGCACCGGGATGCCCCAGGCGTCCACCCGCACCGGGTCGATCTCGCAGTACGTGTCCTTGTTGGGCAGCATTTCGCCGCGTCCGGCGAAACCCACCGTCGCCCCATACTGCTCGCGGATAGAGTCCTTCAACTTCTTGCCGTACCCCTGAACGGCGGCACACTGGCCGTGGAACGAGCCGATCATCGGCATACGGAAGCCCCCGCCGATTTCAATGTGATACCCGCGCGGGAAGTTCTTCTTCTTATCGTCCAGCAGCCACCACGGCACGTACACGTGCATGCCGTCGATGCCGTCGCTGTTGTGCCGCGGCAGATTCATCAGCGCCGGCACGTTGCCGCTCAAACTGTAGCCCACCGAATCGGTGAGATTGCGGCCCACCTGTCCCGAGCCGTTGGCAATGCCATTGGGAAAGCGCGACGATTTCGAATTCAGCAGCAGCCGCGCCGATTCGCAGGCGCTCGCCGCCACCACCACCGCGCGGCAGCGGATCTGCTTCTCCGATCGCGATGCCTTGTCCACGTACGAGACCGCGGTTACCTTGCCCGAAGCGTCCGTCACCAGTTCCCGCGCCATCGCCCCCGTGATCATGGTGAGCTTGCCGGTCTTCATCGCCGGGAAGATCATGGCCTGGCTCGAAGAAAATGCCGACGCCGTGAGGCAGCCGCGTCCGCACTGTCCGCAGTAGTGGCAGGCCGCGCGGCCATTGATACTCTTCGTCAGCATCGCCATGCGCGACGGGATGCACGGGATATTCAGCTTCTGACAACTCTTCTGAATCAGCACCTCGTGGACGCGGGGAGAAATGGAGGGCAGGAAGTTGCCGTCGGGCGCTGTGCGCAAGCCCTCCTTCGTTCCCGTAACTCCGATAAAACCCTCGGCCCTGTCGTACCACGGCGACATCTCGTCATAGGTCACCGGCCACGCTTCGCTCAGTCCGTCTTCGGGTTGAAAATCGTAGTCCGAAAAACGCAGCGAGATGCGGCCGTAATGGTTTGTGCGTCCGCCCACAATTCGCGAGCGGAACCACTTCCATTCCTGACCGGATTCCACCGTGTAAGGCTCGTCGGGAATATCCCAGTAGCCAACCGGCGCGGCGAAGAATCCCCACTGCTGGCGGCCGAAATACAGCTCCGAATGTGCGCCAGCGCCCCGATGGTCCACCTGATAGGGCGTCACATGCTCGCGGAAGTCTTTGGCCGGGTTCAGCATGGGTCCGGCTTCCAGCAGAGCAACGCTCATCCCCATGTCCGTCAGCACTTTGACCGCGGTGCCGCCGCCCGCTCCAGATCCCACTACAACCACGTCGAAGACCTGCGGAGTTTTTGTGATCTGCATCCCAATACCTTTGGTTCCATCATACTCCCGACTCTCCCGCCGTCCTTATACCCTGCGGACGGTAGTCACTTTCGGACTTCGAGAATCATCGTATAGACAGGAGAATCGCTACCATGAAAAAATCGCTAATCCTTACCGGAGCAGTCGCCTTCTTTAGCCTGCTGGCCAGTGCCAAAACGTACGACATTACGCTCTCTTCGCCCACTCTCGCGGGCAACGTGCAGCTGAAAGCCGGCCAATATCATATGAAGGTGGCGGGGAACAACGTCACATTCACGGAACTGCAGAGTGACAAGGCTGTTACGGTTCCGGTGACCGTCAAACAGGCCCCGCAGAAGTTTGACTTCACCGCGGTGGATACGGATAAGAAGACCGGCACCGACAAGATCCAGACCATCGAGTTGGGCGGATCCAACACGCAACTCGAATTCGGCGAGTAACGCTACTTTTTGTTGCGAATGGCTTCCGCCGCGACCTGCGCCAGGTGAACTACGCCGGGCAGCCCGTCGGAAGTGGCGATGCGGTCCAGTATCGGTAACGCGGCCGCATCGCCGCGCACTCGCAACGTTTGTATGGCGGTGACGCGATCCGGCTCGTAATCGACAGCTTCGATAAGCCGGTCCGTGACTGCCTGATTATTTTTTCCCAAAGCCGCGAATGCGAAGAGAGCGGCCACTCGGACGCGGTCTTCGTGACTCCGGCTGAGATCCAGAAGAGTGGGAACAGAGGCTTCGTCGCCGGCAAGTTGTAACGCTGAAACGCTGGCCGCAGCCATCTCTGCATGCGGCGAATCCATCTCGATGAAGGGCTTCATCAGCTCCAGCGAGTGTTCCGGTTTGAATCGCATGGCGCTGATGAGCGCTGCCCGCCGTACCGTAAAGCTCGCGTCGGACCTCGCCACATTAAGCAGCTTCTCAGTCAGCTCCGAGGACTTCGCCATGAAGCCCAAACCGCTCGCTGCCGCTGCCCGCACTTCCAGCGAGGAATCCGTCATCAGCTTCAGCAGAGCCGCCTTCGCAGCCTCCGTCCGAATCCGCCCCAGCGATTGCGCCGCCTCTACCTTTACCCCATAAAATACGTCGCTCGTGCCGGCTTTTTCGAGAGCCGCCACTGAGTCGTCCGAACTGAATCCCGCCAGGTGACTGGCCGCGTCGATACGATTCAGCGCCCGCGCCGCATGCTGCAACTGCCAGATCCATTCACCAGCCTGCTGGTGATAGGTCACGCGTTTCAGAATGATATCTCGCGGATCGAACAGCACCGTCTCAGGCCGGTCATTCAGCCCGAAGTAGAATTCCTGCGATTCGCCGTTTACCGACAGGCGGAAGCTCTGTGAGCCTTTGCCGGTGAGCGCCTCAATCTCCACGGGAACGTGGAACAGCGACGCCTTATTCTGTTTCACCGTCAGGTGCAGTTGGTGATTCTGGCTGTTGTAATCCCAAGCCACGTCGAATTCGGGATACCCCGGTTTGTACACGTACTGGTCGAAGAGCCACTCCACGTCCTGCCCCGTGGATTCGCTGATGGACTCCACAAAGTCGCTGGTGGTCGCAGTCTGGTAGCTGAATTTCTTCACGTAAAACTGAATGGCTTTCCAGAAGCGCGCGTCGCCTAACTGGCCGCGCAGCATGTGCAGCGTCCAGCCGCCTTTGTTGTAAATCAATCCGTACGCGCCATTGGTTTCCGAATCCGTCTTCGGCACCACCGAGCCCGGACCGGCGCTTCCCATGGTCATGCTGCGCGCCGCCTGCAGTTCCTTCCAATCGAAAACGTCGCGGCCGTACGCATGCTCTCCCCAGAGCGCTTCGAAATACGTGGCGAAGCCTTCATTGAGCCAGGTGTGGCGCCAGTCGGCGCAAGTCACCAGGTCGCCGAACCACTGGTGCGCCATCTCGTGTGCGATCAGGCTGTCGGTCCCGGCCTTGCGGTCCTCCAGATCGCGCGGGTCCAGAATGGCTGCCGCGCCTTCGGTCGTGGCGCTGGTGTTTTCCATGCCGCCGCCGAACGTGTCCACCATGGCCTGCGAATACTTGGCCCACGGGTACGGAGCAATGTTGTCGGAGAAGAACTGCAGCATGTCCACCGTGCGTCCAAAGGTTCGCGGGATGTCGCCGCCCTTGCCGCGCGGCACGTAGTATTCCACCGGCGTCGTCCATTTATCCTGCCCCTTATCGAACTCGCCGGCTACCAGCGAGATCAAGTACGTGGACATCGGCTTGTCCTGGACCCAGTGGAAAGTGTTGCCCGAAACGCCTGCCAGTTTGCCATTGGACACCACCTGCCATCCCGCCGGCACGGTCACCAGCATTTCGGTCGTGGTCTTATCGTTGGGAAAATCGTAGCCTGGGAACCAGTAACGGTTGTTGCCGCCGGCCGTATCGCCGTTGGCCCAGATCTGCTTCGGACGGTCGGGATGGAACTCATCGGGGAACACGAAGAAGAGGCCGCGCTTGGGCTGGGCGTTGTAGTGGATCACGAAGTCGATGGCTGCGCCCGCGGGGTATTGTTTGTCCAGCGAGACAATAAGCTGGTCGCCCGCGCTGTGGAATTCCAACTTGCGTCCCGCCACGGTGACGCTTTCGATTTGGAGCGCCCCGCTATCGAGCGTCAGCTCGCGAACGTCGCCTGCCAGCGGCGCCATCCGCAAAGTCGCCGTGCCCATGATCTTGCGGGCAGGCAGATCGAAGGCCAGCTCTAACTTCAAGTGCTGTAAATCGAAATCGCGGCTGCGCGCGTAGGTGGGCTTCTCATTGTACGGCGACTGCGCGAAGGCAGACGCCGCCAGCAGGAACAACGCAATCTTCTTCATTTAGGTAAATCTCGCTCCCCATGCTCGCATCTCTGTAACTTGCCGGATCTGCAGAGCCGCGCACGGTTAGTAAGCGTCCTTTTTCGATTTCCGCCATGAGCTGCTAAGCAGTCTTCACAATCGGAATTCGCGAGGCGACCGGAGGCAATTCGGGAAAATCCGTATACGGCGTCGATTGGTACCAATAACCGACGGAGAAGAAGTTATCGCCGCGATCGTTGGCATGGCCATGTTCCATGGTGTGCTTCATGTAGCGCTGGTAAGTCACCGGATTATCGCCGTGCCAGCGATAGCAGCAGTACCGGCCGCCCGTCCGTTCCGCCGCGACAATCAGCGGCGCGCCGTACATGGCATGGGCAAACGGCACGGCGCCATCGCGTCCGCCGAAATCCCAACTGCCCAGGAAATAATCTTCCGACCCCGTGCCGTTGATCACCGGCTTCGTCTGGTCGTCCACGAAGATCATGTCGTCGCCTTCGCCCCACCAGCCGTTGCCGTTCTGCAGCACGCCCAGCGTCACGCCCATCAGGTGACCGCGTCCGCGAGTCTCGCAATAGACGTAGTTCTTGCTGCCATCCAGATTCAACTTGGGGCCGTCCGCGCTCACCGGCACACACGGCGCCGCCTGTCGATACTGCGCGTGAAAGTAGAGGACATCGTCAGGCAGTCGCGGCACGGTCATATAGTCGATGTTCGAGTAGAAGGCATTCACGTCGCGCTTGCCTTCGTTAGTCACCGTGAAGCGGGCCGACCGGCGGTATGGCATGGCGAAGTAGCAGTTCAGCGACTTGCCCGGCGAGCAGGCCAGATACTTCGATTCGTAAATGAAATACGAATTCAGATTGAGGCCGAAGAAATCGCCGATGGGCGCTTCCACGCTCGGCTTGGCATTGCCGTCCCAATATCCGCGCAGCACCAGTTCCTTCAGGTGATCGCCGCTCTGTGCCGCAATGGTAAACCAGATATGGCTGATCACGCCGGGACCCTCGGCCTGGAACAACTCCTTGGTGGCCCCCGCCGGGACTCGCCAGGAATCTCCATTGCCGCCGGTCTTGTCGTAACTCGATTGTTTCAGCGACGTGTAGTTCTGTGCGCGTGCGTAGGCTGGCAGCGCCAATTCCGAAGGGCCCGCGCCGCTTCCCTGAGCCTGCGCCGCAACCGGCGCGGCGGCAGCCACGCCGCCGAAAGTCAGCATCCGCCGGAGAAAATTGCGGCGGCGATTCGCATCGTTGTTCATGTTTATTTCCCCAGCGTCTGGTCGATTGCCTTCTGCGCCAGCGGCGCCATAATCTCGTACCCCTTGCTGTTGGGATGCAGCCCGTCCTCGGTGATCTCCGTCTTGAAGAAACCCTTATCGTCAACCGTGGACGTGAAATAATCCAGATACGTGAAGTGGTTCTTGGCCGTATAGTCCCGGATCCACTGATTCAACGCGTTGATCTTCTCCGGAGGACGAGTGGCCGTTTGCGGCCGGTGATAGTCGCAGACCGGTGTGAGGCTGGCAATAATGACTTTGATGTTGTTGGCGCGCGCCATGTCGGCCATCGCCATCAGGTTCTGCTCGATGGATTCCATGGAGACCGGACCCAGGTTGCCGCCGATATCGTTTGTGCCGGCCAGAATCAGCACGGCTTTCGGTTTCAAAGCGATG
>DASZMZ010000384.1:0-7094 GCA_035551455.1 Candidatus Sulfopaludibacter sp.
GCTCGGTCGCCGAGCACTAAGGCCTGTTTGCGTCAGTGCTAATCCATATTTAGGTAGCGGCCGGCCCGACTAGAGGCGCCATGCGGGGGGCTCGTTTCCGGTCCAGCCGGCGGCTTTCTTGGAGGCCGGGTTCGGTTTGGGGGCCTCACAGGGGGATGTGCGGAACGAAGCCAATTGTTGAGTTTTCGCTTTGGTTTCAACGGGCTGGCGGAGGCGTCTGTAGGCGGCCATGGCTTCCTTGTAGGACTTCTCGGAGGCGGCTACCCGGCGGTGGAGGCGCATGAAGGTGGGGCTGGTCTTGTCGAAGGCTTGGCCGAGTTGAATGCCGGTGCCGGGTTCGGCTTGTTTGGCTTCGTGGATCCAGAGTTCGGCTTCGACGCGGTGGAAGCGGCGGAGGAGCCATTCGTGGCGGATGGCGGTGTCGAGGTAGAAACGCTGTTCGGGATTTTCGACAGTGTAGTGGTCGTAGTATTCG
The DNA here is from genome assembly GCA_035551455.1 of Candidatus Sulfopaludibacter sp. GTDB lineage: Bacteria > Acidobacteriota > Terriglobia > Bryobacterales > Bryobacteraceae > Sulfopaludibacter. The sequence goes on from DASZMZ010000384.1 coordinate 476, forward strand.
GATTGCAGTTTGGCGAAAGCTTCGCGCGATTCCCCGATGACGAACTGAGATTCGGCATCGAGTCCTGATTTGAGAGTAGGCATAGTTTCCTCGGGTCGTTTTCATGGTGACAGAGGGGTGGGGGGAGTCTGAAATTCAGGATGCGGAAGTCGTTTGTTTTGTAGGTAACAAATATTGGAAATTTTGGAAATGGATTTTTACCGCGGAGGCGCTGAGGCGCTGAGGAAGACGCGGAGGAAGGGCAATGACGGCGCACTACGATCGTCCTACGTGTTATTCTCAGACACCCATTCGGAGCGTGTTCCATGACGAAATACAGGATTATTGAGCTACTGCCGCCTACCGGCGGGTTTTTCACCAGCGCCACGTGCATTAACTCCGCCGGTGTAGTGGGAGGGAATGCCGCGTTTTCGATTGCGAGCAAGGGTGTCATCTGGGCAGATTTTCAGACGTCCGCAGGCGCGCTGTCCGAGGCGACGCCTTCGACGGTAATCAGCGGGGACTCCAGTGAGATCCGCGATATCAACGACTCCGGCGACGCGGTGGGGCAAAGTCTGAATTCGATTCTGTTTCGGGGCGGTGTGCCGGTCGACCTGCCGATTGCGTCGGCGGGGTTGACTGCGAACGGAATCAACAACGGCGGACTTGTGGTGGGAATTGTGAACTCCGCCGGCAGTCCGCAGTCATTTGTATTCGATTCCGTCAGCCTGACAATGGTGACGGTTTCCAATGAAACGCTTCAGGGAATCAACGGCGGCGGGACCGCGGTTGGAACTCATAAAGCGCCGCTGGAAAATGGGAGTGCTTCGATTGTCATTGGCGGTGAGATTATCGATCTGCTCCCGCCGGCATCCTCCGGGCAGGCCATCAACAACCAGGGGATCGTTGCCGGGTTGGTGAACGGCGTTCCGACGCTCTGGGATACGCGTCTTGCAGTGCCGGCAGCTCAATCGATGGCGCTGCCAGAGGGGCTGGTGGCCGTTAGTTTATCCGCAATTAATAACCGGGGGGACGTGGTTGGTCAACTGGTGGGCATCAGCGGCTTGCCGAAGGTTGCGGGCATCTTCACGAGCGCAGGGAGCGCCGATCTGAACACTTTGATTCCAGAGAACTCAGGTTGGGTCCTGTTCGCGGCCAACGACATCAATGACCTCGGTCTGATTGTCGGCGACGGCGCGTTGAACGGCCAAGATCGGGGTTTTCTGCTGATGCCTCTGGGCGGTTCCGTGGGAGGGACGGTATCGGGCAGGGTCACGGACCGGGAAGGCAACGGGCTGGCGGGCGCCTCGGTTTCCTTTATTTCGACGCTCGGAAATTCCGGCGGAGACAGCTTGCCGCTATCTACCGATTCATCCGGGAATTACATCACGCCGGTGCTACAGCCCGGCGACTATCAATTCACGGTTGCGCTGGATGGTTTTGTGTCCGACTCGGCCGAGGTCACCGTGAATCAGGCGGCGACCGTGCGGAATTTTGTCTTGCGGCAGGACGGTGTACTGACCGGCCACGTGACAAGCCCGGAGGGCGCTCCCTTAAACGCAAGCCTGACACTGAATGCGTTCCAGTGCGTGACCGATTCGGCTGGCCTGTATCGAATCGCGCTGACTCCCGGATCGTACAGTGGCGCCGTGACGTCGCCCGGGTTCAAGACGGACAATTTCCCGGTGACGATAACGGATGGAGCAACACTTACCCTGGACTTCGTGCTTGTGCCAGAACCGGGCATTCTGACAGGCCATGTGAATAGCCCGGCGGGCGCCCCTTTGAATGGGGTTGTAGTCACTCTGGCAGGAAATCAAGCAGTGACCGATGCAGCCGGCGCTTATCAAATCGCGCTGCCCCCCGGATTGCTGGCGGGAGTGGTGAGTTCGCCGGGCTTCGTATCCGACACTTTCTCGGTGACCATCACCAGCCTGACGACGGTGACGATGGACTTTGTGCTTGTGCCGGCGCAGGGCGGCCTGACCGGTCAGGTGACAGGCCGTGACGGTGCTCTCCTGAGCGGTGTTGCAGTCGTTGTAGGAGAGATTCAGGCCGCCACCGGTGCAGACGGCCGCTATCAGATTGAGCTAACGCCTGGATCGTACAGCGGCACGGTCACATTGCACGGTTTCGTATCCGACAGTTTTTCCGTGGCGATACCGAATGGGACGACGGTTTCGCTGGACTTTGTACTTTCAAAGCTTGGCGGGATCGCGGGAACCGTTACCGACGACGGCAGTGTGCCGCTGACGAATGTCAAAGTGTCTGTCGGAGTTACTACGGTCCGGACGGATGCGCACGGGAAATACACGCTGCCGAACCTGGGTGCCGGAACGGTGAACGTTACCGTGGATGGCGGCCTTCGCTTTATCGAGCAGCACGCCATCGTTGCGGTGACGGTCAACCAGACCACGATTTCCGACTTCGCGCTGGTATCGAAGAAGCCTGTCTGATGCGGCGGTAACGCGCCTGAGATTTAGAGGTGGATGATGCCTCGCTGGATGGCGGCGGTGGCGGCTTGGGTGCGGTCTTGGACGGCGAGTTTGCTTAGGATATTTTTTACGTGATTCTTGACGGTGTGCTCGGCGATGCTGAGGGCGTAGGCGATTTGTTTATTGGCCAGGCCGCGCACAATGAGTTCGAGGACCTGGACTTCCCGGGCGCTGAGATCGGGGCGCGGCATTTGCGCGGCGAGTGCGGCGGCAACACCGGCGGGGAGATAGGTCTGGCCGGCGTGGACGGCGCGAATGGCTTTGAGGAGTTCATCGTGGAGAACGTCCTTGGTGAGATATGCGTGGACTCCGGCGTTGAGCGCGCGGCGGATGTCTTCATCGCCGCCATAGGTGGTGAGAGCGATCATGCGGGCATTGGGGAACTCGGCGCGGATGGCCTGGGCAGCTTCGACGCCGCCCATTCCCGGCATACGAAGGTCGAGCAGGGTGACGTCCGGCTGGTGTTTGCGATAGAGTTCCACGGCCTGCTGCCCGTTGGAAGCTTCGGCCACGATGGTCATATCGGGCTGCATGTTGACGATTGTGCTCACGCCGACGCGCGCCACGAGGTGATCTTCAGCAACGAGAATTCGAATTGGTTCGCTCACGGTAATGGCACCATCACTTCCACTTCAGTTCCCTCCCCCGGATGACTGGCGAGGCGGAGTTCGCCGCCCAAACGCTCGGCGCGCTCGCGCATGCCGATGAGTCCAAAGTGGCCGCCCAGAGAGGAAAACACGTCTTGCTGGTCAAAGCCTCTTCCATTGTCTACGATTCGCAGAAACAATTTCTTCGCCTCGGTGTGCAGCTTGATGGCGATGCGGCTGGCTCCGGAATGTTTCAGGGCATTGGTGACGGCTTCCTGCGCGATGCGCAGCAGGTGCTGCTCGACCTCCTGCGGGAGTTCGCTTTCGGGGCCGGTGGCTTCCACGTTGACCTCGACGCCGGAGCCGGCCGTCCACATACGGGTTCCGGATTCGAGGGCTGCCGCCAGGGCTTGACCTTCGAGGACGCTGGCGCGCAGGTCCATGACGCTGCGGCGGGCTTCGGTGATGCTGTGGCGGGCCATGCGGCGGGCCATATCGAGGTACTTGCGGGCGGCCGAGCCTTCATCGGGCATGCACATGGCGACGGCATCGAGTTGGGAAGAAATGCCCACGAAGCCCTGCGCCAGGGTGTCGTGAATCTCACGGGCGAGGCGGGCGCGCTCTTCCAGCACCAACGCGAAACGATAGCGAATCTGGCGCAGGCGCAACTGGTAGACGGCCCATGCGGCGCCGAGCAGCGCCAAAACGCATAAGGAACGGAACCAGGCCGTCTCATAAAACCAGGGCAGCAACTGAAAGGCGAAACTCTGTTCACCGGCGGGACCACCGGGCAATTCGGCGCGCACGGTGAAGCGGTAGGTTCCGCTGCCCAGGCTGTTGTAGTTGATGAGGCGGCGCGTGCCGGCATGGACCCACTTAGGGTCCACCCCGTCCAGTTTGTACGAATAAAGGACGCGTTCGGGGGCGCTCAAATGAATGCCGGCGTAGCGGATCTGGACGCGGCGTCCGCCGGGCTCAAGTTTGACTGGATGGAGCAGGTCGACGGGCCGCTCGTTGGAGGTCATCTCGACGATGTGGACGAGGGGGGCCAACGGGGTTTGTTTGCGGGCGCGCGGGTCGAAGACGGCCAGACCGCGGCTGGTGCTGAACCAGATGCGGCCATCGGCCATGCGTTCGCCGCCTCGTCCGATGGGATAACTGGGGGCGCACTGGGCGCTACGGAGGCCATCTTCCACGCCGTAATCAGTGGGGGTCAAACGCTTGCGTTTGCCTTCGGAGAATTCGCGGAGCTGGGCTTTGGGGATGCGGCAGATGCCGCGCGTGGTGCTGAGCCAGAGCGAATCGCCGTCATCGACCACTTTGGCGACGTTGTCGCTAAGCAGTCCATCGTGGGCCGTGAAGTGCTGGAACTTTCCGTCGCGGAGCGCATTGAGTCCGCCGCCGAATGTGGCAATCCAGAGGGTCCCATCGTCGTCCTGGTGCATGGAGCGGACCTGGTCATTGGAGAGGCCATCGGCAGTGGTGTAGAGGCGGTGCTTATCGCCCTGGATCAGCCAAAGGCCCTTGCCGAAAGTGCCGGCCCAGAGGGCGCCGTCCTGGCCTTCGGCGAGCGTGACCACGGCATTGGCCAGCACCGAGCCGCCATCCACCACCTTCAGAAACTCATTGCCCACGAGTTGCTGCAGGCCGCCGGAAGTGGCGAGCCAGACCTTGCCGGTCCAATCCTCCATGGCGTCGAAGACGTTGAGGCGGGCCAGAGGATCGGTTGGGATGTAGCGGGTGAAATGGCCATCGTGCATGCGCACCATGCCGCCGCGGGCGGAGATGAGGAGGTCGCCATTGCCCATTTCGCGAATGGAATAGACTTCGTTATTGGGCAGCCCTTCGCGAGTGGTGTAGAACTTGGATTTGTCGCCATTGAAAAGCATGAGACCGGCATCGTGAAAGCCGATCCAGACGCGGCCGGTGCTGTCCTGAAAGACGGTGTTGGGCTCATCGCTGGGGAGGCCTTCGGTCTTGCCGTAGACGGTGAAGATATCGTCGCGTAAGCGGGTAAGGCCATCGTTGGAGCCGATCCAGAGGTCGCCTTCGCGATCTTCGAAAAGGCAGCGTACCTGTTCGCGATCGGCGTCGGCGCCGGTATGCCTGTAGATGAAACGATTGTTCTCCAGGCGGGCCAAGCCGCCATTGGTGGCGGCCCAGACATTCCCGTCGCGATCGATCCAGACCGAGCGGACGAAGGGGTCGGGCAGGCCGTCGGCCACACCGAAGCGGCGGAGGCTGCCGCTGGGAGAACGCAACAGGACGCCGTCATTGCCGGAGACCCAGAGGTTGCCATGCTCGTCGGGGAGCAGTGCGGTGACCAATTCGCCGCGCAGTTCCGCCTGGTCGATGACCGGGGTATACTTGCCGTCGCTGAATTTGCCGATGCCGGTAAAGCCGGCCACCCACAGGTTGTGGTGAGGATCTTCCCGGACCGTGCGCATGAAGGTGACGGGCAATTGGGGGCCGGGGGCGTAGACCTGCATCTTGCCGCCCTGGAAGCGGCAGAGGCTGACACCGGCGACGATCCAGAGCGTATCGGCATGGTCCATGTAGAGCATGCTGACGTTGATGTCCGGCAGCCCCTGTTTCAGGCCGTAGGTTTCGAACTTTTGGCCGGAATAGTGGACGAGACCGGCGGTGGTGCCGATCCAGAGCGAGCCATCGGGCGCGCCGGCCAGGGCCTGCACCGAATTGGTGGGCAGATCGCCATTGGCCTTGGTGAAGACGGTGAAATCGTAGCCGTCGAAGCGGGCGAGTCCCTCATCGGTGCCGAGCCACAAGCGGCCGTCGTTGGTCTGGACGATGGCGCGAATGGTGTCTTGCGGCAGGCCGTCCTGCTGATTCCAGAAGGTACGGGAATACTGGGTGAGGCTCTTGTGCGGATCCAGAGCGAGCAGGCTGGGCGCGGCCAGAAGGCAAATCATGGCGGCGGTCGCGAGTCTATTGATCACTCTGGCTTCAGTATAACGTGGCGGTAATCGCACCGAATGCGAGGCGGCAGCGCTCGGCCTGCACTAGCCCAAGGGCTGCCACAGCTCGATTTTATTGCCGTCCGGATCATAGATCCAGGCAAAGTGGCCGTAGCTATAATCCTCGGGCCGCGGGTCGATTTTGATTTTCTCGGCGGCGCACTTCGCGAGGAACGCGTCCAGATCATCGACGATGTAGTTGATCATGAACGGCGACTTACTGGGATCGAAGTACTTTGAAGTATTCGGGAAGACAGACCAAACGGTCATGCGTTCGGTATTAGGCGACTCCTGCTCGCGCCAGTGGAAGTTAGTGCCGCCGGGACCCTTGGGAAGACCCAGTGAATTCTGGTACCAGGCGCTGAGCGCCTTGTTGTCGGCGGACTTGAAGAAGACTCCGCCGATACCGATAATTCGTCCCGGCGTAGAACTGTCGAAGGGCATGTGGCATCTCCAGTTTCAGAATTCTAACATTCTTTTATCTCATGGTCTGCCACATGCGCCGGGCGGACCAGGTGACTACGCCGAAGAAGAAGGCGAAGCTGAGGAGAATCACGGTGAGCTGGCGCTGAGGGGAGATTAC
>DASZMZ010000385.1:0-13245 GCA_035551455.1 Candidatus Sulfopaludibacter sp.
GCAAATCGATTGAGAAAGACCGTTCGCTGGAGCGGCGTTTTCAGGCGGTCAAAGTGCCTCCGCCGAACGAGGAAGACGCAATCAAGATCATCATGGGGATCAAGGACAAGTATGAGAAGTTTCATGCTGTCAGCTATACCGATGATGCGATTACATTCTCCGTCTCGCACTCCAGCCGCTATATCCCCGACCGCTTCCTTCCAGACAAGGCGATCGACATCATCGACGAGGCCGGCGCGCGCGTGAAGCTGCGCCAGACGACCCTGCCCGAGGAGCTCACCGAGGTCCAGAAGCGGATCAAGTTCATCGTGCACCGCATGGAGAACGCCATCGCGAACCACGAGTTCGAGAAGGCGCGCTTCTACTCCGACGAGGAGCGCAAAGAGCGCGAGAACCTTCGCGCCCTCCGCGACAAGTACCACCTCGACGAGTCCTCCTCCGGCATCGTCACCCGCGAGGATATCGAGGACGTCGTCTCCCGCTGGACCGGCGTTCCCATCACCTCCATCAAGGAAGAAGAGACGCAGAAGCTGCTCCGCGTCGAAGCCGAGCTGCACAAGCGCATCATCAGCCAGGAGAAAGCGATTTCCGCACTGGCGCGCGCCATCCGGCGTTCGCGTGCGGGCCTGAAAGCGTCCAACCGGCCGGCCGGGTCGTTCCTGTTCCTGGGACCCACCGGTGTCGGTAAAACGGAAGTGGCGCGGGCACTGGCCAGCTTCCTGTTCGGCAGCGAGAAGAGCCTGATTCGCTTCGACATGTCGGAGTACATGGAGAAGCATTCCATCTCGAAGCTGATCGGCTCGCCTCCCGGCTACGTGGGTTACGAAGAGGGCGGGCAGCTCACCGAGCGGGTGAAGCGCAACCCCTATTCGATCATCCTGCTGGATGAAATCGAAAAGGCCCATCCGGACATCTACAACATTCTTTTGCAGGTGTTCGAGGACGGCCAGTTGACCGACGGCTTGGGCAACCAGGTCGACTTCAAGAATACGATCATCATCATGACGTCGAACCTGGGCGCGCGATTCCTCGAAAAGCGCGGCCACCTGGGCTTCTCGGCGCCTCCCGGAGAGGGCATCCCCTCGAAGATCGAGGACATGGTGCGCGGCGAAGTGAAGAAGGCCTTCAATCCGGAATTCCTCAACCGCCTGGACGAGGTGATCCTGTTCACCAGCCTGCTGGATGACGATCTGATCAAGATCATCGACCTGCTGGTGGAACAGGTGAACGTCAACCTGGTGGCCAAACAGGTGAAGATCAAGCTCGCGCCGGATGCCGCCAAATACCTGCTGGAGAAGACGTGCGGCGATCGTAGTTACGGCGCGCGTCCCCTGCGCAGGGCGCTCCAAAAGTACATCGAAGATCCGCTCTCGGAGTCGCTGATTCAGGGCACTCTGCCGCGGCCTTCGGAGTTGGAAGTCTACCTCGGCGATACGGGCATCTACTACCGCCAATTGAATGTCGAAGGAGATGCACCGGTGACCGCCGGTGGTCCAGTGGAGCCGACTCCGGGCACTTTGCTGTACACGTTCTAGCTTTCAGCAGTTAGTATCAGCGGCCAGTTCCGAAAGGGACTGGCCGTTCTGTTTTTATGCCAGGGCTTTCCGGCGAGGAATATCGTTGATGCTGACCACGGACTTATCGAAAATCGTCATATCCTGAACCATACGGTCCACGTCCACGCCTTCATCCAACTGAACCTCGTGTTCGATCCAATCGGAAAGCGGAATGTTGCGGAAGTACATGCGCTCCTGTAGCACCAGGCTCTTGCGGTTCTGCAGCAGCAGCCGGTTCTCCTTCGTATAGTGGCGCTGCTCCACCTTCAGTTCCCCGAGGAACGATTCCAGCGCCTGCCGCTTCACGGATTCTTCCGTCGCGCGCAGCGTGGCCTGAAGCGAGGAGTGCATGGCCGCCTTCTCGGCGTCCAGCGAGCCGCGGACCTCGGCCAGTTCGGTCCGCTGTTCGGCCAGCGCCACGTCCATCTTCGACTGCATCACAAACCAGGCGAGCAGTCCGGACGAGAGAGCGACACAACCGGGCAGCAGGATCCAGAGCAGGGCTTCCATCATGGGGTCAATGTTAACCGTACCTATCTAGTCCGTACTAGATGCCAAAGGTAAGCAAACAGACGTTTACGACTGGGTGCCGTCGATCTTCTGACCCGACAGAGTGCGGCTTAACTCGCCGAATTTAAAGGAGAAAAGGGGTCCAAAGACAGCCCCCAGCCGGGCCTTCAGTCCCGCCGCGAAACCGTAGTATTTGGCGGAAAATGCAGCCCGGGACAGCAGGAAATCGGCCCTTTCGTCGGTAGTATAGCCCCGGCTGCCGTGGTGGACCACCTTCACGGTAGGAAGCAGCAGGATCTTTTTACCGGCGCGATTGATCTGCGCCGCCAGGTCGGCATCCCCGCCGAACTGACCGAAGCGCTCGTCAATCTGGCGCACCGCTTTGATCAGGGCCACGCGCATCATAAAGGCGGCCCCGCGCGGATATTCCACCGGGACCGGCTCGCTGCCGGAAATCTGCGCTGCCATCCAGTTGCCATTCGGCGGAAACTCGCCCAACTGGGGCGCCGGATTGCCGCTCTCATCCACCAGCAGCGGACAGACGGCGGCCACGTCGCGGTCCGCATCCAACACTTCGGCCAGGCGCGGGATGGCGTCCGGCGCCACTTCCGTATCATCGTGCAGGAAGAAGACGTAGTCGGCGTCAGCGGCGCGCCACCCGAGATTCATCGCTTTGGTGAGACCAAAATCTTTGGGCAGCCGCACGAACTGGACGTTGGGGAATTCGGAATCGAGCGCAGCGCTGCCATCGGTAGAGCCGTTATCCACCACGATGATCTGGAGCGTGTCGCGGCCCTCTGACTGTTCCAGGGACTGCAGGCACTTGCGCAGGCGTTCAACGCGGTTGCGCGAAACCACCGCCACCGATACGCGCGGCGGTAATTTTTCCTGTTGTGAGTTGGGTTGTGGCGTCAAAAGAATAGGATACCGTGTTCCCGGTTAGGGATGATAACGTGAAATTGATGACAGCCAAGCAGATTTTAGAGTTCATCACCAGCGCGGGCATCGTTCCGGTTGTGCGCGCTGCCAGCGCCGAACATGCCATACAGGCCGTGGAAGCCCTGTACAACGGCGGAGTCCGGTCGGCCGAAATCACCATGACGGTGCCCGGAGCCATCAAGGCCCTGGAGAAGACGGCGGACAAGTTCGGCGACAAAATCGTCCTGGGCGCGGGCACCGTGCTGGACCCGGAGACGGCGCGCTCCTGCATGCTGGCCGGCGCCCAGTTCTTCGTCTCGCCGAGTCTGCGCGTCTCGGTCATCGAGATGGCCAAGCGGTATAGCAAGGTGATTTTCCCGGGCGCGCTGACGCCCACCGAAGTGCTGGCGGCGTGGGAAGCCGGCGCCGACGCCGTCAAGGTATTCCCCTGCGGCAACGTGGGCGGCGCCAAGTACATCAAGGCTCTGAAGGGACCGTTCCCGCAAATCGAGATGGTGCCCACCGGCGGCGTCAATATGGATACGGTGGCGGATTTCCTGAAGGCCGGGTCCTGCGCGGTGGGTGTAGGCGGCGAACTGGTGGACGGAAAATCGATGGCCGCCGGACGCTTCGACGTAATTGAGGAGCGGGCCCGCCAATTCCTGGCATTGATTCAGAAAACGCGCGCCGAAATGGCGTAGGAGAGTCCATGAAGAAGGTTCGCTGGGGCGTGCTGGGCGTGGCGCGGATTGCCACCGTGAAGGTGATCCCCGCCATGCAGTTGGGCGAGTATACCGAGATCGCGGCCATCGCGTCGCGCGATATCGCCAAGGCCCAACGCGCCGCCGCCGAGTTGAATATTCCGAAGGCCTACGGCTCGTATGAAGAGCTGCTGGCGGATCCGGAAATCGACGCGATTTACAATCCGCTGCCCAATCATCTGCACGTGCCGTGGTCCATTCGCGCGGCCGAAGCCGGCAAGCACGTACTCTGCGAAAAGCCCATCGGACTCACCGCCGCCGAGGCCGTGGAACTGATCGCAGTACGCGATCGCACCGGGGTGGTGATGGGCGAGGCCTTCATGATTGTCTGCCACCCCCAGTGGATCCGCGCCATGGAACTGTCGCACAGCGGCAGGATCGGCGTGCGGCGCGCCGCCATCGGCAGTTTCGGCTATTTCAAGCTGGACCCCGAGAACGTGCGGAACATCCGCGAGTACGGGGGCGGCGGACTCATGGACGTCGGCTGCTATCCCATCAAAGCGGCGCGCATGTTCTTCGGCGAGGAGCCGGTGCGCGTCTCCGGGACAATGGTGCGTGATCCGAATTTTCAGACGGACCTGCTGGCCTCCGGACTGCTGGAGTTTCCTTCGGGCCACTGCGTCTTCACCTGCGGGACGCAAGTCGTCGCCAACCAGAGCATGAAGTTCCTGGGGACCACGGGCAGTATCGAGTTCGAGATTCCGTTCAACGCCATCCCGGGAGAAATCTCGCGCCTTCGCGTCGACGATGGGAGCGATCTGCGCGGCGGCGGCATCCAGGTGGAGGAGTTCGCGCCCTGCGACCAGTACACCCTCCAGGGCGACGCATTCTCGCGCGCCGTTCTAGAGCGGACGGCGCCCCCGGTGCCGCTGGAGGACGCGCTGGCCAACATGCGTGTGATCGAGGCGCTATTCCAATCCGCGGAGACCGGGACGGTGGTCACGCCGGGCGGTTTCTGATACACGTGAAAGCGTGATTATCAGAGTTAGTTGCCTTTTTCTCTGCCTGATGGCAGCCTCGGCACAGACGGTCATCCGGGTGGGCACCCGGCTGGTGGAAGTGACCGTAGTGGCGCGAGAAGGCCAGGCTCCGGCAATCGGGCTGACCAAAAGCGACTTCACTCTTTTCGATAACGGAGAGCCTCAGCAGATTGCGTTCTTCTCTGTGAACTCCGTGCGGCCGCCGCTGCGGCCGGTTTCGACGGCGGGCCCAAACGTCTTCACCAACCGCGCCGAACAACGCACCGATGCGCCGGGACGGGTCACCGTGATCGTGCTCGACGGCTTGAACTCGCCATTCGGCACGCAGGCGTTTGCGCGGGATCAAAGCCTGAAATTCGTGCGGGAAGTGCAGCCACGCGATCGGGTTGCCATTTATGCCTTGGGCCCGCGACTGCGCCTGCTGCAAGGTTTCACCAACGACACCAAGGCGCTGACCGAGGCTCTGCAGAAGTTCTCCGGGAGCGTGGCGTTAGCGCCGCAATGGAAGCCTACTACGCATAAGGGCGATTCCGCAGCGTCTCAAATAGCTGACGACGCGGAACTTGCCATCGGCCGCGTGGAGACAAGGTACGGATCGTGGTTGACCGCCGATGAGATGACCGCGCTGGCAGCCGAACTGGCTCGGATTCCGGGACGCAAGAACCTGTTGTGGCTGTCCACAGCCTTTCCTCTGGGCCTCACCGGACAGTCCACCGCGCAGTACCTGCCGCAGCACGACCGGACCAGTGGCACTGCCTGGAATCTGGCGAAGGCCGACGTAGCCACTTATCCGATGCGCATCAACACTGCGGGCGTGGGACCAAGCAAAGCAAACCTTCCATCGCTCGACGAACTGGCGGCCATCACCGGCGGCCGGGCGTTTTACAGCGGCAACGATGTGGCAGCGGCCATGCGCGAGGCGGCGCAGGATACCGAGGTCACATACAGCCTGGGCTTTTATCCCACCGCCACGGACGGCAAGTATCACTCGCTATCGGTGCAGGTTGCCCGGCGAGGCGTGGAGGTGCGGTGCCGGCAGGGCTATACGGCGGCCGATCCGTTGCTACCGGAGGACGGCGGCGTCCCGGGCGCCGCTGAGATCGCCAACGCCGTCTGGAGTCCGCTCGATGCCACCGGCATCAGCATTCAGGCCCGCGTCGTGAAGATCGAACGGGGTGCGCTGCAACTGGCGATCTCGGCGCCGGCGTCGGATCTGGCCCTCTCTCCAGTAGACGAAAGGCGATTCGGCACAGTGGACTTGGTAGTGGCACAGCGGACCAGCGACGGCACGATAGCGATGGCGTTCAACGAGGCGGTGCAGGTGGCAAAGGGGCGGTCTAGGGCCGAAGACTACCTGCCTGAGGGCCTATTTCTGCGAAGAGTGATCCAGTTGACGCCCGGCGCTACGCGCGTCCGGGTAGTAATGTACGACCGGAATACCGGGCGAGTGGGGTCGTTGGAGTTCCCGCTATAGACGGGGTTCACCGGCCGTCCATTCGACCCAGGTGCGGACCGTGTTGAAGGGTTCCAGCAATGGGAGCCCGCGCCTTCCCGCCTCCGTACCAAACCGAGACCGGCAGAAAATCGGCACCGAAAAGCAACGGGGCGAAAAGCAGAATGCAGACGAAAATACGCCTCACTGCACCGAATTCCAGCACCGGTGCCCTTTCAGCCCGCCGCCTCATTCATCCCTCCTACGGCAATCTAGAGAGCGAAATACCCCAAGCCCGGTATTCGTTTGAACGCTGCCCGCTCCTTATGATCGGGATAGCCATGTTGAAATCCGTTCTGGGCGTCTCCTCGGTCCTCGGAGCTCTGCTCCTCTGCTCTTGTTCGCGAACCCCCGCCGTGCAGGCGCGAAGCGAAGCCACCCACGATCTGCCCGTGGTGGCCGTCGCCCAGGTGAAGACGTCCAACCTGACCCGCAGCATGGCTCTCACGGCGGAGTTCAAGCCCTACCAGGAAGTCGAGGTGATGGCCAAGGTAGCCGGCTATGTGAAACAAATCAATGTGGATATCGGCGACCGCGTCAAGATGGATCAGGTCCTGGCCACCCTGGAAATCCCCGAGATGGCCGACGACATGAAACGCGCCAAGGCCAACGTGCAGCACAGTCAGGCCGAAGTCCGCCGGGCTAATGACGAGCTCGAACGGGCCAAGAGCGCCCACGATATGACCCACCTTTCCTATACCCGCCTGAATGCCGTCAACAAGAGCCAGCCGGGATTGGTGGCGCAGCAGGAGATCGACGACGCGCACAGCAAGGATCTGGTGGCCGAGGCTCAGGTGTCGGCGGCCAGGAGTGCCGCCTCCGCAGCCGAAGAACAGGTGGCGGTCAGCCAGGCTGAGCAGGGTCGTGTAGCCACAATGATGAACTACACCCGCGTCACAGCCCCCTTCGCCGGTGTCGTGACCAAGCGGTTCGCCGACACCGGCTCGATGATCCAAGCCGGCACCGCCTCGCAGACCCAGGCGATGCCGCTGGTCAAACTGGCAGAGAACGATACCCTTCGTTTGATTGTTCCGGTGCCGGAATCGGCGGTCCCGACGGTGCATTTGGGACAGCAGGTGGAGGTCCGGGTGCCCACGCTCAATCGCAGCTTTCCGGGAAAGGTAGTCCGCTTTGCCAATCAGCTTGCGCTACAGACGCGAACCATGGATACGGAAGTGGACGTGGCGAATCCCGGCTATGTGCTGATGCCCGGCATGTACGCGGAGGTGAACCTGACCCTGACCCGTCGTTCCGACGTTCTAGCCGTCCCGGTCACCGCCGTGGACGCCGATACCGAAAACGGCGCTTCGAAAACCGGCCGCGTGATGGTGGTGACGCACAACAATCGCGTAGAAGTCCGCAAAATCCAGCTCGGTCTGGAAACAGCTAACGATATCGAAGTGCTCTCCGGCCTCAACGAAGGAGACCAGGTGGTAATCGGCGGCCGCTCCGGCTTGCAGCCCGGCGAAGAAGTGAAACCCAAGCTCACCGCGATGGGGGCAACTCCCCAGGGCGGGGATAAATAGCACTCCGCTCGAGACATAGAGAGGCTTATAGAATCCATGCGTTTGACGCTTTCGTTTCTGGCGGCAGCCTGCTGCCTCTGGGGGCAGACGCCCCTGCACCTGACTCTGGCCCAGGCGCAGCAGCAGGCCCTCCAGAATAATCCGCAACTCTCAGCGGCAAAGTTGAATGCCGCGGCTTTGTACCAGGTAGTGCCGCAGTATCGGGCGGCGCTCTTACCCACTTTACAGGGAGCAGTCACGGGAGTAGGCGCCGACAACGGCACCCGGTTGGCGGCCGGCGGCCTGAACAACCCGGTGGTCTACAACCGCTTTGCAACCGGCCTCATCGCCAGCCAACTGGTGACGGATTTCGGACGCACTTCGAACCTCATCGCCATGGCGCGCCTCCAGGCGCAGGCGCAGGATCAGGCCACCGAGACCACCCGCGCCGCCCTCCTGCTGGCCGGCAGCACGGCGTATTTCGGAGTGCTGCGCGCCAAAGCCGTGCTCCAGGTGGCCAACCAGACCGTTTCCGAGCGCCAGTTGGTGGCGAATCAGATCACCGCGCTGCAACAGAACCAGTTGCGGAACACCCTCGACGTCAGCTTCGCTAACGTGAATCTCCAGGACGCCAAGCTGCTCCAGTTGCAGGCTGAAAACGACGTCAAAGCGGCCGAAGCCCAGTTGGCCGAAGTCCTGGGGCTGCCGGCCGCCACGGAGTTTGAATTGGCCGAGGAGACCGTGCCGGGCCCCCTGCCGCCCACCAGTGAAGACCTGGTGCGCCAAGCCATTCAGAACCGGCCGGAGTTGAAGGACCTGCGTTTGCAGGAGAACGCCGCTGAGCGCTTCGCCAGGGCCGAGCACGACCTGTACTTTCCCACCGTGGGGGTGCTGGGCGCCACCGGAGTAGCCCCTGCCGCCTATTCCACCGTTTCGCAAACCTACGGCGCCATCGGCATCAACGTGAATATCCCCATTTTCAACGGGGGCCTCTTCAAAGCCCGGCAGACCGAGGCGGAACTGAAGGCGCAGGCCGCACAGAAGAGCATCACCGACCAGGAAAATAAAGTCATGCGCGACGTCCGGGTAACCTACCTGGACGCCACCACCGCCTATCAGCGCATCGGGCTCAGCCAACAACTGCTGGACCAGGCCAAGGTCTCGCGGGACCTCGCTGAAAGCCGGTTCCGGCTCGGGCTGGGCACCATCGTCGAACTGAGCCAGGCCGAGCTCAACCTCACCTCGGCGCGCATCGCCAATACCAGCGCGCGCTACGACTATCAGAGCCAGCGCATCGCCGTGGATTTCCAGGCGGGGGTGCTGCGGTAGAGTATGTCGGCAAGGGCAGTCTGGGAATGCGCACTTGGAATCGCCGGAGTCTTGTATCTGGCGCTGGCGCTGTTCAAAGGCATCGAGAGCCCTCTGTTCGCAGTACTCTTCGTGATGCTGGCCGCGCTGGAACTCATTTCGTCATACCGCACCCGGCATAAACAGTAGGATAGACGGTCGCCTTTCGCCGTCTGTCCAGCCGCCTGAAAGGCGGCAGCAGGAAGGACTGACCTTTTCGGCCGCCCGATTCCGCATGTGTAGGTGTGGGCTGTGGTATAACGATCACACGGATGGTCGACCCGTCGGAACCGAACCAGGAATGTTCGCTGGATGAAATCACAGCGGCGGTCTATGGCGAGTTGCGGCGGTTGGCCGGCGGCTATCTGCATCGTGATGGCGGCGGGCTGACTCTGCAGCCTACGGCCCTGGTTCACGAAGCCTATCTCAAAATGGCCCGGCAAGACCGGCTGCATTGGCGCAATCGGGGCCACTTCTTCGGCATTGCAGCGCGCTGCATGCGTCAGATTCTGGTCGACCATGCGCGGGCGCGAGGCGCTACCAAACGCGGCGGCCACGCCGTCCGGGCCGATGCCGAGGAGATGCTGCGCATCGGTTCCGAACCCGAAGCCGGCATTCAGGAACTGGACGACGCGCTGGAAGCATTTTCACGCATCGATGCGCGCAAGAGCCAGATGGTGGAACTCTGCTACTTCGGCGGCCTGGACCATGACGAGATCGGCGAAGTCCTGGAGATTTCCGCCAGTACGGTGAAGCGCGAGCTCAAAGTGGCGCGCGCCTGGCTGATGCGGGAACTGGGCTCGGGACGATGAGGTCGATGGACTGGGAGCGGGTGCAGCAGTTGTTCCTGGAGGCTTCGGAGCTGCCCGCTGGGCGGCGCGCGGCTTTCCTCAACGAGCATTGCGCCGGAGACGCGGCGGCGCGCCACGAAGTAGAATCGCTGCTGGCCGCCGAAAAGTCTTCCGACTCGTGGCTGCGCTCCATTGTGACAGCCGCGGCGCTGAGTGTGCAAAGGGCCGACGCCGAGAGTGCGGTGGGCCGCCGTATTGGTCCCTACGTGGTGGAGAAGGAGATCGGGCAGGGCGGCATGGGGACGGTCTACCTGGCCTTCCGCGATGACGATCAGTTCCGCCAGCGTGTGGCCATCAAAGTGGTCAATCGCGACATGCACTCCGAATTCGGACTGACGCGGTTCCGCCGCGAGCGGCAGGTGCTGGCAGACCTGCAGCACGCCAACATCGCCCGCCTGCTGGACGGAGGCACCACCGCCGACGGTCTGCCCTACTTCGCCATGGAGTATCTGGAGGGCGAGGCCATCACGGTCTACTGCCGCCAGAAGGAACTCGGCCTGCGCGCCCGGCTGGAGCTGTTTCTGCCGATCTGCGCCGCCGTCCAATACGCCCATCACCAGCTCATCATCCACCGCGACCTGAAGCCCGGCAACATCCTGGTGGGCGAGGACGGCATCCCCAAGCTCCTGGATTTCGGCGTGGCCTCGCTGCTGGAGGAGCATTGTGAACCCACCGGCGGCTTCTCGCCCATGACGGCGAAGTACGCCAGCCCGGAACAACTCAGCGGCTCTAAGCTCACCACGGCGACCGACGTCTATTCCCTGGGCGCCATCCTGCGGGAACTGCTGGACGGCCTCGGCCAGCCGGCTGGACCGGACCTGGACGCGATTGTAACCATGGCCATGCGGCCGGATGCCGAGCGCCGCTACTCCACGGCAAGGGAACTGGCGGCGGACGTCCGGCGGTACCTGGACTGGCGGCCCGTGCGGGCCCGAACCGGGACGCTGTGGTATCGCACCGAAAAGCTGATCCGCCGCCGGCGGGTGGCGGTCCTGGCAGTGGCGGCGGTGGCCGCCAGTCTGCTCCTGGGACTCGCCGGCGCGCTCCAACAGGCGCGCCGGGCCGAAGCCGCGCGCAAAGTGGCCGACCGCGAACGGGCGCGCGCCGAAGACCGGCTGACACAGATGCTGGACCTTTCCGACCGGAGCCTGATGGACGTGATGGCGCAGCTCGAGCGATTGCCCGGCGCCATGCCGGCGCGTCGTCAACTAGCCGGCGCCATGGTGGACTTCCTGGAAAAGGCGTCCAAGGACGCCGGTCAGGATCAGGCTCTGCGCGTCACCCTGGCCAAAGCCTATCTGCGCCTGGGCGGCGTGCAGGGCGCGACCGACGTGGCCAACGAGGGAGATTTCGCCGGAGCGCTGAAGAGCTTTGAGGCCGGCTCGCAGTTGCTGGACGGGCTGCCCCGCAACGCCGTCAAAGCCAACGACGTGCTGCCGGTCTGGCTTGACCTGAAGCAGAACGCCGCGCGGCTGATGGCCTACCGGCATGATGGACCGGGTGCCACGGCCTTATTGAACGACGCCCTCGCGGTGGCGAAATCGTTGCCCCCGGCAGACCGCGGCCTGGAGCGCATCAAAGCGACCCTATACCTGGCGCTGGCGCGCACCAACCATGACGACTACACTCGCGCCCGCGCCTACGCCATCGATTACCAGAATCAACTGGAATCGCTCCTGCAGCGCTTCCCGGGCGATCCGGAGCTGCGCTACGACCTTTCCATCGCGCACACCGAGATCGGTTTCGCCTTCATCAAACAGGGCAATCCGGAAGCGGCGGTGGACCACTATCGCACGAGCATGCAGGTCCGCGAGGACCTGGCGCGCGAGCGGCCCGGAGACGGCGTATACCGGCGCGTCCTGATGCTCGCCTACATGCACTTCGCGGGGCTGCAAGGCAGTCCGCTGGTGCCCAATCTGGGCCAGACGGCAGTGGCGCGCCAGTATTACCGCAAGGCGCAGCCTATCGTGGAGGAACTGGCGTCCGATCCGGAGAACTCCTTGGCGGCGGGCGATTACGCCACCTTCCTCATGCGCTCGGCCGCGCTGGACGTTGCGCCCGCGGGCGCCGCCGAGTCTCTGGCCACGCTGCGGAAATCGGTGGCGCTGTTCCAACCGCTGGAAGTGTCGGGCGGCGATGTGTATCTGCCGATGGAAGCCACCGCCCACCTCTACATGGGCCATCGTCTGGTGGCGCTCGGCGATACAAACGAGGCGATGAAGGAGTACGCTAAAGCTTCCGTCATCATGGAGGGCTTTCTGGTCCGGCATCCTCAGGAATGGGACGTGCTCCAGGAGAACGTGGAAGCCGAGAACGGCATGGCCCAGGTGGAACGGCGGAGAAACCATGGCCCGGCGGCCCTGGAGCATGCCGCCAGGATGCTGCGCAAGGCCGAGGAATCGGCGCGGCAGGGCGCGGGCAGCCGGTTCAGCGAGATGGCGAAAGCGCGCGCCTACCTGACTCTGGCGCAGGTTCACCAGGCCTTCGGAGAGCGCGTGCAAGCGCGCGAAGCGGCACGCCAGGCGCGGGACCATGCCTCTCCGTGGCTCACCGGGCGCGCCTGGGATCCCATGGTGAGTGTGATCCGCGAAGCAGAGGCGATCGAGCAGACATAATGGCCAAGTTGGAGTGGACGGGCGACGACAAATCCGCGTTGGACCGGCTGACCCCATTCATCTACTCGGAACTGCGCCGGCTGGCCGGTGGCATGCTTCGCCGCCAGGCGCCCGGCCACACGCTCCAGCCGACCGCTCTGGTGCACGAGGCGTATCTGCGGCTGGTCGGCGATGACGGGCTGCAATGGCAGAATCGCGCCCACTTCTTCGGCATTGCGGCCCAGTGCATGCGCAACATCCTGGTGGACCGGGCGCGCGCCCGAGCCGCCTCCAAGCGCGGCGGCGATTTGCAGCAGGTGCCGCTGGATCTGGTGGAGATCACCGGCGGCGGGCGAACCCCCGAAATCCTGGACCTCGACCGCGCACTCACGCTCCTGGCCACCATGGACGCGCGCAAGAGCCGCCTGGTGGAACTCCGCTATTTCGGTGGTCTGACGGCGGAGGAATCAGCAGTCGTAGTGGGCATTTCAGCAACCACCGTGGCCCGGGAATTGCGCTTCGCCGAAGCCTGGCTCCACCACCAACTGAGCGCGTAGGATAGACGGTCGCCTTTCGCCGTCTGTCCTCTTACTGTCGACGCATCCGATGAATCGAACGCCAATTGAGCGCGTAGGATAGGCTTTAGCCTGTCCGAATTTCCTCTTACTGTGGACGCATCCGAAGAATCGAACGCCAATTGAGCGCGTAGGATAGGCTTTAGCCCAATACTG
>DASZMZ010000386.1:0-35006 GCA_035551455.1 Candidatus Sulfopaludibacter sp.
GAGCAGTGTAGTGGGTGTAGTATTCGGTGACGAGTTGAGCGAATTCCTCGCGAGTTTCGCCGAGGACGAACTGAGAATCGATGTCAAGGCCCGATGTCAGTTGAGGGTTTGTTTGCATAAAGTCTTACTGATCGAATGGTACTCCGGTGTCAAGTTCGACTCCGAAATAGGATGTCGGTAAGTTGCTGATTCGGAGAGAAATAAAGATTTTCGAAAATGGAACAAGAGCTGTGACCGCGTTTGGTTAGAGCGGAATTGGGAAGTCGGCGGCGAGTTGCTGCAACTCCTCGGCCCCTTCCAGGACCGGTGAGCCATGGCCCGCCGCGATGACGGAGGGGCGGAGCCGCGCCAAGCGCTGCACGGACTCGCGGGCGCTCAGCCAGTCGGCAGTGGCAGGCACCGGAGGGCGGCAAACCTGTTTGCGCTTGGTGACGGTTGCCCAGAAGCTGTCCAGGTCCATCGTGGTCACGGCATCCCCAGCCAGCAGGACGGCACCCTCGGGGCGGAAGAAGGCGACTTGGCCGGGGGTGTGGCCGGGAGTTTCGACCATCTGCCACTCCTCGAGTCCGGGGATTGGACCCGGCTCGAAAGCCCGCACGCGTTCGCCGAGATTCACCGTGCTGGTGGGGAAGACCCGCGCCAGCTTCGTGAAGAAGCCCGGCGGCCCATAGTTGAAGGGAGGGTAGTGCGCTTTGCCGGTGACAAACGCCAACTCGCGGCTGTGTGCGTAGACCGGCACCTGCCACAAGTCCGCCAGAGGACCCGCGGACCCGGCATGGTCGAAATGGCCGTGCGTCAGGACAATCGCGCGCGGTTTGGCCGCGGCCCCGAACCGCTGCTCGGCGGCGCGCCGCAGTGCCCGTGCATGGCCCGGCGTACACGCGTCCACCAGAACCCAGTTTGCCGCGTCGCCGACCAGATAGGCGTTGGCGATCAAGGTAGGGAAGACGGCGACGCCCCGCGCGATTTCCTGCATCCATCCTTTGGTAGCATCGGAGTGCATGATGGCGCAACTCCAACGCTTTACCAATCAGACCGTAATCGTCACGGGCGCGGGCCATGGCATTGGCCGCGCGGTGGCCGAACGCTTCGCCGCCGAAGGCGCCCGGGTGGCGATCAACGATGTGAGCCCCGCCCGCGCCGTCGAGGTAGCCGAGGCCATCGGAGCCCTGGCTCTGGCCGCGCCGGCCGACGTCTCCAGCAAAGACTCCGTCGACGCTATGTTCGACCACGTGCTTTCCCGTTTCGGACGGCTTGACGTGCTGGTGAATAATGCCGGCAACATCCACGCCGCCCGCCACTTCCTGGAAGCCGACGAGGCTTGGTGGGACCAGCTTCTCGACGTGAATTTGAAGGGGTCGTTCCTGTGCGCCCATCGCGCCGCGCGGCTGATGGTGAAGCAGGGTGGGGGCGTGATCATCAATATGTCCAGCGGAGGCGCCACGAAGGCGCACCGCGGCAATGTGGCCTACGATGCTTCAAAGGGCGGGATCGAAGCCATGACCCGCGCCATGGCGCTGGACCTGGCACCCTACGGAGTGCGCGTGAACGCCATCGTTCCGGGCCTCATACGCACCTACGACCTGGATGAGGAGTCGGCCATCGAGCGCGGCAAAGTGGTTCCGCTGGGCCGCCTCGGCTCGCCGGAAGACCTGGCCGGCCCCACGGTCTTCCTGGCAACTGAAGACGCCCGCTACATCACGGGCGCCTGTCTGGTGGTGGATGGCGGCGTCCTGGTGCAGCAGCGCTCGCCGCAGGTGGAGACCTTCCCGCTGTCCCGGTTTCCTACTTCCAGTTAATTGGAGAGTAATAGTCGTACGTACTGGAAATGAACATCAGGGTCAAGCCGCCGCCCTGGGGAACCACCGTGACGGCCGTGGGATCGAAGGAGATTCCACCGAAGGTCCCAGTGGGAAGCGCCAACAGCACGCTGGCGGGAACGGTAAACGAGTTGGAGTTCGGCGGAGTCGTACACTGGAACTGCGCGCCGATGGTGTTGGAAGTATCCGTGTAGTTGAAACCTGAGATTTGAACGATCACGTTCGAACCGCCTCCCGTCCAGGTGACATTCGTGCCGCTCGACCGCGTCACGGAAGCGGCATTCACCGAATCCGGCGTGGGACTGGTCATCACCGGCATTGCGGGCAGAGTCACATTGGCGGTGAAGGCCTTGACGTCCGCTCCACCAGGACTGCTGACGGTGTACGAACCCGGGACGAGATAGTTCCCGGTAGCGCTCAGGGTGGCTTGGTAGCTGCCAGTTCCACCCGGCACCGTCTTGGTCCCGTTAGGCCCGGTAACGGTCAGTTGCGCGCCGGCATCGAGGCCGGCTGCGGTGGCGAATGGCGGATTGTTCCCGCCATTCAAATTAGTCTGTACCGAGCAGGCGCCCGGCGGCGTGTTGTCGATGTAAGTAGCGATGAACGGCTGCAGCGCAGGATCGATGGTCACTCGGGCGAACTCCGCCTTCATGGAGTCAGTGAAGCCTGGAAAGTTGTCGGTGCGACGCAGTTCAATGTCGGCGAACGTCACAGGCGCTCCGCTTGACAACTGCAAAACGTTGGCGGTGCTGAGCGTCGGATTGGCGGGAGTGCAGGTCCGGCTGCCGTTGGCCACGGGAATCAACACGGTGTTGCTGATGAAATTTCCGATTTGTATAGAGAGAGGCACGGAGCAGCCGGTGGGAACTCCGGCGGGCACGGTGATCACTACCTGATCTTCGCCAATGCAGCAGCCGGAACGGCCCTGGTAAGCCACGGTGGCCTGCACGCCGCCCAACCAGACCTTCAGGGGCAGGCTGGCCATGTTGACGCCGAGGCCGGCGCCGGAGGCATCGGTCCCGTTCACCGGACCCAGACCGGTGGCCCAAATGATGAGCACGTCGCCGGGATTGGCCGCGCCGCAAGTGGTGTAGACGCCGCCGCAGTTGGCCGCTTTGAGGGCGGATACGAGGCTGTAATCGGCGTACGTCACGATACCGGAGCCCTGGCCGTCAGAAGTCACGGTGAAGATGCCGGCAGTGCTGGCCACGACAGTGATGGGCGCGGTGGGGCCGGTCTGATCGTTATAGGTGACGCTGATGGTGCCCGTGCCGGTAGGCGTATTGGAGGGCATGAGGAGCGCCAGTTGGCCGGCCGAAGTGTAGTAGAAGGTGGGGGCTACAGTCGAACCGGCTACCGTCACGCTTACCGAGGTGCCGGCGAGGCTGGTGCTCTGAAAGGCCTGCGGCGCAATGGTGAGCGTGGCCGGCCCCAGGTTGTTGCCCTTGATCACGAAGATTGAGCCTTGCGCAATGCCGGCATTCGGCAGTCCGGTGGGAATGTAACTGGCCGCGTTGACCACTTGGGAAATGATGGGCGCCGTGGAAACGGGAAACGGCAGGTTGTTGCTGGTAACGCCGCCGATCCTCACAGAGACGTTCTGGTTTCCATTCGTGGTGGAGGCCGGGACGGTAAACACCACCGCATAGGCGCCGACCTGGCCGGGCGCGGCTGCTGCATAGCTGACGGGCACGGATTGGCCCGCGAGAATGATGGTGGGTACGGTAGTGGTGACGTTGCTCAGGTCGTTGGCCGATTGGCCGGTGGGAACCACAGGGCTGGTTGGGCCAAGGCCATAGGCGATCAGGGCCACCTGCTCATTGGGGGAGGCGGGGCTGGTAGTGGTCACAAGGGTCTGAGCCGCCAGGTGGTACATGAACGCGCCGTTATTCAAACCCGAGTTCGTATTGGGAGGCAGGGCCGGCGCAAACTGGGACAGCGTGATGTTGAAAGGCGCCGAAGTCCCCACCACCACGGTGGTGGCTCCTATGGGCGCATCCACTGGGATCTGCACCAGGACTCCGTTGGCGTTGGTGTTGAGGACGAAGGCCGGCTTTCCGCCCACGACCGCGCTCACTCCGGTGGTGCCCAGATTGGTGCCATTGATGAATGCCTGGTCGCCGGGCGCGAGAAGCGTCGAGCCACCGGCGGCCGGGGCCACTCCGGTGATGGTGGGCGCGGTGGGGCCACCGGTCAGGGGGAGTTGCAGCGTCTGGCTGTTCACTCCGCCCACGTTGACGACCACGGGCTGGCTGCCGGTGAGTCCGGCGGGAACGGTGAAGACGGCCTGGTCCGTAGCGCCGAGGCCGTTGGGAATTCGAGCCGCCGAGACCACCGTGGCATCCTTGCCGCCGACCGTTACTTTCACGGGGGCCACGATGTTGTAGGCGGGGGAGGCGGGGACTGTGGTGCCGGGCGCCAACAGCGGATTGGTGACGCCGAATCCGGTGCCCAAGACCTTGATGGTGTCGCCGGCCTTGGCGGGAGCGCCGGGGGTGATGGTGACTCCGGCGGTAGTCTGGAAATTGCCGAAAATCGTGTTGTTGACGGTGGTGGTGAACAGGCCGGGCGCGGTGGCGGCCACGGTCACGCTGAAGACGTTGGACGTCAGCGTCTGGCCGCCGGTCACCCGGCTGACCTGGACCGTGGCGCTGCCGACTGGGGTGTCGATGGGCACGTAGAAGCTGCCCCCGTTGGCGCCCTCAGTTCGCACCGGCGCGGCATTTCCGTTCACCAAAACACTGACGCCGCTGCACACCGTGGGCACAGCCACAGCGCCGCCGCCGCAAGTCACGGAAGTGGGGTCTCCGAGGTTGGAGCCGGTGATGTTCACCTGCATGCCCGGAGCAATCGGGCCGGCAAGGAGTGAGCCGTTATTGATGACGGAGGTGATTACCGGCGTCTGGGACTGGGCCAAAACGACGGCTGCGCACAGCAAGAGAGCAACACGTGTAAACATAGATCTCCTTAGGGGGCCCAAACTTAGGGGTGAGTATACTTCGAGCGTTGTGTGCAGTGCAACAGAATTCCGGGGGCTCGCCTTTTCACAGACCGGGGCAGCAATCGCGGATCAGGCGGGGCGGGCGGGCGTCCGGTTCGAGGAGGAGGACGGTGCGTCCGGGATAGGCCTGCAGCAATTGAAGATCCTGGTCGGCGCCTAGGTCGCGGGCCCAGACGATGCGGGCGCTGGCGGGGTCTGCGCCGTTATAGACCCACTCATCTTGAAACAAGTGTTGCGGGGAGTAGCGCACCAGCACCAGGATGCGGCCGGGGATTTGCGCCAATTGCCGGTCGACGAAGATGCGCCGCTCGGGATTGGTGTGATTGATGGCGTCCCAGGTCTCGTAAGGCCGGAGGGCGCGCGAGATCTCCGAGTTATCGAACACGTGTACGCCGTACCAGAAGACGAACTGGGCGGCGCAGAGCAGCAGAATGAGCTGCACCGCTTCGGCTCCGGCAGGCTGGCCGCGCACCGCGAGACGGGCCAAGGTCTGTAGACCGAGGACACTCATCAGGAGGAAGAGGCAGGCAACGGCCGCCACGTAGTGCAATTGGAAGGCGGGGAAGAAGTTGACTCCCAGTGCGAAGACAAGACAGGTGAGCGCGATCCACCAGTTGCGCCTCAGCGTGAAGAGGAAGGCTGCCAGCGCGATATAGAGCGGCGGGTAGAAGAAGAAGCGGTAGTAGCGGACGCGGTATTCCAGGCGCTCCAGATAGCTGCGCAGCGTCTCGCCTCGCGAGCCGCGGAAGCCGAGCTGCATGCGGTAGTCGAGGCTCTGCTGCGGGGTGAGCGGACGGCTGGGCACGGGATTGGCTTGGAACGTGAGAGCGGCTGGAACGCCGTACTGATCCTGGCTCAACTTCTCCGGGAGGGTGCTCCAACTGCCGGTGACGGCCTTGTTGTGGAACAGGGTGATGGCGGCGGCGGTGAGCAGAATCAGCGCCGCCTCGGGGGCGACTCTGCGCAGTTTGCGCCAGCAGGGCGCCAGGTAGACGGCGGCGGCGAGGAAGAGGAAGATCGATTCGAACGGCCGGGTGAGCCAGTGGAGGGCCAGGCCGGTGGCCAGCAGGACCGCGTCGCGCGTGCGCGGCTCGCGCCGCAAGCGTGGGAGCGCGCCGAACACCAGGCAGCCGGCCATGGCGGGGAAGGCGCCGCCCCAATAGGTATTCATCCACTGGCAGAGCGGGCCGAACTCGGCGACCGCCAGCAGTCCGCCGATGAGGGACCAGCCGGGCGTGGTCCAGCCGCGAAGCATCCAATAGACGAGTGCGCAGAAGGCGGCGGTAGAGAGGAGCACTCCGGCCCACGGCGAGCCAAACAGCGTCCAGCCGATGGCGAGGGCGAGTCCTTGGCCGATGGGGTAGATGGCGCTGTAGGTGGGCTGTTGCAAGACGAAGAAGGTCTCGAAGAACTGGGGCAGCGGGAGCGGCGGATTGGCGAGGCGGAAGTGGCGCAGGGTATCGGCGACGAGGAGGTGACCGAACTCGTCGTAGATATCGGGCGTGGGGACGGGATGATTGGCCAACAGCAGGAGGCGCAGCGCCACGGGCAGGATTGCCAGGAGCAGCATGCACCAGACGGAGCGATGAGCGAAGGCTTGGGCGCGCGGCTCGAGCCAGCGGCGCGAGGCGTAGGCTCCGCCCAAAAGCAGCGCGCTCACAAAGACCAATAGCAGGTCGGCGGCGCCAAATCCAAGGAAGCCCGGCATCGGAAGTTCTATTCTAGTTGAGTGGCCCCGGACGCGACATATACGCTGGCCGATCAGGAGCGCATGTCGCGCGCGGTGCGCTATTTCGCGTGGCAGAGCAGGCTGGTGACGCCGCACCTGGGTCGGCGCGTGGTGGAGGTCGGCTGCGGCATCGGCAACTTCACCGGCGCACTGCTGGAGCGGGAACTGGTGGTGGCGATCGACGTGGAGGCGGCGTGCGTGGGGCGGCTCCAGGAGCGATTTCCCGGTCGGCCGAATCTGCACGCGCTGGTTTGCGACGACATTGCCGGACTGGCCCGTTTTGCGCCGGACTCCGTCGTTTGCCTCAACGTGCTGGAGCACATTGAAGACG
The DNA here is from genome assembly GCA_035551455.1 of Candidatus Sulfopaludibacter sp. Lineage (GTDB taxonomy): Bacteria > Acidobacteriota > Terriglobia > Bryobacterales > Bryobacteraceae > Sulfopaludibacter. The sequence goes on from DASZMZ010000386.1 coordinate 6,882, forward strand.
ATGCGGCGGCGGTGAGGCAGATGGCGTCGATCCTCACGCCAGGCGGCGTCATCGTGCTGATGGTGCCGGCCTTCCCGGCGCTCTACGGTCCTATCGACCGGAACCTGGGCCACTATCGGCGTTATACGAGGCGGTCGATGGCCGAGTTGGCGGGGCGTTGCGGATTGCAGGTGCGCGCGGCGCGGTACATGAATACGGTGGGGTTCTTCGGCTGGTGGTGGAATGCGCGGGTGGCTCGCCGGGAGAGCCAATCGGCGGGGCAGATCGCGCTGTTCGACCGCGTGGTGGTGCCGGTGATGTCGCGAGTGGAAGATGCTCTGCGGCCGCCGTTCGGCCAGTCACTGCTGGTGGTGTTGGGTTAGGGCCGAGGTGGACAGAGTTGGACACCCCGAAAAATAACAGGCTCTTCACCCTCACCACGGAGACACGGAGGACACGGAGGATGCACGGAGGATCTTAGGGGCGCCTGCTGGCATGGACAGGCAGTTCGGTCAAGGCGCGAAGGCCGAGCGGAGCTCGGCTTGGACAGACGGCGAAAGGCGACCGTCTATCCTACGGAAAATGGAGCGAGCGAGCATTAAGGCCGAGCGTCGCTCGGCTGGACAGGCTGAAGCCTATCCTACGCTATTTGCGGAGGCCGTCGCGCCAACGATAGAGGTCGGTCATTAGCTCGTCAACGAGGGTGGCGTTGGCGCGGCGGAGATTGCGGGTTTCGCCGGGATCGTCGTCCAGATTGGACAGCCATACGGCGTCGTCTCCGGTGAGCGGTTTGGCGCCGTCCGGGCTGCGGTCGTAGAGCTTGCCGTTGACCACCAGTTTCCAGTTGCCGCGCCTGGTTGCCAGTTGTCCGCCTTGCGACCAGTAGAGCGACTTGTGCGGAGAGGGTGCGCCGTTCAGCAGAGTGTTCAGGATGTCCGACCCGTCCACGCGGTCCGGCAGCGCGGCCCCGGTGGCCCGGCAGATGGTGGGGAGAATATCCATCGACATGGCCATCTGGTCGGTCCATGCGCCGCGGCGGATGCGCGCCGGCCATGAAACGAAACCGGGTACGTGCATGCCGCCATCGAAGAGACTGAACTTGAAGCCCTTGAAGGTGCCGTTATCGCCAGCCGTGGCGTAGTTGCCGTCCAGACCGGCGCGCTTCTCGGTAGTGGCTCCGTTGTCACCGATGAAGAACAGCAGGGTATTGTCGGCGGCTCCGGCGGTTTCCAGGGCTTGGCGGATGCGGCCCACGCCATCGTCCACGGCGGCGATCATGGCGGCGTAGGTCTGGCGTTCCTTGGAGAGCGCGGGGAAGCGCGCCTTGTAGATCTCGGGGGCGTGCATGGGATAGTGCGGCGCGTTGAAGGCGACGTAGCCGAAGAAGGGTTTGCCGCGTTCCCGGCCGATGTAGTCCACCGCCTCGTCGGCGATCCGCTCGGTGAGATAGCGGCCGTCGTCGAAGATTTCGGTGCGATTGCGCCAGAGGTCGTGATAGTTGTCGCCCCAGTAATAGCGATGGGAGAAGTAGTCCACGCAGCCGCTGTGAAAGCCATAGAAGGAGTCGAAGCCGTGGCCGTTGGGCGCGGTCTCATCGGTATTGCCGAGGTGCCATTTCCCGAAGCAGCCGGTGCGGTACGACGCGCCTTTGAGCACGCTGGCGATGGTGGGAATATTGTGGGCCAGCGGCGGCCCATTATCGGGAACGCCGGCGGAGATCGGGTAGCGGCCGGTGAGAATCGCGGAGCGCGCGGGAGCGCAGACGGGCGCGTTGGAATACCAGTTGCGGAACTTCAGACCGCGGCCGGCGAGCGCGTCGATATTCGGAGTCTTGAGATCGGCCGCGCCGAGGAAACCCATATCGTGGACGCCGAGATCGTCCAGCACGATCACCAGGACATTCGGCCGGTCCGGAGCGTCGGCCGCGGTGAGAAGCGGGGACGCCAGGCTGGCGGCAAGGAAGTTGCGACGCGTCGTCTGCATAGGGCCACGTATATCATAAATGAAGGTGAAGACCACTTCTCTAGATAAACGAAAGATCAAAGTCGTGCTGCTGGAGGGCGTGGATCCGAGCGCCCGCGAAGCCTTGGAAAAGGACGGATACACCAACATTGCCGCGCATCCAAAGTCGCTGGCCGGCGATGCGTTGACGGCGGCCCTGCAGGGCGCCTACTTCGTGGGAATCCGCTCGGCCACACAGTTGACGGCCGAGGTGCTGGAGCATTCACCCAAGCTGATGGGCATCGGCTGCTTCTGCATCGGCACCAATCAGGTGGACCTGGAATGCGCCCGCAAGCGCGGGGTGCCGGTGTTCAACGCGCCGTTTTCCAATACGCGGAGCGTGGCCGAACTGGTGCTGGCTGAGATTATTCTGCTGATGCGCGGGATTCCGGAGCGCAATGCGGCGGCGCACCGGGGCGAGTGGCTGAAGACGGCGACGGGGGCGCGCGAGGTTCGCGGGAAGAAGCTGGGGATCGTCGGGTACGGACACATCGGGACGCAGATCGGCGTGCTGGCGGAGTCGGTGGGCATGCAGGTGGCGTATTTCGATATCGAGACCAAGCTGGCGCTGGGCAATGCGCGTCCCGCGGGTTCGCTGGAGGACCTGCTGGCCGAGTCCGACGTGGTGACACTGCACGTGCCGGAGACGCCCGAGACGGAAGGTATGATGGGCGCGGCCGAGTTGGCGCGCATGAAAGCCGGCGCACGACTCATTAACGCGTCGCGCGGCAAGGTGGTGGACATCGAGGCTTTGGCGGCGGCGCTGCGGGAGAAGCGCATCGGCGGCGCGGCGCTCGACGTATTCCCGGCGGAGCCCAAGGGCGCGGGCGATCCCTTCGTTTCGCCGCTGAGGGAGTTCGATAACGTGATTCTGACGCCGCACGTGGGCGGCAGCACGGAAGAGGCGCAGGTCAACATTGGCATCGAAGTGGCCGAAAAGCTGATCAAGTACAGCAACAACGGCTCGACATTGACGGCGGTGAACTTTCCACAGGTTTCGCTGCCGGAGCATCCTGGCAAGCACCGGCTGCTGCACATCCACCGGAATCAGCCCGGCGTGCTCTCGCAGATCAATACGATCTTCTCGCGGCACGAAGTGAACATCGCGGGCCAGTATCTGCAGACGGACGCGGCGATCGGCTACGTGGTGATCGACGTCGAGACGCAGAAGGCGTCGGCGACTCGGAGTCTCCAGGGCGAGCTCATGAAGGTGCCGGGGACGATCCGCTCGCGCGTGCTGTATTAGCCAGGGAAAGACAGACGGCAAAAGGCGACCGTCTGTCCTACTTGAAGACCAGACGGTCCTTCTTCAGCTCGAGCTTCGCGGCGTCGATGCCGGGCACTTTCTTCAGGTCCTCGATGGATTTGAAGGGGCCGTTTTTGGTGCGGTACTCGATGATGGCGGCGGCTTGGGAACGGCGCAGTGTCAGTCCGCTTTCCAGATCGATGGCGCGGCAGGTATTGACGTTGATGCGGGGGATCTGTTCGGCGGGATAGTGCGCGGCCAGATAGTCCACCACCAGTTGAAACTCCTGATCGGTGCCCTTGGCGCCGAGCGTCACCATCTTGTCCAGGGTGGCCTGCCATCCGGCGTGGTCCTGGCGGAGCGAGATGGAGCGATCCAGCTCATGACACTGCGAACAGATCTTCTGGGTTTCAGCCTTGCCTGGGCCGTCGGGAAGCTGGCCCCAGGCGGTGGCGGCGAAAAGAAAGAGAGCGAGAGTTCTCATGATGATCAGTGTTCGATGGGGAAGCCGAAAGCCCAGAGCGTCCCGTCGTAAGTTTCCAAATAGATTTGGCTGGCGCCGCCGGAAAGGCCGCCGCTGTGAGCGTAGCTGGTGATGGTGTTGCCGCTGCTCCACAGCTCTTTGCCGGTCATGCCGTCGAGAGCGTACAAGACCGCGGGCTTGGACGGGGCGCCGCCGGAGAGCGCGAACACGACGCCGTTGACGATCATCGGCGTCATTGCGGAGACCATGTCGCGCGAGGTCCAGGCGCGCTCCCAGGAAAGGCCGCCCTCGTGATCCACCAACTTCCACGCGGCGACCGCGCCAGTGGTCGGCGCGAGCAGCCAGGGCGTGCCGGAAGGATCCTGCCAGGTGGCCAGAGCAGCCACGGGGGCATCGCTCGACGGGGCGGAGACGGCGACCGGCGATGCCAGGTCCGCGGCGTCCAGCAGGTGCATCCGCCCGTCCCGCGCACCGGCGGCGATCAACGTTTTGCCCTTATGAGAGAAGATCACCGGCGTAGTGACGAAGCCCGATTTCCCGGCGCTATAAGTGGTCTTCGGCTCCAGCGTCTTGGGGTCTAGCGCCACGAGGTCGCCGGTTGTGGTGGCGACGTAGAGCGTGCCATCCGGTCCGAATGCGAAGCCTTCCGACCCGGCCACATCGCCGCTGCCGGCCTTCCAGGAGACCACCTCCTTCGATTCCAGATCGAGCGCCCAGATGCCATTGGGAGCTCCACCGCAGCCCTGAGTGGTGGCGGCGTAGGCAATGCGATTGACGACGGTGAGGCCGCGAACGTTGGCGCCGGCGGGCACGAAGGGCAGCGGCGGGTCAGGCTCGTTGCCGTTCGAGATCCACAAGAGGTGAAGCTTGCCATCGCCGGTGACTACGTGGATCTCGTCGCGGCGGCGGGGCGGAGGACCGAAAGCTCCGCGACCCGGTCCGCGGCGCCCGGCGCCAGCAGCAGTAGCGGCGGCAGCGGCGGCGGCACGGGCGGCCTGTTGCGCGATGATGACCGAGCCTTCATCCGGTTCGCCCACGCCACTCTTGGCGTAGTTGGCGCGGCCCCCACCGCCGCGTCCCGGAGCGGCAGGGAAGGCCGTACCCGAAGGGCGCGCCACCATGGCGGTGACACCGCCGGGGCAGTCCGCCGTACCCGCGGGCGCAGGGTCTGAAGTCAGATGCTTCTGCCATTCAATGCGGCCCAAGTCCGTGTCCATCACAAAGACATTGTCGGAACTGCCGCCCACAAAGCCGAGCGCGCGGAAGCCGCGATAGCCGATGTACCGCTCCTGCACGGCCACCGCGCCGAGCGAATTCTGCTGCCGCGCCTGATTATCCAGCTTCACTTTCCAGACGACGCTGAAGCCCGGCGTTTGTAGACTGGTCCGGGAGATTTTCGGGTCGCTGCGGATCCACGAGGAACGCTGCGCATCGCCGCCGCTGGTGTTCCATTGCGCGCAAGCCGGGAGTGCGAAGAGCAGTAGCGAGACAATCTTGGACATTCGGAAGACTCCTTGGCTGTTCATTTGGCAAGCGCCTCGGCGATGGCTTTTTCGGCCAGCGGGGCCATCACGCGGTAGCCGGCATCATTCGGCAGCAGGCCGTCGCTGGTCAGATCCTGTTTGAAATTGCGGCCCTCGGCCAGGGCCGAATAATAATTTAGATAGACTGCGCCGCTGGCCTCCGCGTACCTCTTGATCCAGCCATTCAAGCCGATGATTTTCCCCTGTGGACGCAGCCCGGTTTGCTTCTTAAAGCAATCGCAAACCGGCGTCACCGAGGCCAGCACCACGCGGATGCCGTTGAACCTGGCAAGTTCCACCATGGACATGAAATTTTCCGCCATGGTGCCTTCGGTGGAGGGGCCGGTGACACTGGCCAGGTCGTTGGTGCCGGCCTGAATCACCACCACCTTCGGCTTGAGCTCAAGGACGTCCTGACGAAAGCGGACCAGCATCTGCGGCGTGGTCTGTCCGCTGATGCCGCGGTTCAGATACGGCTTGCCGGCGAAGAAGGGTTCCCAGTGTTCGGTGATCTGATCGCCCAGAAAGACCACGCGATTCTCGCCGGGCTTGGGCGCGCGCACTTCGGCGTCTTCGCTGCCGTAGCGGGTGAGGCCGGCCCAATCGGTCAGCAGTTTGTGGAGCGCCGGAGATTCGGCCGGCTGCGCGGCAGCCACCATGCACGCCAGGCCCAGCCCGATAGAAATTCGAATCCACATGGCGGCTATTTCTTGATGCCGAAGCAGTACAGGACGCTATCGTAGGTGCCGATGTAGACGCGCCCGTTGGCGATGGAGAGTCCGGTCCAGTGATTCCATTTGGCAATCTGATCGCCGCTGTTCCAGAGTTCCTTGCCGGTCTGGGCGTCGAGCGCGTACAGGACGGCCTTGGTGGAGCCGGGAATGCGTTTTTCGGCGACGTCGTCGAGTCCCACGTCGGGATACGCCTGCTCGGTATCCTCGCCATTGCCGTAGGCGTAGACGACGCCGTTGGCGATGACGGGCGGTTCGGCGCGATTCATGTCGCGGGAAATCCAGGCGGGCACGAGCGCGGGTTTGCCGTCGCGCTCTTCCACTTTGAAGGCCACGATGGCGCCATCCTTCACCACGCCGTGTTCGATGGGCGCGCTGAACTTCGAGTGTTTGGCGCCCCAGATGGGAGTGAGGACCCAGCGGGTTCCGTTCGCATCCTCCCAACTCGCGAGCGAACCCCAGATGCCGGCCGAGGCGAAGTTGACGTCCTCATTGCACAGCAGCGGACCGCGATACATGGGAGTCCGGTGATCGTCGCCGCCGATGGACTGGGTGTCCATCAGGTACATGCGGCACTCCTTGCCGGCGTCCGCCATGAGTTCCCTGCCCTTGTAGTTGAAAATGACGGGAGTCACCTGCATGTCGAGATCGCGCTTCACCAGCCACTCGGCGTTGGAGGGGCCGAAGTAGTCCACCAGGTCGAGCGCCTTGGTCTGCGGATTCTGCTGGACGCCGATGATGCCGTTGCCGTAGATGCCGTTTTCGGGATCCCAGCGGCCGTCGCCGGTGCCCGTGTACATGGTGCCATTTGCGCTGATGGCGGGACCCTCGCGGCCCCACATGCCACCGCCCGCCGGGCCCCAACTGCCCACCTTCTTCGTGGTCAGGTCGTAGGAGTAGACCATGTTGGGATTACCGCCGCAGCCTTGCGCGGTATGCGTGTAGATCACGTTATGCCAGAGATTCAGCGCATAGGGCTTGCCGTTGGGCGGCATAAATTTTGCCGGCGGCAGGACGTCTTCGCCATCGGCGGCGTTCAACTGATGAAGCGAGCCGTCCCAGGAGGCGGCGTAGATGGTGTACTTGCCGGCGGTGGCGGTGGGTGCAATCACGGGGGTGGCGGTAATGCCGCCGGGACAGAGAATATCGCCGCGGCGAGGTGAAGGCGGCGGTGTATAACTGCTGGCGAAGTGTTTCTTCCAGAGCAGTTGGCCGCTTTCCACATCGATGGCGTAGATGTTGTCGGAGACGCCGGTTTCGATGGCGATCTGCCTCACGCCTTTTGGCGTGTTGACGCGGTCCATGATGAGCGGCGGGAAAAGGGAATGCATCTGGCGCGGTTCGTTGTCGAGTTGAAGCTTCCAGAGCAGCTTCATGTTCTTGACATTGTCGAGCGACAGAATCTTCTCGTCCTTCTGCCAGTTGGTGCGCTGCGAGTTGCCTCCGTCGGTGAGCCAGTCGGCGCCCCAGGCAGCGCAGGCTAGAGTGGCGGCGATGAAAACGGGTGATCTTTGCATGCGCTCCTCTAGTGCTTCGCGACGCCGGAAGGGTAGCCCTGCCAGAGATACTCGAGGGCTTCGGGCAGCGTTTGCCGCTTTACGGCGCCATCGGTATGGCCGGCATTTTTGGCGAAGACAAATTGATAGTGGTAGCCCTTGGCGGCCAGCACGCGGGCCATGTTCTCATTGGCCACAACCCAATCGTGCATCTCGTCCCGCATGACGTTGGGGTTGTAGAGGTCGCGATCGCCCACTTCCATCCAGAGGCGGATGGGCTTGACGGGGCTCTTGGGAATCAGGGTCCGGTGGAAGTCCCACGCGCCGCCCGGAGTTTCGGGATTCCAGGGCCACTGCTGATTGACGTAGGTGCCGGAGTAGGTGAGGACGCGATGATACCACTCGGGGTGATACCAGGCCATGATGAGCGCGCAGGAACCGCCGGAACTGCCGCCCATGGTGGCGCGGCCGTCAGGGTTCTTTGTGAGCTTCACGTTGTACTGCTTTTCCACCAGCGGCAGCACTTCCTTTTCCACCCATTCGGCGTAGAGGCCGGACATGGTGTCGTACTCGAGGCCTCGCTCGCTGCCCTGGGCATCGCCGCTGCCGTTGCCGATCGAAATGGCGATCATCACGGGCACGCGATGCTCGTTGATTAGATTGTCGAGGGCCGTGAAGAGGCCGCGGTCCACTCCATCGGCGCCCACAATAAACGGCGCCTCGGTGCCGGGGACATACTGTTTGGGAACGTACACTGCCAGGCGGCGGGTGTACGCGGCGGGATGGCTGGTGGTGACGTCCAGTTTGGCCGCATTCGAGGGGTCGGGTGTGCCGAAGGTGCGCGGCTCACGGGCGATTCCGGGATAAATCTTGCTGTCCGTGGATTCCATGGTGAAGTTATAGACCGTCCCTTGCGGAACGCCCTCCTGCACGGTCATCTCGGGCGCGGCGGTGTGGGTGGGTCCCAGAATGAAGTTGCCGTCGGCATTGGCGGGCGCGTTGACGCCATCGGGAAGTTCCTTGGCCTTTACATAGCCGGGGGTATTCGCATCGCGCGTGGGCGGACGCATGGGTCCGGGCGGCGGGGCGGCTTGCGGTTGCGGGGCTTGGACCATTGCGGGCAGGTACGAGACGGACGCCACGGCAAGCGTGGCCGCGAGAATGAAACGATTCATGAGTGCTCCTGTTGAACTTGAGAAAATCTTATCACTGATGGGTCGGATGGATGAAAGGCGCCGATGAGAAGCGCCTTGACTTCTCATTGACCGAGCGGGTACGCTCCGAGTCTATGACCCCTCAGGCGAAGCAACCCATTCGAGAAGCTCTGGCAGCCGGTGAAGGCGTGGTGCGCCTTGCGCCGTGCTGGGTGCCGCGAGCGTTCCTGATGCCCGGCGGCCGGTTGAAGCTGGATCCTCGCGACCTGTATATTCTGGGTGGACACCGCGGCGGAATCGACGAACGCTGGTTCTCATCCACGACCAAAGCGGCGAATGGCCCGCTGACGGCGGCCGACGAGGGCCTGAGCTACATCGAATTTCAGGGCAAGAAGATGTTGCTCAAGGATGCCATTGAAACCGAGGGCGACCTGTTCCTGGGCAAGGACGTGATGGCCCGGGAGGGCGGGTGGAATCTGCTCTGCAAGTTCTTCGACAATCTGGGGCCGATTCCACACCATCTGCACCAGACCGACGAGTTCGCCGCCCGCGTGGGGCAGAAAGGCAAGCCGGAGGCCTACTACTTCCCGCCGCAATACAATTTCAAGGACAACAACTTTCCGTACACCTTCATGGGCCTGGAGCCGGGCACCACGCGCGCCGATGTGCGCCGCTGCCTGGAGCGCTGGAACGAGGGCGACAATGGAATTCTTTACCATTCGCGGGCTTACCGGCTGAAGCCGGGGAGCGGCTGGCAGATCGATCCCGGCATTCTGCACGCACCCGGGTCGCTGGTGACCTACGAGCCGCAGGTGAACTCCGACGTGTTCGCGATGTACCAATCGCTGGTGGAAGGCCGGACGGTGCCGTGGGATCTGCTGGTGAAGGACGTGCCGCCGGAACATCATCACGATCTGGACTATCTGCTGGACATGCTGGACTGGGACGCCAATACGGATCCCGAATTTGCCAGCCACCGCCTGTTTGAGCCGAAGCCGGCAGCGCCCGTGGGAGAGATGAACGAAGCGGGCTACAGCGAGAATTGGATTGTCTTCTCCACGCCGTTCTATTCAGCGAAGGAGCTGACTGTATTTCCCGGCCGCACGGTGACCATCCGGGATGCGGCCGCCTACGGCACGATTCTGGTGCAAGGCTATGGCACTTTCGGGAAGCACGCAGTGGAAACGCCCACGTTGATTCGGTACGGACAGATGACCAAGGACGAACTGTTCATCTCGGCGGACGCCGCGTCCAACGGAATCAGCATCACGAACAAGAGCGACACGGAGAATCTGGTATTTCTGAAACACTTCGGGCCGGGCAATCCGGAAAACCCCAGTCGGGGTTAGGTGCGCTTACCTCTGGGTAGTAGTCAGCGTGGCGCTTCCGTTGGTCGTATTGCCGAAGATCCGGTTATTGCCGAAGGAGACAATGGATGCCCCCGGGCCGATCACCAGCAAGCCCGTCACATTGTCGGTGATGGTGTTGTTGGAAAGCCGCAGCGTCCCGGCTGTGCCGGAGCCGTCGGAAGTCGAAATGCCCAGTTGATTGAAGTTGATCAGGCAATTGTCGGCCTGAATAACCGCCCCCAAGGTAGAAACCAGACCCGAAAGGCCGGCGTGCGATATGGTCGAATTGCTGATCGTGGCCTTCGAACTGGCGCCGGAGATCTTCACGCCGTAGGTGACCGCGCCTTCGACCCGGACGTCATCTAGGGAGTTCATACCCGCTGTTGCGAAAAAGCCATAGGCGAAACTACCGCCCGGGGCCGGCAGCATCACGACATGTTCGACGCGCACATACCCGGCGCTGCCAACTGCGATGCCGTAGGAGGTGTTCAACGTCAGTGAAAGATTGCGGATGGTGACAGTGGCCCCGGGTACGTTAATACATAAGGCGGTATTTCCATTGCACACCGGTCCCGCGCCGATGGACGCCACATTGTTTCCGCCGTCAATAGTGAGGGCCTTGGTGATGGCCAGCGTCCCGAAATCTCCGCTCGCGAGAACATCGATTTCGCCTCCGGCGAGCGTGGAGTATTGGGCAGTGGCGAAGGTCTTGCAGGGATTGTTGCGGTCGCACCCCAAGCTATCCGATCCCCATCCGGCAACGTAGGTGCGGGCCAGTTGCGGCCACACGGTTCCGATAAACTCATGGGTTCCGAAATCCACTGCGCCGACGTCGAACGCCTCGATCGTGAAATCGAACGCTCCGCCTGGGGCTGTGGGAGTTCCCGCGATGGTAACCGTGGAGGAGGTGGTGCCGGTAATTGATATGCCGCCCGGAAAAGAACCCGCCGACAGAAAGAATACATAGGGGCCCGGGGTACCGGAAGCCGTGCAAGTGGTGGAGTAAGGACGTGAGACCCGTTCCGGTCCGGTAGTCGGAGAGCAGTTCAGGGTCACTGCGGCGTGAGCCGCCGTGCTGAAGAGCGCTGCCGCCAAGGTCAAAAGCGCCGCCTGACCGTAAATCCGTTTGCTAGCTATCATCACTGTTCGACTCCTACTCTGTAACGGCGCCAGGGTGGGATTGACGAAAGGAAGAATGCGAGCAAAAACGGATATCGAACATTGTCACAATTCTTCTTCGCCCGATGCCCTATCCGATAGCATCTATTGGCGATTGCCAACCCAGAGTGACCAGCGCAACTGATGTAAGGTAGCAGGTCCGAGTCATGAATGCAATTGCAAAGGCGCCGCTGTCAAGGCAAAGTAGAAATGTCCCCCTTTTGTGCAAAGTAGAAATGTCCCCTTTCTCCGGTCATCGGAAAGGTGCATAGATTCCGCCCTGCCTGAAAAAACGTACTCCGGGAATTTTGCGTATTCCCGGAAGCGGGAGCAACGGAGTGGCGGGGAAGAAATCGGCGCAGATTCTCTTGGGACGATTACAATTCGGACCACGTCGCATCCGCCGTCGTGACCGTCAGAGGCTCGGTCTGACCGAAGAACCCTTTCGAGTGGCGTGCTCTCGTGAAGGCTTACCCTTTAGCGGTTGCGATCCATACGAGTCCCAGCGCGCACAAGCAGAAGAATAGCCCCATACATCGGAAGTATGTGGGCATCCACGGCCGCATGACAATATCGGCGAACGGCAGTTCCTGAATCCACTTCGGCTTCTTGCTGTGGTACCAGCGACAAAACGTGACGGCTCTCACGGGCCACCCGGCGCAGGCGATGCCGACACCCCCGAGAATCACGGCCATGACAAGAGCCATCGACACGTTTCGACCAGCATCCAACCATAGCACCGATACTCCCGCGCCCGAACGGTTGCAGTTCCTCCAGGCGAGACGCTTGACGTCGTTGGTCCAGCTGCAGTACGTCCAAATTCTTGTGAATTGTCCGTGTTGTTTGCACGCTGCTATTGCGCGTCCTTAAACACCGTCTGATCCGCCATGAGGAACGCATACCACTGCAAACGCGCCGCGTGTCGCCGTTTTCCCCTTGCGCTTCGACAGGACCTGGACTATCCTTGTTCTTGTCGAAGCAATAGGGGAGCACACATGGATTTGCCGCAAGGAACGCTGGACCTTCTCATTCTCAAGACACTGGCATTGAAGCCGATGCACGGCTGGGCCATTTCAGAGCGCATCCAACAGATTTCTAATGAGGCGCTGCGGGTACAGCAAGGCTCGCTGTATCCGGCGCTGCACCGGCTGGAGCGGAAGGGCTGGATCAAGGCGCAGTGGGGCGTCTCTGACAACAATCGCCGGGCCAAGTATTACGAGTTGACGCGCGCCGGCGTGAAGCAACTGCAACTGGATGAACTGGCCTGGCGGCAACTGGCTGCCGCGGTGGGGCTGCTTTTGGACATGGCATAGACGGAGGCGACATGCTGAACGACTGGACCTACCGGCTGCGGCAACTGCTGCGCCGGGACTCGGCCGAGGCTGACCTGCAAGACGAGTTGGCCTTCCACCTGGAGCGGGAGACGGAGAAACTGGTGCGCGCCGGAATGGGTCCCGAGCAGGCGCGGCGGGAGGCGCGGTTGGCCGCGGGCGGGTTGGCGCAGATTCAGGAGGCTGTGCGCGAGCAGTGGAATTGGGGATGGTGCGCGGATCTTTGGCAGGATGCGCGGTACGCGGTGCGGGCGATGAAGCAGAGCCCGGTTTTCGCCGGGGTGGCGGTGCTTTCGCTGGCGCTCGGGATTGGCGCGAACGCGGCGATTTTCGGCGTTCTGGACGCCGTCCTGATGAAGCCGCTACCGGTCCGGGAACCCGGGCGTCTGGTCCACTTCTCGCGGAAGAACGACGATAGCTTCACCTATCCCATCTGGGAGCAGGTCCGGGACCGGCAGGACGTTTTTTCGGGAGTCTTCGCATACGGCAACGGGAGGTTCGACCTGGCGTCCGGCGGCGAGAAGAAGCCGGCGCAAGGCCTGTTTGTGAGCGGTGATTATTTCCGCACGCTGGGCGTTGCGCCGCTGCTCGGAAGGACGATCACCAAAGAGGACGACCGAGTGGGCGGCGGATCGGCCAACGCAGTGGCGGTGCTGAGTTACGCCTTTTGGCAGCGCGCCTACGGCGGCGATCCGCATATTGTGGAGCGGAGCATCCGGCTGGACGGCCTTCCATTTCAGGTGATCGGGGTGATGCCGCGGGGGTTTTTCGGCGTGGAGGTCGGTCAGAGTTTCGACGTGATTGTGCCGGTGACGTCGGTCACACTGCTTCATCCGAAGGGCGGTGAACTGGAGGGCCGTAGCCATTGGTGGCTGACTTTGATGGGACGGCTTGGCGACGGAGTGGGCATGCAGCAGGCGGCGGCGCGGCTCAAGGCGTTGGCCCCGTTGGTTTACCAGGCTTCGCTTCCGACGGATATTCCGGTGGAATTCCAAAAGGGATTTCTGGCGGGGAGGCTGGACATTGCTCCGGCAGAAACCGGCATTTCCAACCTGCGGGCTCGTTACGGCCGCGCACTTCTGGTGTTGATGGGGATTGTTGGGCTGGTCCTGTTGATTGCTTGCGTGAACATCGCCAACCTTCTGCTGGCGCGGGCGAGCGCACGCGGCCGCGAGATTGCGGTACGGCTGGCAATGGGCGCCGGCCGGTTTCGGCTGGTGCGGCAGCTACTGACGGAGAGTATTCTATTGTCGCTAATCGGCACGGCTTGCGGAGTCGTGCTGGCGCGGATCGGCGGTCCGTTGATTGTGTCGCTGATCTCCGAGCCGGGAGAGGCGCAATTCCTCGATCTGACGCCGGACTGGCGGGTGGTGAGCTTCGCGGTGGGAGCGGCGATCCTGACGGGCATGCTTTTCGGACTGGCCCCGGCGCTGCGGGCCACGCGGCTCACGACGGCGGAGGCATTGAAGCAGGGGTCGCGCGGGCTGACGGAGCGGCGCGGCGGTTGGAGTCCGGGTCGCTTGCTGGTGATGGCGCAGGTAGCGCTGTCCCTGCTTCTGCTGGTGGGGGCGGGGCTGTTCGCCGGCAGTTTGCGAAAGCTGGTGAAGCAGGATTTGGGCTTTCAGGCCGAGGGGGTGCTGCTGATGGTTCCGGATCTGCGGGGCGGTAAGTTTTCCAGCGAAACCGAGGATCTGGTAGTGGAGGACCTGCTGGCACGGGCCCGGGCGATTCCGGGAGTACGGTCGGCATCGCGGTCGGCGGAGACTCCGGTCGATGGCGGCTCGTGGCAGTGGGACATTCGCCTGAAGACGCCCGACGGTGGCAGGAAGAAGGCGCACGCGTGGGTAAATCTGGTCTCGCCGGGATACTTCCAGACGATGCGGACTCCGCTGCTGCGCGGCCGGGACGTGGCTGCGGGCGACCGGGCAAACTCCCCGCACGTCGCCATTTTGAACGAGACGGCGGCGCGAGAATATTTCCCGGGTGTCGACCCGGTCGGCAAGTTCTACTACGATGAGGCGTTTCAGCAGGGCGCGAAGGAATTTCCAGTGCAGGTGATCGGGCTGGTGAAGGATGCGAAATACCGGACACTGCGCGACGCGGCTCCGCCGACCATCTACCTGCCGATTACGCAAACGCCGACGCCCGAGTCCGAGATCGGGATTTTCGAACTGCGCTACGAGGGATCGAGTGCGGGAGTGATCGCGGGAATGAAGGAGGCGGCGCGCGAGGCCGATCCGCGGATCTCGCTGGAATTTCGCTCGCTGGCGACGCAGGTGTCCAACTCGCTGCTGCAGGAACGGCTGGTGGCGACGCTGGCTGCATGCTTCGGGTTGCTGGCGCTGGTGCTGGCCAGTGCGGGACTTTACGGGGTGGTGTCGTACGCGGCGGCGCGGCGGAGGAACGAGATGGCGATTCGGATGGCGCTGGGGTCGTCGCGCGGCGGGGTGCTCGGGCTGATGCTGCGCGATTTGGCGTCGCTGGTGGCGATTGGGATACCGCTAGGACTGGCTGCCGCCTGGGGCTGTGCGCGGCTGCTGCACACGATGCTCTGGGGCCTGACGCCGGGGGACCCGGCCACGATGGCGGGCGCTGCGGGACTGCTGAGCGGGATGGCGCTGGTCGCGGGATATCTTCCGGCACGGCGAGCGGCACGGCAGGATCCAATGGCATCGCTCAGGGAAGAGTAAGGGGGCGGCGGAGCTCGGCTTGGACAGACGGCGAAAGGCGACCGTCTATCCTACTCGGCTTGGCAAGGCGATCGTCGTCGGACTACGTTTTGATGGCGGCGGATTGGGCGACTTCGGCGAGATTGCTCATAGACGCGGACTGGCCGGTGATGGCGGCGAGTTCGGCGGCGGCGATGGAGGCGTTGGCGTTGGGCATGCTGGTCATGAGGGCGCGATTGGCGGGATTGAAAGCGGCCACCTGCCCGTCGGTGAGACCCGTCTGATAATTCTGCTGGCCGTTCGACTGGTACCAGGAATCCACATTCTGTAGCGCGGTATGGTAGCCGTTGACGTCGCCGGAATGGACTGCCGACCACATGGAGTTCAGCAGGCCTTGAATCTGGTCGCCGGACGAGGAGAACTGTTTGGTGTTGGTGAGGTCTGGCGCCACGCGATCATTGGCCGGATTCGGATCGTAGACCTGCGTGGAAATGCCGGGGCCGGCCACCAGTTGGAGGCGGGCTTCGATCGCATCGGCGAGATCGCGCTGGTAGTTCGGATTGGAGACGGATTGAGCGCCGAACTTCTGTGCGAGGTCGTCGTAGGGGACGCCGGCGTAGGATGCGGCGGCCATCAGATTGGCGAGCGAGGTGCCGTCGCTGGAAACAGGAATTTTGACGGTGGCAGCCGGAGGATTGGTGGCGGCTGCGGTCGAGGTGGGAGAAGCGGCGGCAGCAGTGCCGGCGCCAGTCGTCCGCTGGACAGGCTTGTTCGCGGTGAGACTCCCGAACAGCGTGCTGAACGCGGCAGTATGCAGCGAGGGGGAAGAAGTCTTGACCGGAGCCGGGCTCACCGGCCGGGCCGCGATCATCGGAGGATGTATGGTGTTGATGTGAATGGCCACGCCAAGACCATTGCAGCTAGGCGGCCAATCGCTAACCCGCTGAGTCCAAACGAGAAGCGTCTACCAATCGCGACAACTTCTTGCCGCCGCGCCAAGAACCGGCCGCGGGCTGGCCGAGGAACGCCTGAAACAGACCGGCGGCGACCAGCGCCAGACCAGCCGCGCCGGCCAGCACGATGGCGTATCCGAATCGCGCCAGCAAAGCTCCCGCGCCCCAGGCTGCCAGTGCCTGCGCCGAGAAGGCCACCAGAAAACTGATCGCCGACGCCCCGCTGCGTTCGCGCTCCGACACCTGATTCATGAGCAGCGTATTGAGTCCTGGTTCGCTCATCCACTGGAAGCCCATGTAGGCCACGTAGGCAAGCGCCGCGGCGGTGCCGGGCTGCGCTGCCAGACCAGCCAACCCGCAGGCCGTCGCCGCCATCATCCAGACGATGCCGCCCACCAAACCGGCGCGGCGCAGGATCCAAGGCGCAATCAGCACGGTCACCACCTGGAGCAACTGCGAGGCCGAGAAGACCAGGCCGATGCGCTCCACCGGATAGCGCAGACGCGCGAAGTAGGCGTTGAAGAAGGGATTGAAGGAGCCGGTGGCCAGGTTCCAGACCGCAAACGGAATCAGATAGCGCAGCAGGAACGGACTGCGCGGATAAATGCGCGCGCCCTCAGGCGCCGCCGGGGCGGAACGCAGCCGCAGGGCCGGCCAGATGGCGAGGGCGGTGAGTCCGGCAGCCACCAGCAGGGCGGGCTGTTTGCCGTGCAGCCAGACCGGCAGTTTACCGCCGAGCCATCCGGCGACGATGCCGAGCGAAAACATGGTAGCGAAGAAGAGGCTGAAGGCGGTAGGCCGGCGTTTCTCATCCACCGCGGCGGCGACGGTGGGAGCCATCAGGACCGCCCACACGGAGAAGTTCAGTCCATTGATAAATGCCAAACCGGCCAGCGCCGGCCGCGAGACCACGATGGCGCGCAACACGCAGAGAATGGACGCCGCTGAGATCATGGCCACCAGGCTGCGGCGTGTGCCGAAGCGGCGCACCACGGCCGCCGCGGGAATGGCCCCTACCACGCACCCGATGGTCCCGCTGCTGCTCACAACGCCCAGGAAATCTTCGCGAAAGCCCAGGTCCAGCAGGTGCAGATTGTAGAGCAGCACGAAGACGAAGAGCGCAAAGTTGTAAAGCACCGCGGCGGCCAGGAACGTGAAGAACTGGGAGCCGAGCGCGTTGGTGCGCCACCACCAGGCGGCGCCGCTGCGGAAGGTGGGCAGGAGCGATGCCGAATGATGCCGGACGCGCTGGGACACGTAAGCCGTATAGCGAAGTTTCTGGAGTGCGCGCCTCGACGGGGTCATGTCTTCGGCCGTGAGATGGACCGCGTCGATGGGCGGCGGCATGTTGAAGGGCAGCAAGCGGCGGCGCATGACGCTCCAGGCGTCGCCGCGCGAGTGGAGCAGGCTGAGGTGCAGCCAGAGTTCGGGTTTGGAGGAAACGAACAGGCGGGACGCGGTGGCGGTGCCAAAGGCGTCGAACCAGGCGAGGGTAGAGTCCGGCAACTGGCTGATTTCCTGCTGCGCACAGGGGTGCAGGCGGCAACCGAACCACTCGACAGCCAAGCGGAAAGCCACGGCCTGCAAGCGGCGGAAGGGGGCCGAGTGCAGCGCGCGCCACTGCTCCCAGAATTCGTCGCTGCCGGCGTGCGATTCCAGGAAGCCGGCCAGTTCGTAAACGTGGAAGGGCCGTTCGCTGCCGCGCAGGACGTGGCGCAGCAGGTGAAGACAGGTATAGCCCAGCGCGTCCACGGAGCAGAGGCCGGCCATGGGGATGCCGGCCACGGTGCGCACCACGCGACGGTCCCAGAACTGGTCGACATCGGGGGCTTCCAACCGCTCGACCTGTGGATTCCAGAAGCGGAAGTGAAACTCCAGCGCCGTGGGCATGTCGGGATCGTAGAAGTCGCCGTGGAATTCCCAGCCTGTCTTGCGGATCAGCGAGGGGAGGTGGTCGGTGGGGAAGCGCTCCATGTCCTCGAGCGGCTCAAAGCCGAGACTCGCGACACTGTGCGCGGCGGCCATGGCGTTCTGGCGGAGAGTGAACAGGTCGATATCGACCTGTGAGCGGAGGTCGGGGCGCGGGATGAAATCGGGGCATTGGGTGAGGCCTTTGAGTGCCAGGAATTCGATGCCGGCGGCGGCCAGGCAGGCGGCCACGTCGCGGTACAGCTTTTCGGTGCGGCGGAGGCGTTCGCGGTTGTGGTCCTGATCCTGAGCGGCGCGGCCGCGGTGCCATTCGGGGATGGCTTGCGGGACGCGATCGTAGAGCAGGAGGGTCAACTGCGAGCGATTGGCGAAGCTCAAGGCCTCGCGCCACTCACTTTCGTCGAGGGCGTCGAGCGGACCCGTAGTGGAGTCCGCAAGGTGGAGCGCGGCGAGGACGGCCGCTGGTCCTCGGGGCAGCTTATGTCCGGCAAGCCAGGGATTCGGCAAATGTGAGAGCTCTTCCTAGAAATCGTAGCGCAAGGCGAACTGCATGCGCCGCGGATCGCCGGAAGTAAAGATTTTGCCGAAGAAGGGGCCGAAGTCGGGATTGTTTCCGGGTATGCCCCAATTGGGGTGGTTGAAGGTGTTGAACGTCTCCGCGCGGAACTGAATGGACTGACCTTCGCGGACGCGGAAGCGCCGCTGCAGCGCGAAATCGAAGATGTTGTTGCCGGGACCGGGAATGGTGTCGCGTCCGGCATTGCCGAAGGTGAATGGCGCGGGCGCGGTGAAGGCGGCGGTATTGAAGAAGTGGTTGGCGTTGCGCTGATCGCGGGGCAGTGCGACGGCCTGGCCCGGCACGATATTGGGCCGGTTAGGCGTGCCCGAGTTGGCGAAATCCAGCGTGAAGAAGAAGGGATTCAGCGGCGTGCCGTCCTGCAAGGTGACGGTGCCGCTGAGCGACCAGGCGCGAAGCAGCGGACCGGCGGCCTTCACGTTGGGCAGACTGTACACATAGCCGCCGGTGATGCGGCGTCCGGGATTAGAGAACGATAGTCCGCGTTCCAGCCGCAGATTGCGCTCGTCCTGCGCGCCGACGCTATCGAACAGGCCGGGGATGATGGTATCGGCGTCGTCCAGCGACTTCGACCAGACGAAACTGGTGAGCAGGCTGAGGCGCGTCGAGAGGCTCTTTTCGAGTTTCACCTGGAGCGAATTGTAGGAGGAGTTGGCGATGTGCTGGCGCTGCACGATGGGTCCGAGATCGGGGAACGTGCGGAGGGCCTGCAGGTCGCCGGGTCGGGGCGCGAGATTCTCGCCGGTCTCGACGTGGGCCGGAGTGTTGAACTGGCGGAAGCGGCCGAGGTGCGTGCCCTTGGATGCGGCGTACGCGATTTCGAGCAGCACCTTCCTGGGCAGTTCACGCTGCAGGCTGGCGGTCCACTGCTGGATGTAGGCGGTGCGCGCATTCGGGTCGACTCCGAAATAGCTGGGAAGGCCGCTCACGGACGTGGTGGCGAAGCCGTTGCGCGTAGTGAGGACGGGGAGTTGGTTGGCCTGGGTCTGATTGTGAATGTTGAGGAGACCGTTGAGGACCAGGTCGTAACTCTCGACGGAGATTTCCTGACTGTAATAGATTCCGTAGCCGGCGCGAAAAACGGTTTTCGGTGCGAATTGCCAGGCCAGGCCGGCGCGCGGGGCGAAGTTGTGACGGTCTGGATTGACGGCGGAGCTGACCCGGACCAGGCGCGGGTCATGGGGTAGCGTGGAATAGTCGAGGTTGAGCAGATTGCCGCGCGCTTCGGTATAAGGGGAAGCGTACTCGTAGCGCAAACCCAGATTCACGGTGAGGCGCGGGGCGATGCGCCACTCGTCCTGAATGTAGCCGGCGTAATCGTTCTGGCGGAGGTAAGCCTGACCGGAGCCGCTGGTCTTGAGCGTGTCCTGAGGATACCCCAGCAGGAAATCGGCGAACGGGTCGCCGCTGCCCACGCCGGAGCCGTCCTGACTGGTGAAGGCGCCGGAGTAGTTATAGGTTCCGCGAACATTGGTGCTCTGCAGATAGTTCAACTGAGTGTGGATGAAATCCACTCCGAACTTCACCGCGTGACGGCCGCGAACCAGCGAGAAGCCGTCGGAGAGCTGCCAGAGATTGTCGCGCTGCACCTGCGGCAGGGTGGGGGAATCGGTGACCATCGAGTAGTCGGTGGCATTGAAGTAGGGCAGGCCGAAATCGAAGGGGTCGGTACCAGGATTGGCCAGACCCAGGCTCTGCTCCACATTGGTTTTGAAGGCGCTCTGCGGCACGTCGTAGAGGCGCAGGCGGGTGAAGGAAAGGCGGGCTTCGTTGATCCACGAGGCGCGGCTGGTGGTGAAGCCCACGGCGGCCTGTTGGGCGCGCACCTGCTCGGAGAGCGGCAGCAGCGGGAAGGATCCGGCGACGATGTTGCCTTCGCCGTTGAAGGTGTAACGTCCCGTCAGCAGGCTGCCCCTGCCGAACTGGTGATCGAGGCGGCCGCTGGCGCTATCGTTGTTGTTCTGGTTGGGCGTGGAGTCCTGATAGTTGCCGGACGCGCTGCTGCTGTTCGGCAGGGGTTCATACTGCGAGAGAAACGCGGTGGCGATGGGGTCGACCAGAGTTTGCGGAATGCGATTGAAGGGGAAGGGCGTCCGTGCGCCGGTCTTCAGGTTGAGGCTGAGCGGATCGTAGATGGTGTTCTGACCGGTGAAATCTCCGGCGCGCGTGAGAGCGTCGGGCACGAGACTGACGCGCGAGCCGCCGGACTTCTGGCGCAGACCTTCGTAAACTCCGTAGAAAAACGTGTTCTTGAGCAGAGGCACGGGACCGCCCAGGGAGCCGCCGAATTCGCTCTGGCGAAAAATGGGGCGCTGCAGCGTGGGATCGGCGAAATAGTTCTGGGCGTCGGTGGCTTCGTTGTTGAAGTACTCGAAGCCGCTGCCGTGGAAAGTCTTGGAGCCGGACTTGGTGACCACGTCGATTGCGCCGCCGCCATTCTGCGGAAATTCGGCGGGGGCGAGCAGGGACTGAATGTGAAACTCCTGCACCGATTCGATGGGCGGATAGACGGCGATGGCGAACGTGTTGCGGTCGGTATCGTAGGCGCCGTCCAGGAGGAAGGCATTGTCAGTGGAGCGACTGCCGTTGATGGGCGGATTGAGGGCCACGCTGCCGCGCGACCCTTCCTGAATGTCGTTGACGGCATCGTGGACGAAGCCGCCGAGTTGTCGCGGAATGGCGCCGGGACCGAGGGTCACCAGGGCGACGACGTTGCGAGAGTCGAGGGGCAGGTCGGCAATGCGGCGGGTGTCCATGCGGTAGCCGAGGCTGGGCTCTTCGGTCTGGACGGGAGAGACGGAGGCCGTCACGGTGATGCGCTCCATGCCTGCGCCCACGGCGAGTTTGACGTCCTGGCGGCCCTTTTGATTGACGAGCAGTTCCACGCCGACGGCTTCGAAATCGCGGAAGCCGGTCTTGGCCGCAGTGACGGTGTAGCGGCCGGGGGCCAGGTTTTCCAGGGTGTAAGCGCCGTGGGAGTCCGTGGTCACGGTTCGCGAAAAGCCAGTCGACTGCTGCGTGGCTTGGATGGCAGCGCCGCTGACCAGGGCGCCGGATTCATCGGTGACCGTGCCGGAGAGGGTGGAGGTAGCGATCTGCGCGAAGCCGGCGGCGCAGAATGCGAGTAGAAGCGAAACTTTGTTGGCAGACGAAAGCGCGCGCCCCACTTTGCCGGTCATCGGGATGCCTTCAATTCGTCCAGAATTCGGATTGCGTCGTCCAGCGACTCGTAACGCAGACGGTAGGACGGCACTTGCGTCAGGCGGCTCATCGTCCTTTCGTGGCGTGCCCGAGTTTCGCCTCCATAAGAGGGCATGTCATTGAGAAGCGCGACGGTGGCTTCTTCAGGATCCACGGCTTGCAATCCGGGAAGGCCGGGCCGCCGGTCTAGAAAGACAATCCCTTCAATGCGGCAGTGGAGCGCTGTGCGGATGTTCGGTAGCTCGGCAATGGGTATCTCGATCGAAAGCTTGCCATTGGGTCTGGCGCGGGTGCAATAGCCTTCCAGTTCGGGAAACAGGCTGGGGGCGTCGTCGCGGACGCGCGCCTGATGCGGCTTGCCGACGGCGATGCGGTCTTCGGTATCCTGCAGCAAGGCCGTGGCGTCGTCGGAGACAAAGGTCCAGCCGGCGCGTGCACAGGCATAGGCCAGGGTGCTCTTGCCTGCGCCGGAAACTCCAGTGAGCAAAAGTCCGCCGCCGTCCTTCGCGATGCAAGCGGCATGGATCGGCATGGTATATCGCTGAGTGAACAGAAAATAGACCATCGGCTCGAGGAAGAACCAGCGGAACCAGGAATGGTCGGCCGCGGTATCGGCGGAGACGAAGGCGTAGGCGAACAGAGTTTTCAAGTCCGCGCAGGCGAAGTTGGCGGCGTCGGAAATGATGGTCAGGAGGTGCTCCTGGGAGAGGAACACGGGCTCGCCGGCAAGGGTTCCCTCGGGCCGGACGATGATCCGAATTTCGAGCGGGGGACGATCGAACTCCGGCCGGTAACTGCCCCAACTTTCGGCGGCGGCGGCATGCACTTCGGGTGAGTTCGTGAGGATGTTCACGCGGAAGCCAAGCGGATAAAAAGTGGCCGCCAACGGCAAGGCCAAGTCATGCAACAACGGATCGTACACAGTCGCCTTCAGAGTCCCTGAGATTCGCACAACCTACTGATAACACGCTGATTACCTTTACAGTGGTAAAACTCTTTGCAATTGTGGCTCCAACGGCGCGGGAAGGCTTAAGCTGGAGCTAAGTGCGTAGCGCCATCGTACATTATTGGCTCCTGAATCGCCGCGGCGGTGAGAAAGTTCTGGACGGTCTTTGCCGTCTCTTGCCCGACGCCGATATTTTCACACTGTTCTGCGATCCGGCCAGTTTGAGCCCCGAAGTCCGACGCCACAGGATCACCACCTCGTTCCTGAATCCGCTTCGCCGCCAGTATCGATCCCTCCTGCCGCTCATGCCAATGGCGCTGGAATCGTTCGACCTGCGCGGCTACGACCTGATTGTCAGCAGTGAGTCCGGACCCGCGAAGGGCGTGATTGCGCCTTCCACCGCGCGCCATGTCTGCTACTGCCATACGCCGATGCGCTACCTCTGGGACCTGTACCCGGCATATCGCAACGAATGGACGCACTCCCGTCTGAAGCGCGCCGCCATGGCCCCGTTCTCCAATTACCTGCGGCTCTGGGATTACGCCTCCGCGGCGCGCGTGGACCGTTTCATCGCCAACAGCCACAACGTGAAGACGCGCATCTGGAAGGCGTGGCGGCGCGAGAGCGACGTGATCCATCCGCCCGTGGACGTGGAGCGATTCTCCTGGCAAGCGCCGGAGGACTATTTCCTGATCGTCTCCGAACTGGTGGCCTACAAGCGCATCGATGTGGCGGTGCGGGCCTTCGCGCATAGCGGACGGCGCTTGCGCATTGTCGGCGATGGGCCGGAGTTTCGACGGTTAAAAGGGATGGCGGCGTCCAACGTCGAGTTTCTGGGCCGCGTGCCGGATAGCGCGCTGGCCGGACTCTACGGACGGTGCCGCGCCTTCCTGCTGCCCGGCGAAGAAGACTTCGGCATCACTCCGGTGGAGGCGATGGCCAGCGGCAAGCCGGTGATCGCACTCGGGCGCGGTGGGGTGCTGGAGACCGTGCCGCACTACGGGGGCGTGTTCTACGAGGAGCCCACCGAGGCGGCTCTCTCGGCGGCCATCCTGGAGTTCGAAAAGCTGGAGTTGGATATCCGTCCCGCGGAATTGCAGGCTCACGCGCGCAATTTCTCGGAGTCCGAATTCCTGCGGCGCATGGAGCAGTGCTTGCGCGAGAACGAGCGGCCCGCAGTAACGGCAACGGGCGCTGCTCGCCGGTAAAGCGGCGCTGTTCACCGATGCGTGCGGGATTTGTGCGAGGCCGCGGCTTACGCTCAATTCATGCAACCGGAACATCAAGATCATCGAGACTGGCCGAGTTCGGAACGCATGGTTCCGGCGATCGTACTGATCGCGGTCGGCGGGCTCTTCCTTCTGAACAATACACATATTTTGCCCGTGCGCGATATTCTGCGCTTCTGGCCGGGGATTCTGGTGGCGATCGGCATTATGCTGCTGGTGGATTCGCAGGATTCGTCGGGCAAGGCGGTGGGCGGAGTCTTCGCGGGGGTGGGCGCGTTTCTACTGGCGCGCAACTTCGGATTCATCTTCCTGACGTGGAATGAAGTCTGGCCGCTATTCCTGATCGGCGTCGGTCTGTTGATGCTCTGGGACCGGACCCATTGGAATGCCGGGCTGCTGCAGTCCAGCCGGGAACGCGGGCGCAAGTTTCTCTTCGGCTTTCGCATGTGCCCCACCGAATCCACCGTGTTCGGATCGAGCACGCGCAACTATTACGGTCAGGAGTTCAGCGGCGGCCGGTATGAGACGGTATTCGGCGGCATCGAAATCGATCTGCGCGGATCGCACATGGAGGGCGACGAGGCCGTGATCAAGGTAGAGGCAGTAATGGGCGGCGCCGAAGTGCGAGTGCCTGATACCTGGCGGGTGGTCATTCGGGCGACCGCAGTCTTCGGCGGCGTCGTCAATCGGACGAAGGCGCCCGATCCGCTACTCGTGCCCAATCCGAAACGCCTCATCGTGAAGGGCGCCGCGGTATTCGGCGGGATCGAGATTAAAAACTAGGAGGCAGGAGACAGGAGGCCCGCTTGACGGGGCTACCAACGGGAGTGAGGAGATTGAATGCATCCGCTGCTGGTACGACGACGGCTGTTGCTGTACCTGCTGGCGTGGATTCCGCTGCTGGCGATGGCGGTAGGGATTGTCTGGGCTTCCAGCCAGGTGTCGCTGCTGGATGCGGCTGGCGTTTTGACGCCGTCATTCCTGGTCTTCGCGTTTGTCTGCCTCTCGCCTTGGTACATCTGCCGGACGCGGCCCCTCGGCGTGGCGCGACTGGCCGGCACCGTCGCGGCCTGGACCACGGCGGCCGTGTCGGGCAGCCTGGTGCTGGTGGTCTGCGCCTGGATGGCCGGTTCCCTGCTCTCCTCCCTTTATCCGCTGGAAGGACTGGAACAGAAGCTGCCGCGCGAACTTCCCCTGCTCTTCGGCATCGGCGTGTTACTTTACGTTCTCTCGGCGGGCCTGCATTATATGGCCTTGGCCGCTGAACAGAGCCGGGACGCGGAGCGGCGGGCCGTGGAAGCGCGAGCCTTGGCGCGCGAAGCCGAACTGCGCGCGCTCAAAATGCAGATCAATCCGCATTTCCTCTTTAACAGCCTCCACTCCATCGCCGCACTGGCCACGGCGGATGGCGGACGCGCCCGCGAAATGTGCATCCGCCTCTCCGATTTCCTGCGCAGCAGTTTGCGGCTGGCCGATCGCGAAAGTATCCCGCTCACCGACGAACTGGCGCTGGCAAGAAATTACCTGGAGGTGGAGCAAATCCGCTTCGGCGACCGCCTGCGCTTCGAAGAGCAGGTGGGACCGGCCTGCGAACAGTGCAGCGTCCCGGCACTCATGCTGCAGCCGCTGGTGGAGAATGCGGTCAAACACGGCATTGCGGGTCTGGTGGAAGGCGGCGCCATCCGGCTAGTTGTGACTCGCTCCGCCGAAGGGGTCACCATCACGGTGGAGAACGGGTACGACCCGGATATGCCGCCGCCGCGAAACATCGGGATTGGACTGGGGCATGTGCGCCGGCGACTGCTCATGCGCTACGGCGATGCCGCTTCGCTCGAGGCCGGCACGGTGGAAGGATGCTACCGCGTGGTGCTGCGATTTCCCTGCGAGCCTTCCATCGCCTCCATCAGCCGCGCATAGCCGGAGCGGCTGATGGCCAGCTTCACCCCGTCGCTCAGGATGGCAATGCGGCTGTCCTTGGCGTAGGGCTCGATGCGCGTGATCCGCTCCAGGTTCACGATGGTGGAGCGGTGAATGCGGACGAAGCGGGCCGGGTCCAACAGGCTCTCGATCTCGGCAATCGGCTGCTGCTTCAGGTAGCTGCGGCCGCCGCTGTGCAGGGCCACGTAATCGTCCTGCGCCTCCACGTAATCCAGCCGGTCGATGGGAATCACGTGGACCTTGGCGCCGTCCTTGACCACGATGCGTTCGGGCCGCGGTTCGGGCGGCCGAGCGGCGCGGGTCAGTTCCGCTGCGGCTCCCGGAGCGCCCAATCGCGACTTGGCCCGCTCCAGGGCGCGCTCGAAGCGATCCGTCCCGAACGGCTTCAGCAGGTAATCCACCGCCTGCGCGTCGAAGGCCCGCATGGCGTACTGGTCGAAAGCCGTGACAAAGACCACCGCGGGTTGGTGATCGATCAGTTCCAACACTTCGAAACCATCCAGCTTCGGCATCTGCACGTCCAAAAACAGGAGGTCGGGGCGGTGCTCGGCGATGGCTTTCACGGCTTCGAAACCGTTGGCGCATTCGGCCACGATCTCAATCTCGGCGTGGGGCCCCAACAGGTCCTTTAAGAATGACCGGGCCAGTTCCTCATCGTCGACGATGATCGCCTTTAATGTCGCGTGGCTCACTAATACAGATACTGTACACCGGCGCTGCATCGGGTATTCCCCGAATTCAACTTCGCGTTCCAGTTGCATGACAGTTGTGCGAGAATGGGGGAACACCCGAGTTATACAGGGCCACCCGCAGAGGCAGGCGGTCAGAAAGGCGTGTCTGTGAGCTATAGAGCCGAAACGCCGTTTGACAATATCGAGGGTTCGCACGAGTACGTTGCACTGCTCGCGGAATCTTTAGACGAAGCCCGTCGCGATGTAGAAGCTGAAATTGCGGTTGCGGAGCGCGACCACGCGGATCGACGTAAAGAAGGGCTCCTGCTGGTTTCTTATAACCTCGCCAAACTCCATCTCCACATCACTACCAGTCGTAGGATTTTGAACGATTTACGATCCTTGCGGCGTTTATTGTTGGCGGAGCGTGGGCTGCCTGCAAAGGAAGACGGCGAGATCGCAGCCGGTCACGAAATTTAAGCCGGACTGTTTAGAGCGCGGAATGTCGACGTTGGAGAGATAGCACCTCTCGCAGGTGTACCCTATTCTCTAAGCGGCCCCGTTGCAATTCCCCCCTTTATTTTTCCACACCCCTCATTGTGGCGAAAAGCCGCACCAGATGGGGCTTTTTGCACCACTTGACGCTTGACACTTATGTATAGTAAGCGTACTATTCAAGAGTTGTAGCGTTAACAATCAGACAACACTTGGCATCGGTGGTTTGTGGGGGACCCCGTATGACTTTTCAAATCGGCGACAAGGTGGTATATCCCAATCAAGGCGTGGGAACCATCGAGAATATCAGCGTTCGCTCCTTTGGCTCGGCCTTCGAAAAATTCTATCTTCTGCGTTTGGGCTGTAACAGCATGACGGTGCTTGTGCCGTTTTCCAACGCTGCGAATATCGGATTGCGAAGGGTCACCAAAGACCGCGAGATTTCACGAATCCTCTCTTTTCTTTCCAATGGCACGTGCCAGATCAATGGCGATTGGAAAGTACGTTTTAAAGAGAACACCGAGCGCATGCAAAGCGGCGATTTGCTGTGCGTAGCTGAAGTTTTTAAAGGACTTCTGCAGATCCACGTAGACAAGCCGCTCTCCTTCCGCGAAAAGAAGATGCTGGACCGGTCCCGCCATATGCTGGTTTCGGAAATCTCGATTTCCCGAAACGTGCCGGAGATCCACGCGGTGGGAATGTTGCAGCGTGCACTGGCTAAGGCCAGCCTGGTTCTACCGGCTAATTAGCCGAAAGCAATTCCCAACCGCGATTAAAGTTCCTGTCATTTCCGCCGATATTCAAATCGGAGGAGATCAAACAGGGTGTTGTCTGATCGTTCGGAAAACTCACCATTCCATCCTGCCGTTGAGCAGACTGGAGCGGTGCTGGCTTGTTTTCCCGGCATCGTGTTCGCTAGCGATAGCGAAGGCAACCTCACGCTGCTGCATGGACGCGCCGTTTCGGTCGCGGGTATGGATCGCGCCGGGCCGAACGCGTCTTCTTCCATCTTCGACCTCTTCGAAGATCATCCCGCCATCGTCTGCAGCATTCGCCACGCTCTAG
>DASZMZ010000387.1:0-4007 GCA_035551455.1 Candidatus Sulfopaludibacter sp.
AGCCAGCACTGGCCAGAGATCACAGCGTAGCATTTGATGCCTTCATGCTGGGGGAACTGGATGGACAACTCTCCACCCACATCAAAGCCACCGGAAGAATAGCTGCGCGGTTTCAGAAGCGATAGCACTTCTGAGAGCGGATCATCCATATAGACTATTTCGGACGATTGCGAAGATAATACGGACGCTACAGGTAGATCGTATTTCCTTCAATCACCATCTTGATAATAGCCGGGCCGCGAATACGGTCATGGTCATGAAACGAAGTGAAGGAGAGATCGTAATGCGTGTTTTCGTCACCGGTGCCACAGGATTCATCGGTTCTGCCATTGTCAAGGAACTCATCAACGCGGGCCATCAGGTGCTCGGTCTTGCTCGCTCAGATGCGGGGGCCAAGGCTCTTATCGCCGCTGGCGCCCAGGTGCATCGAGGCGATCTGGAAGACCTAGTTAGAAAGCCTGCGCAGTGGAGCGGCCGCTGCAGACGGCGTGATCCACACCGCCTTCAACCACGACTTCTCGAAGTGGGCGGCGAACTGTGAGGCAGACAGGCACGCCATCGAGGCGCTCGGCTCCGCGCTCGCTGGCTCTGACCGCCCCTTGATTGTCACTTCCGGGACCGCAGCCGCCTTTACACCGGGCCGCCTCACGACCGAGGAAGATGCACCCAACTCCCCGATGCCCCGCATCGCTTCGGAAGAGGCAGCAGCTTCAGTGCAGACGCAGGGCGTGCGCGTTTCGGTGATGCGCCTTCCGCAGGTCCACGACCCAGTCAAGCAAGGCCTCATCATCTACCTGATCGCTGTGGCCCGCGAGAAAGGTGTCTCGGCGTATGTCGGCGACGGGCTCAACCGCTGGCCTGCAGTGCACCGGCTCGATGCCGCCCATCTCTACAGGCTGGCGCTTGAGAAGGGTTCAGCGGGAGCCCGTTATAACGCGGTCGCAGAAGAGGGCGTGCCGCTTCGAGAGATCGCTGAGGCAATCGGCCGGGGCCTGAATGTGCCGGTCGTCGCCAAGTCCCCTGAGGAGGCAGGCGAGCACTTTGGCTGGCTCGGGGTGTTCGTGGGTGTCGACGTGCCGGCTTCGAGCGCGCTGACGCAGGAACGGCTGGGGTGGCGCCCGACAGGGGCTGGGTTGATTTCCGATCTGGACCACGCGCGGTATTTCGAAGCCTAAACAGACTGCATCTCTTCGGCGCTTTACGCCGCAGGGACGGCGGCGGTGCGCCGGCGAACCGCACGGGTAGACTGCTTCCGCTAACCCACCAGCCCAATAAAATGTTCAGCCACGCCATTCCCGTTCTGCTCTGCCGCGGCCGGAGTATTCAATTCCACGACGAATCGCGCACCCTCTGGTACGTTATCTTCAACGCGCACGCGTCCCCGGTGTTCGCGGACGATGTGGCTCACGATCGCCAATCCCAAACCCGTTCCCCGGTTCTTGGTGGAAAAGTACGGCAGGAACAGCTTCTCCTTATCGGCTGCCGACACGCCGCAGCCGGTATCGGATACCGACAGTTCCACCGCGTCGGGAGATGCCTGCGCAGTGGCGATTTCGAGGCGCCGGATAGGAGATTCGCTCATAGCCTCGGCCGCATTGTCCACAAGGTTCACGATGACGCGCTTGATCTGCTCGCGATCCGCCATCACCACCGGCAAGGACCGGTCCAGATCCAACGTAACCGTGATGCCGTCCAGCCGGCCCGCAAATACCGCCATGGCGCTCTCGACAATTTCGTTCAGGTCCGCTGGCGCAGGCCGCGCTGCCGGAAAGCGGGAAAATTGGGAGAATTCGTCCACCAGCGACTTCACGGTCTGGACTTCGCGCTGGATCATCTGCGTGCACTCGACCAGGATCTCCTGTGTTTCGAGCGGCACTTCCAAACGGCCAAGCAGCCGCGCGATGCGGTCGGCACAAAGGGAAATGGGAGTCAAGGGATTCTTGATCTCATGCGCGATCCGCCGCGCAACTTCCTGCCAAGCCGCCGCCTTCTGGGCCCGCAGCAGATCGCTGGTATCCTCCACCACAATGACGAAGCCGCGCCGCTCTTCGACTGACGCCACCGTCAACGCGAGATGTAAAACCGCCGACGCGCCTGGTATCTCCAACTGGCACGCCGACGCCCCGGCACGCCGCGCCCGCTTCATCAGGTAGCGAATTTCGGCCAGGTCCTCCGGCGCGAACAGTTCCTCCAGCCGTTTCGCGTTGGCCAGTTCGGCGCGCGGGAAAATGCCGAACATCGCCCTGTTCACGCGCTCAATCTGTTCGTCCGCCGATACCGAAATCACGCCGGTCGGAATGCTTTCAAGAATCGCCTCGGTAAAACGCCGCCGCGCCTCCAATTCCTGGGCGTTCGCCTCCAGGTCATTCGTCATGTCGTTGAACGCCCGCACCAGGGTAGCCAAGTCGTCGATCGCGTTCACCTGCACGCGATACGAAAGGTTCCCCTGCCGCACCTCCCGGGCCGCTTCGAGCAGGGCTGTGATGGGATCGATAATTTGCCGCGACATAATCTGCGCCAGCCACCAGGCAAAATACAGCACGAATAAGGTGATTACGCAATCCAGCAGCACATACGTCCAGCGAAATGTTCGATTCTGTCCGGCCAGCCGCTGCTGCTCGTCAAGGGACGTGGCAATCGCGCGTTCCTGCTTCGCCAAGTCCACATCGAATGCCACGCGCACCAGTACCCGGCCAGCGACTTCCGTGCCGTCCGCTATTTGGGCAGACGCCTGGGCGTAGCGGGTCTTCCATTGGACGGGTCCTGGGCAGAGTTTTATCGGCGGCAGTCCCGGGGGCACAAGAGTTAGTTCGTCGATGCGCGGCGCGGCGCAGACCTTCCGAAAGAACGCAGTATCCACTACACCCCGGTGCGCGGCTAGCGCCGTCTCAGGTAACGCCGCAACCCAGTTGGCCTCCGCCTGCGCCCGTTCCCTCGCGCCCTGCTCATAACCGCGATCCATTTCCTGCAGACTAATCATTTCCGTGCGCGCCGGTTGGCTAAACCACTTGTCCAGCGTGCGGTTCAAGACGTAAAACGCGTAAAAGACGAACAGCAGCACGGGGGTCAACGCCAAAGCCAGCGCCCCCATGATCAGCCGCGACCGTATCCGCGCCCCTTCCCGGTTGCTCTGCCGGTCGATATATAACTTCACGAGCCCCCGGAACAGCATGAACGCGAGCGTCACCATCAGGAGGAAAATCAGCGTGGAGACGGCCCATAAGACCACGGTCTCGCGTATATCGGCGGGTGTATGCGGAAAATGGAAGGAGCCCTGCCAGATGACGAGGCTCAGCAGAACCAGAAAACTGACGGCAGCGGCGGCGAAAGCGAGACGGCCTTTCACGATACTGCCATCCTAGCCCACGCAAGGCGGGCGCCAATCCGTTTCTGGGTCCCGCGGCCTCTACTTCGCTGGGGAATCTCTAGCTGATAGGGGGGAAGGCCAGGATGCCATGCTCTGCGTGCGGAACTCGTACTGTTGTATCTGCAACGCTATTTTCGTACCCGATTGGCGCGCCACGCGTCCGCGAGCCACCAGGTTCAGAAGGCATTTCTCATTGAGTTGCGCCGGCCAACTGATCGAAACTTCCAGCCGCGTCCCGGGCGGCAATTCATGGTCCGACGTAAACAAAACCCCGGAACTGCTGATGTTCAGCGTCTTGCCGGTCCCTGCCAGCATTTCCGACCGCTGGTTCAGCGTCTTATAGCGGACTTCCCGTTCAATGGGAAAGCGGCTCGACTTCCGCCGTTCCTGGCTGCCGCCGTTGCTCTCTACCGTGTCTGACACTTGTATGCAGTCCCGATCTCTCCTAGCTTACACAATCTGAACGGAATTCGCGAATGCTATGTTTGCTCATTTGCTCAGGGTGCAAGTCGAAAAATGGAGCAACCTGTAAAGAAGCCGCGTTTCCCCCATTTATCTTACGGCTATTAATGCCGTAAGATAAGGCATGGCCACTTCCTCCGATGTCCCATCCTCTGTCCGTCAACTCGCTCACGAACTG
>DASZMZ010000388.1:0-3245 GCA_035551455.1 Candidatus Sulfopaludibacter sp.
CGCTCCGCCGATGAAGTGGCAGGGTGCGTCCATGTGCGTGCCGGTATGCGCCGTCATCTTACAAAACGTGACGTTTACTTCACCACCGTGCTCAATCTCTGAGATCCGTTCGAAGGTTGGTTCCGGATCCCCAGGCCAGTGCACCAGACCGGTGCGAAGTGGTACGGAGATATCAATCCAGGCTGAAGAATTCCGGTGTGGCTCGGTCATAGGGCGGCGTACGTTTCCCTTGTGAGTGTAAACCTGCCGGTCGAGGGCCGGGGTGCGCTGCTGCTCGTTACACTACAGAAATGAAGCTCGGAGTTGACTTCGGCACCAACCGGATCGTCGTCGCCGCAGCGGATCGTGGAAACTATCCGCTGGCCTGCTTCGAAGGCCCGGAGGGCGCTACTCCGGATTGGTTTCCTTCACTCGTTGCCGTCAAGGGCGACCAGCGGCGCTATGGCTGGGAAGCCTGGGAGGTGCAGACGGACGAACGCTGGACTGTGGTGCGCTCCATCAAACGGCTGCTCGAGGACGCCGGGCCGCAAACGCTGCTCGATTTGGGAGAACAGCGCGTCAGAGTGAGCGATCTGCTCCATGGGTTAGCCGCGGCCCTGCTCGCCGTCTTGCGCGAGAAGTCCAATCTGCACCTCGCGCCACGCGAGAAGGTGGAAATCGTGCTCGGCGTCCCCGCGCACGCCAACAGCAACCAGCGGTTCCTCACTGTTGACGCCTTCCGCGCCGCTGGGTTTGAAGTCCTCGGCGTTTTGAATGAGCCGAGCGCCGCCAGCATCGAGTTCGGCCACCGCCGGCGTCAGACCAAATCAAAGGCGGAGACCATCCTTGTCTATGATCTCGGCGGCGGCACGTTCGACGCCTCGCTGGTGACTCTCGACGAGAACGTACACCACGTTCTCGCCTCCGAAGGGATTCCGAGCATCGGCGGAGACGATTTCGATCAGATTCTCGCCGACATGGCACTGGAGGCAATCGATATCGAGCCGGCGGTTCGTGAAAGCATCTCCGCCGGCGCCTGGTTTCGCCTTCTCGAAGAGTGCCGGCTAAAGAAAGAAGCCCTGAACCCGAATTCCCGGCGTATCCTCGTCGATCTTGAAACGGTAGACCCACGCTGGGGCACTGTCCAGATCCCGGTGGCGGATTTTTATGAGCAAGCGCGGCCCTTGATGGAAGAAACCATCCTGGTTGCCGAAGACCTGGTGAAGCATCACGAGGACGGCGATTTCGAAGCGCTGTACATCACCGGCGGCGGCAGTGAATTACCGCTGGTGGCTCGGGTGTTGCGCGAGCGTTTCGGACGTCGGGTCCGGCGTTCCGCCTATACTCGCTCGGCCACCGCGATCGGGCTTGCCATTCAGGCCGACCATCCTGAAACATATCGCCTGAGCGAGCAGTTGGCGCGCTATTTCGGGGTTTGGCGCGAAAGCGAATCCGGTTCGCGCATCGTTTTCGATCCGCTCTTCGCCAAGGGCATCAGCCTCCCTGCGGCCGGCGAACCCAATCTGGAAATTCGCCGTTCTTATCATCCCGCGCATAACATCGGGCACTTCCGATTTCTCGAATGCAGCCATCGTGCGCCCGACGGAACGCCTAGCGGCGAGGTGATGCTGTGGGACCAGATCTATTTCCCCTTGGATGCTGCTCTGGAGGGAGCCGCGAATCTGGACACCGTGCCTGTGAGCCGGGACGTGGAGAGCGCGCGCCAGAACTGGATTGAAGAACTCTATGAATGCGATTCCGCGGGCTCCATTTCTTTCACCATCTCGAACTTGTCGGCCGGATACTCGCGAACTTACTGTCTGGGTCACTGGAGCGTGGATGAAAAGCCCATCAAACCGTCTGCGAAACGCCGGAAAGCCGGTCACTCCGCGGTTGCTGGCGCGAACTGACTAACTGCTCATATACCACCCGCCATTCACGTTGATGGTCTGGCCGGTAATGTAGCCATTCGCGGCCAGCATCACGGCGACATCGGCAACTTCCGAGGGCTCGCCGAAGCGCCCAACCGGGATCCTGTCGGGCTTGGCGTTCAGATTTTGCGTCACCATATCGGTGGCGATCAGCGCCGGCGAAATGGCGTTGGCCGTAATCCCTTCCTTCACCAGCAAGGCCGCGTAAGAATGGGTGATCCCGATGATTCCAGCCTTCGATGCCGCGTAATGCGGGCCCACTACACCACCCAGTTGTGCTGCCACGGAGGTGAGATTGATGATTCGCCCGAAGTGCGCGCGCCGCATCGCCGGCAACAACCGCTGGGTGACGAGAAAGACCGATTTCAGGTTTACTCTTAGAATCTCGTCCCAGTCCGCCTCCGTGATTTCTTCGATTTTTTGCGCCTTCGCGATACCGGCATTGTTCACCAGGATCGTCGGCGCTCCCAGTGTCGCCTCCACCGCTTGTGCCATGGCATCGACCTGCGCGGCGTCCGAGACATCCGCCTCCACGGTAATGGCCCTTCTGCCCAGTTTCTCGATCGCCGCCTTCACCTCGTCGGCTTTGCTCTTCGAGTGACGGTAGTTGATTGCAATGTCGGTCCCTGCTTCCGCCAGTGCCATCGCAATGGCCGCTCCCAGTCCCCGGCTTCCCCCGGTGACCAATGCAATCTGATGTTGTAATTTCATTTGCCGCCTTACTCTGATCTCATTCTGCGCCTCTCGCTACGATTGAAGAGGAAGGTGGAGATGATCAAAGGCGCCGAAGAGAATTCTGCTGAAGCGATCCAGAAGCTGAAAAAGGAAGCCGCTGAAGCTGCCGCTGACTTGATCCAGGATGGCATGGTGATCGGCTTGGGTTCCGGAACCACGGCAAAACTGGTCGTCGAGGCCATCGGCAAACGCGTGAAGAACGGCCTTCGTCTGGTCGGCGTATCCACATCGGAGAAAACCGCGGCGCAGGCCCGGGAACTGGGGATACCGCTCGCCACTTTGGCCGAGTATCCGCAGCTCGATTTGGCCATCGACGGCGCGGACGAAGTGGAGCTTGGCACTCTGCATCTCATCAAAGGCGGCGGCGGAAATCTGCTCCGCGAAAAACTGGTCGCCATTGCCAGCGCGCGCTTTGCCATCATCGTGGACGAGCGCAAGCTGGTGGATAAGCTGGGAGCCACGTTTTCCCTTCCCGTGGAGGTCGTGCCGTTCGGCTGGCAGTCCACCGAAGGACGATTGAAGAAACTGGGAGCGAATCCAAAGCTGCGTACGCAGCCCGGCGGGGACACTTTCCTCACCGACGGCGGCCACTACATCCTG
>DASZMZ010000389.1:0-4261 GCA_035551455.1 Candidatus Sulfopaludibacter sp.
TCACGCCCGATCCAGTCGCCGAAGGTGAAGCCCTTATTCGTATAGGCCTGGCGCTGCTCCACCTCCCAGTACATGAAGCTTCCATGGATGCTGCGCCCGGTTGGCGGATCGCTGGAAACCGCTTCGACGCGCCAAGAGAGCTTAGGCGCTCCGGGAAAGTGAGAAAGGTAAATGCCGGGCCGCATAGCCGCGCGCCGGGGCGCGCTGATCGGCGTCACGTCGTCGTGCGCTTCGGAGTCGCTGTAAAACGTAAGCCAGTTGCGCACAAATGGCACACGATAGGAAAAGTTAAATGCAGAGAAGCGGGCTCCGGGATCGTCACGGCCGATCTTTTCTGAGTAAGTCGTGTCGTTGATATCGAAGAAGCCCTTGAGGAAGGTGTGCCACGTGACCGGTTCGTGGCCCTTGCCGCCAAACACGATTGTCCGCTCGAATCCAAATTCGAAGTTCGACGTCGGTTTAAAGCTAAAGCCCTCCGAGTGGGTGTAGGGCGAGTTATACGCCGTATGTCCCTGGAGGCTGCCGTAGAGGAAGTCATAGCGGACGGGCCCGAGGAAGCGCGAGACGAATGGGATATATGCCGGTTCCACACGATTGATGCGGATGGAGTAGATATTTTCCGCGTTGTTGCTGTAGCCCATGCCGCCGCCGCGTCCCGGACCGTACCACTCATCACTTTTGCCGATGGAAATCTCGTGGCTGGCGAAATTTGCCGCGAGGTATGCCTCCTGAATGCGGAAGGTATCTACGCTTTGCAAGGTCGCGCCGTAGGGAAGCGTCGGGTTGTAGTAGGTGAGCGGGAAGACCTCGTCCTGGAAGGAAAGCTGACTGGCTACCGCTGTCGAGTAGCCCCAGAGCGCGGGGGCGTGCTGATATTCGCCGCGGAAGTAGCCTGAGTAGCGGCCAAGCGTCGTCCGAACGCTGAGGCCGGTGATGTTGTTGAAGCCCTCGGCGTACGGGCGGCCGTAGTCGTTCACGATGGTCTGGCCAGCGTGGTAGGGATCACGAAGAGGCGGCCCGGTGATGCCGAGCACGCGGGTATAGACCGATTCAACCTCCGAGTGGCCGCGGTGGGCATCAATCGGGATCTCAAGATCGGGAGCCAACTCACGGCTCAAAGCGCTATAGATATCCTTCGCTTCGTCACTGTCGCTGTTGTAGATTTTTCCGGCCGACGCATCCAGCATGTGGGCAACGCTGGTTCGCGTATAGGGCCGCATGCCAAGAAAGGCAGTGTCGATGAATCCCAGCGAATAAAGTCGCATGATTTCCGGGTACATCCAGCTATCCAGCGGAATGTAGGTCGACCCGAGGCTGCCGGAGTAGCGGACGGGCGGCGCCGGTACGGTGCGCGTGAACTGGACAGGCGGAGCGGGGGCCGCAGGAGGGGTGGGCTGCCCGGTCTGCGGCGTGCTCTGTCCGCCCGGGGTCTCCGGCACTGTTGCCGGTGCGGCCGCAGGGCCGGGTTGGCCGTTTTCCGCCTGCGCCAGCAGTGGAGGTGTTGCGAACAGACACAGCGCCAGCAGCGAACAGGGGAAAGAAATGGAACGCATGGGATGTGTGCATTGTCTCCCATTGCAGTCGAGTGCGGAAGTTGAAAGACCGGTACCGGCCAGCGGCAGCAGGGCTTCGGCAAGGATCTTGGGATCGCGGTGCTTCGATTTGTCATCGAATGTGACAGGAAGAAGCCGCGGAACGTCAAAGAAGACGGGGAGAACGATAGCGCATGAGGCGTTGGGCTGAGATTCGCCGCAGGCTGCGGTACACAGGACATCTGCTCTGGCGTTCGGCAGTGACGCCGATGCGGGGCACGCATCAGCGCCCGCGGGCTGCTATGCCGGATGAACTGGGCATCACGTTCATCGGGCACTCGTCATTCCTGATACAGGCCGGGGGGAAGAACCTGCTCTTCGATCCGGTCTTCTCCACCTGGCTCATTCTGCTGCGGCGGCAGCGGCGTCCCGGCGTGCGGGTGCGCGATCTTCCGCCCATCGACGTTGTTCTGTTGTCGCATGCGCACATGGACCACCTGGACCGCTCGTCGCTGCGGCGCGTAGTACGAGCCACGCGGCGGCGCAGCGGACGTGCCCCGATCGCTGTGGTTCCGAACGACGTGGCCGATGTGGTGCGCGGTCTGGGATTCTCACAGGTCGTGGAGCTGCGCTGGTGGCAGAGCTACACGGCCGGAAGCCTGACCATCACGCATACGCCAGCCAAACACTGGGGCACCCGCTGGATCACCGATGGCCATCGCGGATATGGAGGCTACTTCATCGAAGGCGGCGCGTGCCGGCTCTACTACTCGGGAGATACTGCGTACTTTTCAGGCTTTCGCGAAATCAGCGCCCGTCTGAAGCCCGAGATCGCGCTGCTCCCGATCGGCGCCTATACGCCGGACAGCTACCGTGCCGTCCAGACCAGCCCGGAGGACGCTTTACGTGCATTCCAGGACCTTGAAGCGCGGGCCATGGTGCCGATGCACTACGGAACCTTCTGGCTCTCTGAGGAGCCGTTAGAGGAGCCGTTGCCGCGGCTTCTTGCGTCGGCGAAGAGGTTGGAACTGGCCGACCGGGTTGCTGTGATCCGCGAGGGCGAGACGCGGATCTTTGGCAGTGCCGGCGAAAATTACGGGCATGATCAGGAAACGGACGGTTCCCGCTCCGTGAAAGGCAAGAGCCGCCCTGTGACCGGCGAGAGTTTCGCCTACTGATTCCCGTGCTCCGGCTCCGGTGAGTCGCCGGATTTGCCCTTGCGCGGCGCCCGGGCCAGGTCGCCTTCTTTGTCGATGAAGTAGAGATAACCCTTTTCGCGCTGCAGATGAGTCTCGGCTACGACTTCTTCTGCCCCCTCGCCGCCCTTTTTCTTGCGCGCGACGTTGCCCTGTTTGTTGATGAAGTAGAGGTACTGCTTGTAATCGCGCTCGAGACCGAGCTTTTGGACCTTCTCTGCCATGATCACTGTCCTCCGCGAGTTGAGATGGCTCGCCGCGGGCTCAGGGACGAGATCAGGAGAAAATTATTGAACTGCGTGCAGGGCAGCAGTGGCGCGCTGCTCGTCTGCCTTCTTGGCCTGGTCTTCGAGTGCCTGGGCCTGCGGTAGATAGCCGATGGCCTGTCCGATCATCGGGTCCCATTCGGCGCGGACGCGAAGCCCCTGCTCCTGGCCGAACTGGCTGGTGAAGATGTCTGCCTTGATGTTCGCCTTCACCCAGTCTGAGACGCCGTTGAGGTCCTGCTCGGTGAACGAGATCTGCTGGCTGTTCAGAAACTGCCGGAAGTCATTCATGACGGCGTCGTCCACCTGGAAATTCTTATCCGCTGTGTGATTTGCCAGATAGTGGGCGGCGAAGTTAAAGAAGGCGTAGTGCTCCAGCAGCACGTCCTGGAAGTGATTCGACTTGGGCGTGTCGACCTTGTCGTCCGGCGTGATGCCGCCACCGCCGTAAACCGTACGGCCGGAGTCAGTCAGCTTTACCTCGCGGTTCTTGTCGCTGGAGGGCTGATCGTGGTTGTAGTAGTAGTCGTAGAGCGAAACGCCGCTGTAATTGCGCTGGATGAGCCGACCGCTGGGTGTGTAGTAGTGGTAGGTCGTCAGCGCCAGGCCGGTGTTCTCCGAGAGCGGATAGACGGTCTGGACCAGACCCTTGCCGAAGGTGGTCTCGCCGACAACGATGGCGCGGTCGTGGTCCTGTAGCGCGCCGCTCACAATCTCTGCCGCGGAAGCCGTTCCGTGATTTACCAGCACGACGATCGGGAAGGTGTGCCCGCCATTCCCATGCGTGGCGCGCTGTACCTGCTCCGGATAGGCGCGTCCGCGCTGCGAGACGATGACCTGGCCCTTCTGCAGGAACTTATCGCAAACAGAAACCGCCTCGGTCAGCAGGCCGCCGGGATTGCTGCGCAAATCCAGCACCAGACCCTTGATCGGACCGAAGTTATCGAGCGCCTCGGCGACTTCGTGGCCGGTGGTCTCCTGGAACTGAGTGATGTGGATATAGCCGACACCCGGCCGCACCATGAACGCCAGATCGATGGAGCCATGCGGAATCTCATCGCGGACCAGATCGAAAGTCAACGGCTTGGACTGGCCGTAGCGGGTGACGGTGACCGAGACGTGAGTGCCCTTGGGCCCCTTCAACATGTTGGCGACCTGCGTCGAGTCCATGTTGTCGGTGGATTTGCCGTCGACCGCGATGATGATGTCGGCAGGCTTCAGCCCCGCGCGATAAGAAGGCGTTCCCTCATACGGGAAGAGCACGACG
>DASZMZ010000390.1:0-14181 GCA_035551455.1 Candidatus Sulfopaludibacter sp.
CTTCGTAGGTGAGCGTGGCGCCGGAGGTGAACTGTCCCCGATCGCCGCGAACGCGGTGGTAGTTGTCCAGTTTGGCATCGCCCACGCGCACCGAGACGTCGAGTGCGCGGGTCTTCCCGCTGCCCGAGTTGTTGATGACGCCGAGAGTGCCGGAAATGCTCCGGTACTCCTCTTCGGTCACCTCATAGCTCATGAAGTAGGGAGGCGGGTCGGCCTTCTCTTTCAGGACACTAAAGTTGCGGTTCAATTCCTGAGACATCGCGTCCAGTAGAACCGGAGATTGAGCCGTAGCGACAGACGCCGCGGACAAAATGATTGCCATGCAAGGCGAGACTAAGCGGGTCAAGCCTTAAGGATATCACCACCGCAATCACACACTTGTGGCGTATGAGGTGGGAGAGGACTTTCGATTGTCAAAGATCAGCAGCGGTGGACGTTGTTTAGCCAGGGGTTTTTGGCGTCTACAGGCGGGGTTGGGGGTCGATTTTAGGGGTTGAAAAAACAAAATCGGGCTGCAGGATTTCGTCGGGGTATTCGGGGGCCTCGCGTTTTGTTTTCTGGGGTTTGAGTTTCTCGGCGGCCAGGCGAATGGCTTGCTCCTTGCGGAGGAGGTCGAGATTCTTTTCCATCTTGCGGTGGAGGCGGCTTTCGTAGAGGGTCAGGAGGTTGAAGTTCTTGACGTTCTTGACCCAGGCGAAGGCCTGGAGAAAAGCGTCGGAGACTTGCGGGGGCTGTATGGAGTAGGGATCCTCCTTGGTGTTCAGGCCGATGCCGATGAGAGTGTTCTCGATGGACGAGGCGCGAGAGAGGCGCCAGGAATCGTCGGCGATGGCTTGGGCGAAGGAGGTTTCGAGTCCTCCGACGGGGGCCAGGGATTCGAGCAGGGCTTTGCAGTGTTTGTTGTAAGCCTCCTGCTCGGGTTTGGTGAACATCATGACTTGACCGGTGAGGCCGTGACGGTAGGCGTTGATGATGCGGCGATCAGGCAACGCGGCTTTCTCTTCGATTTGGATCAGTTTCGGGCACATAGTGGCTCAGCTCCTTACCGACCTCATTGAAACATGTCAACTAGGAGAATCAGGGGTGAAAATCTGTTAAGTGATTGAGAATGCAGGGCGGAAATAGTTTGCGAAACGTGTGACTGGATTTTCACCACGGAGAAAACGGACAGACGACGAAAGGCGATCGTCTATCCTACTTTTAAGCCGGAGAGGGCCAGGGCGTAACGGCCGCGAATTCCCATTTTTTCGAAGATGTGTTTCAGGTGGATTTTGACGGTGCCGATGCGGATACCGAGAAGGTCTCCGATATCGCGATTTTTCAGCCCCTGCTCCACCAGTTCGAGCACTTGCTGCTCGCGTTGGGTCAGGGGGGAATGGCCGGGACGGGAAGCACGCTCCGCATCGCGCACCATATCTCCGCCCATCCACGTGTTGCCCCGCTCCACGGTCCGCAGACAATCCAAAACCGTGTCGAGCGTCGCGGTCTTGCGCAGGACTCCCATAGCCCCGCTTTTGATGAAACGCAGGGCTTCGGCTTCGGAGAAAGAACTGCCCCAAACGATCGCCGAGACGCGCTGAGTGGAATTCTTCAGGGAAGAGATCCAATCCGTGACCGGCTGCGCGCCAAACGTCTTATCGACGATCACGATAGCAGGCCGCAACTCGCGAACTGCGTCCATTCCATCCAATAACGAATTTTCCGCCGCGACGACCCGCAGGCTTTCGGCCGATTCCAGGAGGCTCCGCAGCCCCTCGATCGCAATCGGCTCCGTATCGCACACCGCAACAGTATTCAAAGTACTCTCTGACCAGACTATCGACTGATTCCGTAGATTACTTTAGTGCGTTTCGGAGAAATTTGTCTCAAATAATTGATTTTGTTTAACGGGCGGGAATGGCGCCGAGCGAATACTCTTCCAGATCGATCCAGCAATTGCCGTGCGTATTCTGCACGAAGGCCGCGCGCTCGGCGAGGAAGGAGCGGGGTCCATCAAATTCCTGCCAGCGGCGCTGCGCCAGCTCCCGCACCTCCGCGACCCGTTCACGCGGAATCTCTTGCGCCACTGTAATGTGCGGGTGGTAGGGGAAAGGCTCGTTGAAGCCCAGGTCAGTGAGGTTCATGGCGGCATGCATCCGCCGCAACTCCGAAGCGCCGGCGCCGATCTCGATGTAGATCACGTCGGTGACCGGAAAGATTTGAAGGCAGGTGAGTTCCACCTCGAACGGCGACCATGCGCCGGCCAGATTGCGAGCCTGTGCGGAGGCGGTCTGCCAGTCCACCGTCAGGGGCCGTGGAGGCAACACGCTCACGTGCGCGTGGGGATTATAGTGCGGCACCAATTCCCGGCGCAGGTCATCGAGGAAGCATCCCAAAGGACCAGGTATGTAGATCACTAGGGCGAAGACATTCAGCCGCTCGCCAAGTGGAGGGCGACACGGCACCCCATTCTCGTCAGAACCCATCTTCCTCTATGGTAACCGTTCTGTAGCTTTTTGCACGCGGATTGATTTTGGGGGCAGGGGCACCTGTTAACCTCATATAGATGCAGAGTGCAAATTCGCCAAACCCCCTTCTCACGGTTCAGTTTCGCGTCCCGTTCGACAAGATTACAGCCGCCGACGTCGAACCGGCGGCAGGCCAACTGCTGGCGGAAGGCCGCGCCCGGTTGAGCGCCATCGCCTCCGAGTCTGGGGAACGCACATTTGAAAATACGATGCATACGCTCGACGGGCTGACCGAGCCTCTGGATTTCGCCATGGGCGTGGTGCGGCACCTGGAAGCCGTGGCGACGTACCCGGAATTGCGGGCGGCGTTCAATGCGGTCCAGCCGGAGGTCAGCGCGTTTTATTCCAGCATCCCGCTCCAGGCGAATCTGTGGCAGGCCATCAAGGCTTACGCCGCGACCGGCGAGGCGGCCCATCTTTCGGGCGAACGGCAGCGCTTCCTCACCAAGACGATGGAGAGCTTCCGCCGGCACGGCGCCGACCTGGACCCGGCAGGCAAGGAACGGCTGGAGGCGCTTGACGTCGAGTTGACCAAACTGACGACGAAGTTCGCAGAGAACGTTCTGGACTCCACCAACGGTTTCGAACTGGTGATCACGGACGCGGGGCAACTGGCGGGCCTGCCTCCGACTGCCATCGCGACGGCCCGCGAGAGCGCCGCGCGCAAAGGCCTGGAAGGCTGGCGCTTCACGCTGCAGGGTCCGGACTACGTGGCGGTAATGACGTACCTGGACGACGCCGCGATTCGCCGGAAGGAGTACGAAGCATACTCCGTGCGCGCGACCGAAGGCAAGCACGACAATCGCACGCTGATTACGGGGATCCTGGACTTAAGGCGCGAGAAGGCGGCGCTGCTGGGCTTCGCGAATTTCGCCGACCTGGTGCTGGAAGACCGGATGGCTCACACCGGCGCACGCGCGATGAGTTTCCTGGAGGATCTGAAAGCCAAGACCGAGCGGCGGTTTGCGGAAGAGAATCGCGAACTGCTGGAGTTCCGGCGGTCCCTGGAGGGTCCCGACGCGCCGGAACTCGCGCCCTGGGATGTGGCCTACTACGCCGAAAAACAGCGCGCCGCGCTCTACGATTTCGATGAAGAGGCGCTGCGCCCCTATTTCCCGGTGGAACGGGTGGTGGCCGGAATGTTCGACCTGGTGGGTCGGCTGTACGGCATCCGTGTGGCCGAGGAGGCGGGCGTGCCGACTTGGGACCACGAGGTCCGCTACTACAACGTCCATGACGAGACCGGCACTTTCATTGGCGGTTTTTATGCGGATTGGTTTCCCCGGGAGAACAAACGCGGCGGCGCGTGGATGGACGCGTTGATCACCGGGGGGCCTTCGCCCAGCGGTTTCCAGCCGCACCTGGGATTGATTTGCGGCAACCTCACTCCGCCGGTGGGCGGCAAGCCGGCGCTCTTGACGCATCGCGAAGTGGAGACGATCTTTCACGAATTCGGACACCTGCTGCATCATCTGTTGAGCCGGGTAGAGGTCCGGTCGCTGGCCGGCACCAGTGTGGCGTGGGACTTTGTGGAATTACCGTCGCAGATCATGGAGAACTGGTGCTGGGAGCGGCAGGCGCTGGATCTGTTCGCGCGCCATTTCGAGACCGGCGAGCCGGTGCCGGAGGAACTGTTCCAGAAGATGAAGCGCGCCCGCACCTTCCGGGCGGCCAATGCGCAGATGCGGCAACTGGGCTTTGCCTTCATCGATCTTCTGCTGCACGTGCAGTATTCTCCCAAAGTCGATGGCGACCCGATCGCTTATACGCGACAGGTGCTGCAGGAATACAGCCCGGCGCCGCTGCCTCCGCAGCATGCCATGATTGCGGCGTTCACGCATCTTTTCGCCGCGCCGGTGGGCTATGGCGCCGGATATTACTCCTACAAATGGGCCGAGGTGCTGGATGCGGACGCGTTTACGCGATTCCGTGACAATGGCATCTTCAGTCCGGAGATTGGGGGCGAGTTCCGCGCCAAGATCTTGTCGAAGGGCGATAGCCAGGACCCGGCGGAGCTGTATCGCGACTTCATGGGCCGGGAGCCGGATCCGCGCGCTCTGCTGGAGCGTTCGGGACTGGCGTAAGAGCGGCCTAGTGGTCTGCGTCCGAAATGCTGAAGATTATTGCAGCTACTGCCGCCTTCAGGCGGCTGGACAGACGGCAAAAGGCGACCGTCTATCCCACTCACAGTTTGGGCGGCTATGGGGCGCTTTCGGGCGGCGGGGAAGACGCGGATTTCAAGGCGTCTTCGATGCGTTCGAGCAGGCGGCGGAGCACCACTGGCTTGGTTTCATAGGAGCAGCAGCCGGCTTCGCGGGCCACCGCGACGTCATCCG
The DNA here is from genome assembly GCA_035551455.1 of Candidatus Sulfopaludibacter sp. Taxonomy (GTDB): domain Bacteria; phylum Acidobacteriota; class Terriglobia; order Bryobacterales; family Bryobacteraceae; genus Sulfopaludibacter. Next base: position 4,844 of record DASZMZ010000390.1, read on the forward strand.
GCTCGGCATGCGCCGTCAGCACAATAATGGGAATGCGAAAGGTGCGCGGGTCCGTGCGCAACGCGCGCATGGCGGCGCGGCCATCCATCACGGGCATGTCCAGGTCCAGCAGGATCAGGTCGGGACGATGCTGCCGGGCGGCTAACAGGGCCTCGCGCCCGTCCGACGCTGCGATCATTTCGAAGCCGTGACGCTCCAGGCGGCGCACCAGCATGTCGCGGCTGAATTCGTCATCTTCCGCTAGCAGAAGTCGACTCATGCGGGCAGCCCCAGGAGCGCGTCTGCCGGAGCTTGAGGTACCCGCAATAGCTCCGGCATTCGCCAGGACTCCAACAGCTCTTGCAAGCGCGGCAGTTCGACCGGGCGCGAGAACAGGTAGCCCTGTCCGAAGCGGCAGCCCATAGAACGTAATTGACCGGCCTCCTCCATGCTCTCCACTCCTTCCGCCACGGTATCGAGGCGCAGGCTCCGCGCCATTTCGATGATGGCGCGGACGATGGCGCGGCTTTCGGCGCTTTCGTTCATTCCCTGGATGAAACAGCGGTCGATTTTGAGTGTGTCGAAAGGGAACTGCTTCAGATAGGCAAGCGAAGAATAGCCGGCTCCGAAATCGTCCAGTTTCAGCCCCACACCCATCTCGCGGAATTGGCGCATGGTGGCCAGCGCCGCAGGCGGATCGGCGACGACCACCGTTTCGGTGACTTCCAACCACAGGGCTTTGGGGTCCAGGCCGGTGGCGTCCAGAATCCGGCGCACCTCCTGGACGAGGTGAGGGTCAGAAAATTGGCGTCCGGAGACGTTCACGCTGACCGTGGCCTGCGGAAAGCGTTTTCGCAGCTCAACGGTGTCCTCACAGGCGCGCTGCAGGACCTTCAGCCCCAAGGGCACAATCAGGCCATTGCGTTCGGCCAGGGGAATGAAGTCGTCGGGCATCACCAGGCCGGCGCCGGGCCGGTTCCAACGCACCAGAGCTTCGAAGCCCACGATGCTTCCATACTCGAGGTCGATTTTCGGCTGGTAGAAGACCAGGAACTGATCGCGCTCCACGGCCCGCCTGAGGTCGGCTTCTAACTGCATCGCCTCCAGATCGTGTTGACGCATGGCGCTGTCGAACAGCGTAATGCCTCGCATGCCTTCTTCGCCTGAGTGATGCAGAGCGGCTTGGCCATCGCGCAACAAGGAGGGCCACTCTTCCCCGTTGGCGGCGGTGGCGATGCCGAGACGGACCGAGACAAACGCGGTCTCATCCTGTTCGGCGAAGAACTCTTCCAGAGCCACTTTCAGGGAAACTACCCGCTGCTGCAACTGCTCCGGCGACGCGGCGCGCCGCACCAGAACGGCGAACTGCTGGGGCGCGGAACTGGCCAGAAAAGTGGCGCCGCCCAGGTTTGCGATTGCCAGCCAGCCTTGGATGCGTTCGGTTGCCCGCTGGAGAATACGGTTGGCCTGTTTCTCAGAGAGACTTCCGCGGCAGCGGTCGAAGCCATCCAGGTGCACCAGCACCAACGCCGCGGCCTCCTCGCCATTTGGCGGGACCTCCAATTCCGATTCCAGCCAGACCCGGTTCCGAAGCTGCGTGACCGGGTCCACGGTGCGGCGCGCGGTGATATCCGTCATGTGACCTACCAGGCGGACCGGGTTGCCCTGCGCATCGCGCGTGGCGCTGGCGCGGCATTCCACCCACAGATAATGGCCGTTCGTGTGACGCGCGCGAAACTCAGTCTCCAACAGGGCGGTCTGGTCCTCCAACTGCGAGGTGAGTTGGCGGCGCCACTGAGCGCGGTCCCCGGGATGTATATGGGCCAACCATTCTTCCTCCCTGCATCCCTGTGCAGGACACGAACAACCGAGAATGGCCCTCAAGCGCGGAGAGCAGTAGATGCTGCGCTTGTGCACATCCCAATTCCACACACTTTCGTCGGAGGCGCCGGAAGCCAACCGGTACAGTTCGGTGGTCTGGCGCAGTTCGCGGTCCGTGGACGCCAGGGCCAACCTGGTTTCGATACGCGCCAGCGCGACCTCCCAATTCAACGGCTTGGTGATGTAATCGTTGGCGCCGCAATGCATGGCCTCGACCAGACCTTCGTCCTCCGCCATCGCGGTCACCATGATGACCGGCAACTGCGACGCGGTAAACGTCTCACGCATGCGGAGCAGCGCTTCGGTGCCGCTCATTCCCGGCATCATCACGTCCAGAAGCACCAGATCCACATGCTGTGCGGCGAGAATCCGCAGCGCCTCGACTCCGCCCTCCGCGGTCACTACCTCATATCCAGTGCGCTCCAGCCTGCGGCTGAGAACATCCCGGTTCATTTCGACATCATCCACGACTAGCAGGCGCATCGCCATAGGTTTCCTATTCTTCCGATTCCATCCACGCCGGAATCCGCATCACGAAATTCGATCCCTTCCCTAATTCACTCTGAACGGAAATATCTCCCCCCATCAAACGGCAGAGTTTACGGCTGATCGCCAGCCCTAGTCCGGTGCCGCCGTATTCCCGGGTAGTAGACGAATCGGCCTGGGTAAAGGGTTGAAACAGTTTGGCCTGCTGTTCCGGACTCAGCCCGATTCCGGTATCCTTCACGCTCACGGCAATCCAGTCCCGGTCCTCCGCCTGCTCCCGCGTGAGCTCTACATGGACCTCTCCGTCTTTGGTGAACTTGCAGGCATTGGCGACCAGATTCAACAGGCTCTGACGAAAACGGACCAGGTCTGTGCGCACCTCGATGGGCTGGTCGCCCGCGTTAATATGAACCCGGTTGCGATTGGATGCCGCCTGCGGCCGCACATTCTCCACTACGTCGTGGATGGTCTGGCCGACGTCGAATGTCTCCGGATGCAGCCGCATCCGATCCGCTTCGGCTTTGGAGAAATCCAGCACCTGCGTCACCATGTGGAGCAGCATGGCGCCGGCCTTTTCGATACGCCGCAAGTCCATTCCCATGTCGTCCAAGCCGCGGTCCACGCAAGTCTCCTGCAGCAACTGGCTGTAGCCGATGACCGCGTTGAGGGGGGTGCGCAATTCGTGACTCATCGTGGCCAGGAAACGGCTCTTGGCCGCATTGGCAGCCTCCGCCGCCTCCTTGGACACCAGCGTTTCACCCAGCCGGTCCAACATGGCATTGAAGGCCGTAGCCAGAAGCCCCACCTCGTCCATACGGACCACCTCCACCCGGCCCTTCAGATCTCCTTCCGCCACACGGCCGGTGGATTCGGTGAGCGACCGGAGCGGCCGCAGCAGGGTCTTCATCTGCCAGAATTGAATGGCTCCGGCGATGAGCAGCCATGCTGTAGCCATTTCGGCCGCCAGCCAGCCCAGCCGGACCTGTTCGGCGCGCTGTGGCTCGGTTGAAAAGCCCAGACGGACTCTCCCCAGCCGGGTAAGCTGCCGGGACTCGGGGGCCGGCGCACCGGCCTCCCAGCCGATTCGCCCAATTTGAGCAGGCCGCATTACCTGGCGAGTGACTTCGATCAGCCTGCGACGGTCTCCCTTGGCGAACTCCGGCCGCGTCAGCAGGAGCGGCGTGCCGCTGCTCTCATCGGTCAATTCCACAAATTGCATCTGCTCGGTCGAGATGGCGTTTTGAGCGATGCGCTCCAGTTCCGATTCGTCGCCCACCAACATGGCGAACTGACTCTGACCCGCCAGGAAATCCGCCAGCGCGCCGGCGCGACTCTCCAGTTGACGCTGCAGGTCGCGATTGTAGGTCCACAAAAAGAGTCCCGTGAGACCCACCACGATGAAGGCGCTGAGCGCCAGGCTGGCTGCCAGCACGCGCAGCAGGAGGGAGTTCTGAGCGGGGCGCATCAGCGGAACACCTCCAGCGGAAATGACGGCGTACGAAATTCGATTCCGAGCAGGCGCGCCACCCTCTGATTGACCGCCACCCGGACTTTCGACGGGCCCTCATCGGCAGGCCGTTCGCCGTTTTTCATCAGGCGCAGCGCCAGATCGGCGGCTTGACGTCCGGTTTCCCGATAATCCGGATAGATTCCGGCCAATGCTCCGGCGCGAACGAAGGCCGGGGAAAAGCCAACCAGCGGCAGGCGCTCCTCTAAAGAAGCCATCACCAGCGGCTTGATGGTCACGGGATTATAAAAGTCGGGATCCGGGGTGCACAGAACGAAGTCGACATGGCCCTTCAGGGACGCCATGGCCTTCAGCAGGCGGGAAGGAGTGTCGCATGCCACCGACGACAGTGTGTAACCTTCGCGGCGGGCGCGGGCCTCCAGCACCTCGATTGGGTAGCGGGCGTTTTTCGGGTTGTAGATCAGCCCGGCCCGGGTGCGGCCGGGCAGGATCGCCTTCATGGCCGCGAGTTGGATGGCCAGAGTGACATCGAGTTCCACGTGAGCCGAGGCCAGCTCCGTCTCCCGGCCGCGCAGCACCAGGGCAGCGATGACCGGGGCGCCGGGACGATACGCCTGCACGTTTTTCAGCGCCGCATTTCCGACAGCTACCACGGCGCGGGTTTCGCGCGAGGCGATGGCCCGCGCCAGTTCGTCGGAGCCTCCGGGCGAGCGGAGGTCCACGATTGTGAAAGGCACCGCACCGAGGCCGGTCCGCAGGCCTTCCACGGCTTCCGCATAAGCGTCGATACCGGACTCGTAGGCCACCACGACGCTGGCCTGAACCGGGGCAAGCACCGCCGCCAATAGGACCCAGACGGCAGTCAAATTCATTCCATCACCTGCCAGACCAGTCGAAGAAAGGCCGAGCGGCCATCCCCCCGCAGACGGTCCACGGTCAGATAGATGGGATCTTCGTAACGCCGGTCGAAGAGATTGCGCACCCCGGCCTGCACGTCGACTCGCGGATGGATTCGCCACGTTGCCGTGGCATCGGTCAACAGGGCGCCGCCCAACCGGTCGCCGGTCCACGATTTTCTGGCCGAGAGATATTGCCAGTTTCCGGCCAACACCAGCCTGTCGCGCCAAAGGGGAAGGCCCAACCGGAGTTTGGCTACCTGACGCGGTGAGTTGGCCAGCCAGACCGATGCGGCTCCGCCGGTGGCCTGTTGGACCGCAAGACTGGCCAGAACTTCCAGCCGGTCCCACGGTTTCCCTGAGATTTCCAATTCCCCGCCTGCCGCGCGGTAGCCGCCGGTATTGCGATACTGCTGCACGGAATCGTCCAGAGCAACAGCCTCGATCCCGTTGCGGATCCGATAGCTGAACCCATCTGCGGTTAAAGTCCAGGCGGACGCGACCTTTCTTTCCACCGAGGCTTGAAAAGTCTCGGCCACCTCCTGACGCAGCGGCGGAGCGGCGGCATAACTGAGGCCGCCATCGTTATAGAACTGCTCAAACGCACTGGGATTTCGAAAGGGATGACCGTAGACGGCTTTATAGACCGTGCGCGAGGAAGATTGCCAGACCAGGGCCACCCGAGGCGAGAGGAAGTGGCCGAACAGGCGCGACTCGTCCAGCCGCAAGCCGCCGTACAGCTTGAGTTTCGGCGCCAGTTTGACCTCCTGCTGGACAAACAGAGCACCGTCGCGGTCGGGATGATTGGTATAACCCTGCCGCACGCCGTCCACCTCGTTGTACTGTTCGGCGCGTACATCCCAGGAGCCGGCGATGCCGGCGGTGAGCAAGCCTAAACCGGAGACCGGCAGCGAGTACGTCAACTGAGAATCAAACCAGTCGCCGCGGTTGTAGTCGCGCAGCGCTTGCACGCCGCCATCCACGGGATAGTCGAAGCGGTCGCGATAACGGTAGCGGTCATAATAAAGCTGCCATTGCAGCTCTCCGGGACCGATTTGCCGCTTGTATGCCGCGCCGACGAGATTGCGGCTATCGACGACGCTCTGCCCGGGGTCGCCCGAGAGACTCGTGCCCAGCCCAACGGGCGGTTGCTTGCCGCGCGAATTCAGGTAGGCGGTAAAGCTCCAGTTGTGCCAGATCAAATTGGCGAACGTATGATATCCGCGCTCGCCATCGGCATTCGAGACCGGGGGCACGGCGCCGGCCGGCAGCGGCAGACCATCCAGGGGAAAAGCGATGCCGCCGTTGTGGAACAATGACGCCGATACCAGCAGATTCGCGCCGCGGCCGAGATTCAGGGATGCCGACGCACCGAGTTTCGCCTCGCCGAAGGTATCGTTCTCCGTCGAAACCTGAACCGTGGGACCATCTACCGGAGATCGCGTCACCACATTGATATTGGCCAGCATTCCGTTGGACCCGTAGAGCGCCGATGTGGGTCCGCGGATGATCTCGATGCGTTCCACCAGGCCCATATCCAGCCCGAAATCCTGGCCGAAGAAGTTATTCGAATTGTAGATATTGTCGGTGAGCGGATGACCGTTCAGCATCACCAGAAAACGGGTATTGAAATCGCCCGGCAAGGAGATGCCGCTGACGCCTACATAATGATAAGTATGGTCGTTGGTTACGTAGAAGCCGCGCACCGACGCCAGCGCCTCCGCCAGAGTTCGATAGCCATAGCGGCGGATCTGTGCGGCGGTAATCACCGTCACATTGGCGGGAGCCTCCGCCAGCGTTTGGGCATGCAGGGAAGCCGCCTCAATGGTTGGTAAATCACCAAACAGGGCCTGTTCATCCAGTACAGGCACAGTTGATTTGCCGGTCTGGGCCGCGGCTGCACATACCAGCGCCACCCCCAGAAGCATACGAATCGCCACGGAGAACTTATCGGCAGGAAAGCGGCAATACTTAAGGCTAGCGGCCTGTGGCAACGCTCCCTGACGGTCGCGGCTCTGCAAGTCATTGAATCTAAAGAGCAGCGCGCTTAAGCCTGGCAGCCGGTGGCGGCAACTCACTGAATCTACGGAGCCGCGCGCTTAAGCCTGGCAGCCGGTGGCGGCAACTCATTGAATCTAAAGAGCCGCGAGCGTTAGGCCTGGCAGCCGGTGGCGGCAACTCACTGAATCGAAAGAGGACGCTTACTGACGAGCGTTAGCGAGCGACATTTACCGGAGGCTGCTAGGCCTGGAAACGTCTTCCGTAATAGAGCAGCGAAATTGAGAAGGCGAGTAGCGAGAGGGGGAGGGTGAGCCGCCAATCGTTCACCGCAGCCATTGCCATGAGGGCGGACTGAATGACTCCGTAGATCACGCTGGCGCCGCTCGAAAAGCGCCAGCGCGTCTGGGCTCGATATTCAGCCACTGAAGGTCCGTGGCCGAGGGCGAGCGCCACCAGAGCCGCGGAAAGACCGGGCACCGGCGCCAAAGGCAGAGTGAGCGGCACCACCACCAGGAGAAAGGCCGCATCTTTGGCAGCCAGAATCTGCCAGCCGGGCAGCGGCAGCAAACGATACCGCCCCATGCCCCCGGCGCCATCCAGACCGAAGAGGCACTGCGCATAACTGGAGAAGGCCAGAACGAGCAGCACGGTGAGCGGCAGCAGGGCCTCGGGCGGGAGCGTACGGCCGAGCAGCCGGTACAATAGCGCGGCGAGACTGAGCAGCAGACCGCAGTAAAAATCCAGCGTGGCGAACATCTCGCGCAGATTCTTGCGGATCAGATGGTTCAAGGGGCTGGGGAATTGGGGCACGCGCCGCAGCAACCCGTGGGCCGGCGCGGGGATTTCCGAGAGCACGAAACCCACGCCAATGACGCCCGCCACGATGGCCCAGAGGCCCACGCTGACGCTGCCGCGCGCCATCCACACGGCGAGGCCCGCAATGAGCCAAGTCACCGGATTCACCCATGGACTGAGCAGCCGCAGCAATCGATGCTCGCCCTTCTCAAGCGGCCAGAGCGAGAGGCGCGAGCGTGGAATTTTGCGCAGCGGGTCCGTGCTCAGAGGGAACAGGAGCACCAGGCCCAGAATCAGGTAAATGAATGTGCCGGCCTTTTGCAGAAAGATGGCCGTCACGATGAAGAAATTATTGCTGGCGACGGATTCGAACGATTTCTGATCTCGCCGTTGAGCGCGCCACAGCGCTCCTAGGATAGCGACGAGCCGAGCCATTCCAGTTCCTCCACGGCGGGCGATTCCACCAGATCGAAATAGTGCTGTTCGAGCGACTGAGGCAGTTGATCGGCCGGCGAATCCCAAACAATCGACCCCTTCCGGATCATCACGATCTGGGTGGCGATGTGCTCCACCACGGAGAGAATGTGGGAGGTCAGAAAGACCGTCATGCCGCGGCGGGCGCACGAAAGCAGTAGGTCGCGCATGATCTTGGAGGTCACGGGGTCGATGGCCTCGAAGGGTTCGTCCATGAAGACGACTTTGGGATTGGGCAGCAGCGCCATGGCGAAGGCGGTTTTCTTCCGCATGCCATGAGAGCAGGCGGCGGCGAAGGTATTGCGGCCGTGTTCGAGGCTGAGGGCGTGCAACAACTGGGTGGTCCGGGCCTGGGTGGCCGCTTTGGAAACACCGTAGACGGCGCCGGTGAGGAGCAGGTGCTCTTCGACGGTGAGGTCGTCAAACAGGCCCAGGTCCTCGGGCAGCACGCCGATGCGCCGCTTGAGTTCGAGGCCGCTGGCCACGGCGTTGAGACCGCAGACTTCGACTTCGCCGGAAGTGGGCGGGAGCAGGCCGGTCAGCATTTTTACGGTGGTGGACTTGCCGGCTCCGTTGGGACCGAGAAAGGCGCAGATGGCCCCATCGGCCACTTCAAACGAAAGCTCATTGACTGCCGTCACGTCGCCGAACCGGCGCGTCAGCTTGCGGCAACTGATCATTCCCCCATTGTAGCGATGCGCTTTGCAGGGGCAGGCCGGATGGGCCGGCAATTTGCCGGAAATCGGAGGGCTACTTTAATTCGTAGGACCGCGGGACCCGGCGGGTCGAAGACCTTTGACGAACTCCTCGAGCCGGTCCAACTCCTTCTTACTCAGGACGCGGGCTTCCACCATGCCACTGACCAGTTCTTCCACGGAGCCCTGGCAAAAGCGGTCGATGATCTGCCGCACGGCGCGCGCGGCCAGACTGCGGGCGGGCTCGACGGCCTGGTAGACATAGGCGCGGCCTTCCTCTTCGTGGCGCAGATACCCCTTCTTTTCGAGGCGGCGGAGCAGAGTGCGGGTGGTGGCCTCTTTCAGCGTGCGCGTGCGCGCCACCAGTTGATGAACGGCGTCGACGGTGGACTTTCCGTTGGTCCAGACGGCGGTCATCACTTCGTTTTCCAACTCAGTGAGAGGAGCTTTGACCCGGCCGCCGGTGGCGGTACGCTTTGTCATGGTACATTATGTACCATCCGGAAGAGGATGGCGTCAAGGCAGATTGCGGCGGCGAATTTCGTCCACCGTATAGTGGAGGTCGCGATCGAGGATCATCTCGAGCGTGGTGCCCTGGGGGAGGACGACGTCGGGCCGTTTGGAGAGCAGCACCTTGGCCAGTCCCGCGCCCGCGCCGGCAAC
>DASZMZ010000391.1:0-23711 GCA_035551455.1 Candidatus Sulfopaludibacter sp.
CATTATTCAGATACCCCGGAGTAATTACATCTCCTCGTATCTGGAAGCGTCCGATGTAACCTTCCGGCCGCACCTGATTGCTTCCGTCCGTAATCCGTATACTCACACCCGGCACCGGCGGACCCAGGTCCACGAAGCTCATCGTCCCTTCGTCTTCCCGGTCCCGCACTTGCAGCGCGCCGCCCAGTGACGATTTCAGAATTCGCCGGCAGCCCTTCTCCATGTCGAACCCGTTCAGGAACGTCATGCACGTGCATGCTTCCGCCATGCCGAAGGAGGGCTGCATCGCGCTCGCCCTCACGCCGAACGGCGCCACCGCCGCCAGAAAGTCGCGTACCACGGGCATGGTGACCTGTTCCCCGGCGTTCATGAAGAACTTCATCGAAGAAAGGTCCCACTTACGCTGCGAGTTACTCCTCAGGCTGTCCGCCACCAGCTTGAATCCGAAATTTGGAGCCCAGGTGTGAGTCACACGGTACGTCTCAATCAGGTCCAGCCACTTAGTGGGCGCCGATAAGACAGCCTCTGCCTTCACCTGAATCTCTTCGCATCCCAGATATACGTCCTTTAAGTGGCAGGTCAGAATCGGCACCACGTGATCCACCGGCAGCCAGTTCAGGTTCACATCGTCCGCGCTGTAGCCGTTGAACTGCTGCGCTCCGTGAACGTGCGCCACAATCCCGCGATGCCGTTCCTGAATGCACTTCGGAGTTCCGGTACTCCCCGAACTGAGCTGAAAGAAGATCAAATCGTCCGGCGTGCATTCGTAAATCTCCTCCGCGACGCCGTGCTCTTTCAGACTCTCCACCGCCAGTACCCGCGCCTCCGCCATCGGCAGAATCCCCGAGAGTCCCTCGATCGCCGGCCGTAACTCGCCACCGCACAGAATCGCCGGATGCTCCAGCAGCTTCCATGTATTGAAGAGCTTGTTCACCACGCCGCTCTTCTCCAGGTACGAAGGCGCCACCGCCACCGTCACCGGCACAATCCCGCCCAGCACGCAGCCCCAGAATGCCGAAAAGTGATCGCGCAGCGTGCTGATCTGGAGCATCACCCGGTCTCCGGGACGAAACCCGTGCGCGCGCAGTCCCGCCAGAATCCGCTTGGCGTCTTCCAGCAGCGCCGCATAGGTCTGCCGCACCACGCCGCCGTGTGCATCCACGTACGTGATGCCCTTCCGCGGATAACGCGCCGCCGTGCGCAGCAGTGCCTCGGTCAACGTTCGAGGTGCATCCGCCGGAATCGCCAGCGGTCCGCCGTCGCTCACCGCCATCGGCCGCTCCGGGACGTCCTCCGCGATTCCCGCGGCCTCTTCTGGCCTAGCCGCCGCCTGCCCGTCGCCCGCAAACGCCAGCAGGTCCGAGATGTGCAGCGGCGCTTCCTCCACCACCGTCTCGTGGTGATCCACCACCACGCCGCCCGCCCCTGCCTGCGCTTGCAAACTGGCCTGCACCGTCTCCGCCAGCGCACCGTCCACCGCCGCCAATCCCGATAGCGCCGCCGCGTCCACCGCGCCCGCGGCCGTCAGCGGCAGATGCGACACGGCCACCAGCGTCGCCGGAACCAGTTTCTCCGGCAGCAGCTTTTCCAGATGGCCCCGAATTTCCCCCGCGCTGAAATGTCCGCCCGGCGCCACGTACGCCACCAGGTGCGACACCCCGCCCGCTTCCCGAGCCAGCACCGCGCAGTCCGATACCGCGGGCGCAGTCCGCAGCGCCGCTTCCACGCGCGCCACATCCGCCGCCGCGTACCGTTCCGCGCCGTCCAGCATCGGCAGCGCCGAAAGCGGCAGCCCCGCATTCTCCACCGCGGCCGCCAGCAGATTCCGGAGATGGCGGAACATCCGCTCGATCGTGGCGGCTTCAAACAGATCGTCCGGCCACGTCAGCGAAAGCTCCAGTCCCTCCGCCCCGTTCATCGCGCTGAGGAACAAATCGTACTCCACCGTCGCTTCCAGCAGCTCGTGCAGCGGCTCCCAATTCACCCCGCCCGCTTCAATCGCCGCCTGACTCGGTGGATGCGTGAACATCACCTGGAACAACGGACTGTATCCCGCGCGCCGCTCCGGCTGCGCCAGTTCCAGCACCCGCCCGAACGGCACGTCCTGATGCTCGAACGCCGCCATCGTGTTCTCGCGGACCCGCCGCAGCAATTCCCGGAACGTGCACTCGCCCGATAGGTCGGCGCGCAGCACCATCGGGTACGCGAACGATCCGATCAGCGCCTCCGTCTCCGGCTGCGTCCGGCCCGAAACCGGCGAGCCCACCAGCACATCCTGCCGCCCTGCATACCGCCCCAGCAGCACGCTGAAAGCCGAGAACAGCAGCACGAACGGCGTCACGCCTTCCCGCCGGCTGCACTGCGACAGCCCTTCCGACAGCTCTTTCGACAGCGTCATTCTCTGCCGGCGGCAGCGGATGTTCCTCTCGAGTCCCCTCATCCGGTCCGGCGCCAGATCCAATACCGCCGGTGCATGCGCCAACTGCTGCTTCCAGTACCGCTCGCCCGCCTCCGCGCTCCGTCCCCGCTGCCAGGCCGCGAAATCCCCGTACTGCACCGGCAATTCCTTCGATGCCGCCGCCGACCCGTGCCCGTACCCGTCCGCCACTTCCCTCAGAAAGAGCCAGACCGATTCCACGTCGAAGATGAGGTGATGCGCAGTCAGATACAGTATGTGATCCGTCGCCGACTTTCGTATCAATAAAACCCGGAATAGCGGACCATTTTCCAAATCGAATCGCCGGCTCCCTTGCTCGATCAGCAATTCGCGCAGCCCCGGCTCCCGCTTGCACGTTGGAAGCTGCTCCAGGTCCACCACCGGCAGTTCCACCCGCGCGTCCGCATGCACGACCTGTACCGGCCGCCCGTTCTTCACCGCAAACGTGGTCCGCAGCGCTTCGTGCCGTTCCACTACGCGACGCAGCGATCGCGTCAGCGCCGCCGTGTCCAATTCCCCGCGCAGCGCAAAGCCCGCCGTCACGCGCCGTGTCACACTACCCGCCGCGAGTTGCTCCACCAGCCACAACTCCTGCTGCACTTCCGAAAGCGGCAGGTCCTCCGTCCGCGACACCCGCGGAATCGATTCGCCACCATTCCCCGCGCGACCCTTCGATTTCTCGAAAGCCCCCACAATCTCGGCCTTCCGCTCCGCCAGGCTCCGCAACAATTCCGGCGTCAGCGCGTCCTTGGGACCACGCAGCTTGAGTTGGCCGCCGTCCACCGTGACCTGCAGCCCTTTCCTCACGAGTTCACTCAATAGTTCGGTGACGGTCATAGCTCCACGGCTTCCCAATCGCTGGTCTCGGCCTCTTCCCGCCGCGCGCTCAGCGAAGAAATCAGCAACTCCTGCAGTGCGTCGTGCGCCAATTGCCGGATGCTCGCTCCTCCCAGAAATTTCTGAATCGGCAGCGTGATTCCCATCTCGGCCTTGATCCTGTTAATCAAACTGAATGCGATCAGCGAGTCCAACCCGTAGTCCGATAGCGGCGCATTCCGGTCGATCTTCGCCGCCGCCATCGATAGCGTCCGCGACGTCGCGCCCGCAATCGCTTCCTCCACCAGCCGTCCGCGCTCGCCGTCGTCCGCTGCCAACACCGCCGCCGCGTCGAACGATCCCGCCACTTCCACCGCTACCGACGCCGCCAGTCCCGCCAGCAGCGGAGCCGTCGACCCGCGTGGATGCACCTCGCGCCAACTCGTCGACACCCCCGGCATCGCCGCCGCCTGTGTCTCGCCCGACGCCATCAGCCATTCCAAAATCTCCAGCCCGTCCTCCGGCGCAATCGTCTCCATCCGCTGTGACCCGCTCCGCGCCGCCATTCCAACCTCGCCCCACGGTCCCCAATTGATCGCCAGCGCCGGCAATCCCAGCCCGCGCCGGTAATGCGCCAGTCCGTCCAGATACGCATTCGCCGCCGCGTAGTTCGCCTGCCCCGGCAATCCCATCAGCGATGCAAACGAAGAGAACAGCACGAAGAAATCCAGCGCCATCTCCCGCGAGAGCTCGTTCAGATTCCAACTGCCCGCCACCTTCGGCGCGAACACGGTCGCCAGCCGCTCCCCGGTCTGCCCCATCAGCAGCGCGTCGTCCGTCACCCCCGCCGCGTGTACGATGCCCCGGACCTCCGGCAGCGTCGCGCGTATCGATGCGAACACCGCCTCCATCTCCCCGCGATTCGCCACGTCCGCGCGCACATTCACCACGCGCACTCCGGCCAGCGAAACCTCGCCCTCTCCCCGACCCACCAGCACCAGATTCCGCGCGCCGCGCCGCGCCAGCAGTTCCGCCACCTTGCTACCCAGAGCGCCCCTGCCGCCCGTGATCACGTAGGTCGCATCCGGCCGCAATTCCAGCCGGCCTCCCCCACGCGCACCCAGCGGCGCAAGTCGCGCCACGTAACGCCGGCCGTCCCGCCACGCCACCTGATCCTCACCATCCGCGCCCAACAATTCCCGCGCCAATTCCGCCGAACCGCCCCGTGGATCCAGGTCGATCAGCCCGCCCCACAATTCGGGATGCTCCGCCGCCGCCACCCGTCCCAAGCCCCACAACGCCGCCTGCTCCGGCGATACCTCCGAGCCCTCCACAGCCTGCGCGCCGCGCGTCACCACCCACACCTTACGCCCCGCCTGCAGCAGTTCCAGCACCTCGCGGCAACTCCGCAGCGCATCGTCTTTTCCCGCGAAGTAGACCACGCCCCGGCACTCGCCGCGCCCGCGCCGCAACATCTCCGCGCCGGCCGCATCCACATCGCCCGCAAGCTCGAACCAGCCTTCGCCCGTGCTCCCCGCCGCCGCCTGCTCTTCCCACCGGACTCGCCACAGCAGCTCCGCCTTGCGTCCCGTCGCCGGAAACAGCGCCTTCTTCTCAGCCCGAATCAGCCGCACTCCGCGAGCCTGCGCCAGCGTCTCGCCGCCCGCGCCGAAGAGCCGGAAGTCGCCCGTGAACACATGACTGTCCGCCGCATCGCCGCCCGTCAGCCGCGCGTGGCACCACATCTCAGCCGCCTGCGCGCCACTGCATTCGAAGCTTTCGATACTCAGCGGAATGTAAACCTGCCCGTCTTTCACAAAGCCGCCCACGCCGCCCGACGGCAGACTGTGACACAGCAATTGCAAACACGAATCGATCAGTCCCGGCTGCAGCCCATCGTTCACCCGCCCCTTGGCGTGCGCGTACGTCATCCGGCAAAGCGCCTCGCCGTCGCGCCGCCAAATCGCGTCCATCCACTGGAAGGCCGGGCCTAAATCGTATCCGTAGCGCCGGTACTCCCCATAGAAATCCTCGCCGGCCAACTGCTCCACGCACCGCTCCTGAATGCGCGCCACACTCTCGTGGTCCGCCTGTCCCAACGCCGCCGCGTCCGCCTGCCCGCTCGCGTGCAGCGTCCACGCGCCGTCCGGCTGCATGCTGAAGATACGGAACTCGCCGCCCGGCCGCCGGATCAATTGCACCGGCCGGACCTCGTCGTCCCCCAGCAACAACGCCCGTTGGAACATCACGTCGCCCGCCCGCGTCACGCCAGCCGAGATTGCCATCGATAGGTAGCACGACCCCGGCACCACCATCACGCCGTGAATGCGATGGTCGTCCAGCAGACCCGGCGACGTCCGGCTGAAGCGATTCTCGTATACCCGCTCCTCCAGCGCCGTCTGCAATTCCGTCCCTAGAATCGGATGCGCCGGCGACCCACTGCGCGGACGCCCCGTCTCCAGCCAGTAACTCTCGCGCTGAAACGGGTAACTCGGCAGCGCCACTTTGCGGCGCGGCCACGCGCGGTCGAAGCTCGCCCAATCCACATTCACGCCGCGCATCCACGCTTGCGCCAGGCTCTCGAGCGTCTGCTCCAGATCGCCCGCGCCCCGCCGCAGCGACGCCACGAACGTGCCGTACCCCTCCGGCACGCACCGCTTCGCCATCTCCGTCAGCGTGGGATGCGGCCCAAGCTCTACGAACACCCCGAATCCCGCGTCCTTCAGCCGCTCTATGCCGGCCGAGAATCGCACCGTCTCGCGCAAGTGCCTCGTCCAGTACCCGGCGCTCGCCACCTCGCCATCCTTGACGAAATCGCCCGTCACGTTCGAGATCAGCCGGATCTTCGGCGCTTGGAATGCCACCCGCGACGCCCTCCGCTCGAACGCCGCCATCATCGGCTCCATCAACGGAGAGTGGAATGCGTGCGACACCTTCACCGCTCTGCTGGTGACGCCCTGCCGCTCCAGTTCGGCCGCAATCGCGCGCACTGTATTCGCGTCGCCTGAGACCACCACGTGGTCCGGCCCATTCACCGCCGCAATCGCCACCCGATCCCGCACAGCCGAGATCGCCTCCGCCATCCGAGCCTCCGGCGCCAGGAACACGCGCATCTCGCCGTCGCGCGCCAGTGCCTGCATCATCCGAGCCCGCTCGGCCACCAGGCTCAGGCCCTCTTCCAGCGTGAACACGCCCGCCACGCAGGCCGCCACATACTCGCCCACACTGTGGCCCATCACGGCGCTCGGCTCCACGCCCCAACTGCGCCACAATTCGGCCAGGCTCCATTCCAACGCGAAGATCGCCGGCTGCGTGTACTCCGTCTCGTGGATCGCCTCAGCCTGCGACGCTCGGCCCCACATCACGTCGAGCAGCGGCTCCTTCAATTCCTTGCGCAGCAGCCGGTCGCACTGTTCCAGCGCCGCGCGGAACGCGGCCTCGGTATCGAACAACCCCCGCGCCATGCCCGCGTATTGCGACCCTTGCCCCGTGAACAGAAACACCGGCCGCGTATCGCCCGCCGCACCGCCCGCCCCCGGCCGCTCGCCCAGTTTCGCCGCCAGTTCCGCCGCACTCGCGCCCGTTACCGACAGCCTGTGCGCCATCGCCGTGCGACCCGTATTCGCCGAATAGCAAATGTCCGCCGCCTCTGCTGCATGGCCCCGCAACCGATCCGCGTAGCGCGCGGCCAACTCCCCGAGCGCCGCCTCGCTGCGCGCCGAGATCGCCAGCACGTGAACCGGCCGTTCCCCTCCGCCCGCCGCTTCCACCGCTGCCGGAGCCTCTTCCACCACCACGTGCGCATTCGTCCCGCTGAAGCCGAATGAGCTGACCCCCGCCACCCGCGCCTGCCGCGTCCGCGGCCACGCCACCCGCTCGGTCGGCACATAAGCCGCGTACCCGCCCAGCGCGATGTCCGGATTCATCGTGCGGAAATGCAGGTGCGCCGGTATCTCCTCATGCCGCAGACTCTGGATTACCTTAATGAGTCCCGCCACGCCCGCCGCCGCTTCCGTGTGCCCGATATTGGTCTTCACGCTGCCCACGGCCAGTCGCGCCGCCGCCTCGCGTCCCCGGCACAATACCGCCGCCAGCGCACGAAACTCAATCGGGTCGCCCAGCGGAGTTCCCGTGCCGTGCGCTTCCAGATATCCCACCCGGTGCGCGTCCATCCCCGCGTCGTCCAGCGCCATGCGAATCACTTCCTGCTGCGCCAGTCCGTTCGGTACCGTCAACCCGCTGCTGTGGCCGCCGTTATTGATCGCGCTGCCGCGTATCACCGCCAGAATGCGATTGCCCTCGCGCACCGCATCGCTCAACCGCTGCAGCACCACTACGCCGCAACCCTCGCCGCGCACATATCCGTCCGCCCGCGCGTCGAACGTCTTGCACCGGCCATCCACAGCCATCATCCGCGCCTTCGAAAGGTGGATGTTCAACTCCGGCGATAGAATCAGACTCACACCGCCGGCCAGCGCCACATTGCATTCGCCCGCGCGCAAACTACGGCACGCCAGGTGCGTCGCCGAAAGCGACGATGAGCACGCCGTATCCACCGCCATGCTCGGACCCTGCAACCCGAACAAATAGGAGATCCGCCCCGCCGCCACGTTCATCAAGCTGTTGGACGCGTACCAGGAATCCACCGCCGTATCGTCCAAACGGCTCTGCATTTTCAGATAGTCGTTATTCGTGATCCCGATGAAGACGCCGGTGGGGGTGGGGCGGGGAATCGCCATGCCCGCGTCTTCCAACGCTTCCCACGCCACTTCCAGCAGCAGGCGCTGTTGCGGATCCATGCCCGCTGCTTCCCTCGGCGAAATGCGGAAAAACGGCGCGTCGAACCGGTCCACGCTCTCCAGAAATCCGCCGTGCCGCGTGTACATCTTGCCGGGAACATCCGCGTCCCCGTCGTAGTAATCGTCCAGATTCCAGCGGCTCCGCGGTATCTCGCCAATCGAATCGACACCCGCGCGCAAATTCTTCCAGAACTGCTCCGGATTCTCCGCGCCCGGATACCGGCAGCCCATCCCGATCACCGCGATCGGTTCCCGCTTGGCCCGCTCCAGTTCCTCCACCTTGGCCTGCAGTTCGTCCAGTAGCGCCATCGCGCGCTCGAGCGGTGTAGTGCCGGTCATCGCAGTTCTTCCCGCAGCTCTCGAATCCGCTGCAACAGCAGTTCCGTTCCGCCCGCGCTCGCCGCGGCCGCCTGCGCCATTTCCACCGCCGGAAACAGCGTCTCGCACAACATCCCCGCCAGCGCCTTCACGGTGGGATACTCGAACACCACGGTCCGCGCCAGCGCGCAATCCAAATCGGTTTCCAGACGAGTCTTCAGCGCCACCGCCATCATGGAATCCATTCCCATCTGGAAGAATCCCTGATCGCAATCGATGGCTCGCGCGTCACCCACGCCCAGCGATTTCGCCGCTTGCGCGCGCAGATAGTCCTGCACCATCTCCCGCCGCTCCACCGGCGATGCCGCCTCCACTTTCTTCCGCATTCCGCCGCGCCGCGCCCCGGTCTGCTCCACGCTCTTCACCCGGATCTCGTCCAGCAGTCGACGCCGTCCGCGCGCCTCGTAAATCGGTTTGAACACCGCCCAGTCAATCGACGCCGCCACCGCCTGCGCCGTCCCGCATGCCATCAGCAGCCGCATGCACTCCATACCCTCGGCCCGCGAAAGCTCCCGCAACCCGATTGCCGACCACTGCGCTTTTTCCGCCGCCGTCGCCATGCTCTCGCCTTCCCACGCGCCCCAGTTGATGCTCAGCGCCGGAAGCCCCAGCGCCCGCCGATGGTGCGTCAGCGCATCCAGGTACCGATTCGCCGCCGAGTAGTGAGCCATCCCGTTCGAGCCCCACACCGAAGCTCCCGAAGAGAAGCACACGAAGAAATCCAACTCCCTCCGCAGCGTCAGGCTGTGCAGGTTCCACGCGCCCGCCACTTTCGGCCGGAATACGTTCCGCACCAGCCGCCCATCCAGATCCTCGATCGCATGCCGCGTCAGCACGCCCGCCGAATGCACGATGCCCCGCAGCGGCGGAAACTGCTCGTCCATTTCCTGGAATAGCCGCCGCATCTCGTCCGCGTCCGCCACATCGGCCTGCGACGCCATCACCTGCACGCCGCGCCTTCTCAGACCGTCCACCGCCGCCATCCGCGCGCTGCTAATCCCGCTCCGGCTCGAGAGCACGATGTATTTCGCGCCCTGTTCCGCCAGCCACTCGGCCACCGTGATCCCCAGCGACCCGTTGCCGCCCGTAATCAGGTACGACGCATCCGGCCGGATCGCGGGACCTGCCGCCGCCTTCGTCTGGTCGATCGCCACCAGCCTCGGTGCGTACCGCGACCCGTGCCGCAGCGCCACTTGATCTTCCTCGTCCAGCGCCAGCACTTCCCGCAGCAGCGCTTCCGCCGACTCCCGCGCGCTCGATGCCGGATCCAGATCCACCAGCCCGCCCCACAGGTCCGGATGCTCCAGACTGATGCCGCGCCCAATCCCGCCCAGCGGCGCGGTCGAAGCGTCCACCAGCGTCCCGCCCGCCGCCTCCGCGCCTCTCGTCACCAGCCACACTTTGCACACCGGCTGGCCTGCCAGCGCCCGCACCATCTGCAGCGCGCCCGTGCACGCGGCCTCGGCGTCCGCCAACGCCAGTCCCCACAGATACACCGCGCCCGCCACCGGCCCCAGCGCGCGAATCTCCTGCTGCAGCCTCTCCGGATTCTGCGCTGCTTCCCGCGAGAAGATCGTCACTCGCGACGCGCCGTGTACCTGCAGTCCGCGCGCCAGCGCATCGCCCACGCCGCCGTCTTCCGTGAATACGATCCATCGCCCGGAGGTCGATCTCGCCGCGTGGCCGCCATCCACCAGCGCCTTCCACATCACCTGGTACACCGGCAAGGCCGCGGTCGATCGCTGCCGCACCGCCGGAACCGCCGCCTTCGCCGCCGCCCCGTCGATCTCGAACCAGTACCGCTGCCGCTGAAATGGATAGCCCGGCATGCGCACGAAGCGGCCCGCCGGATACACCGCGCTCCATTCCACCTTGCCGCCCGCTGCATAAAGCTGCGCCAGCGACGCTAACAGCGACGCCCGTTCCGCTTGGCCCCGCCGCAGCGACGCCAGCGCCATTCCCTCTTTTCCTCGCGCCTCCAGACACTGCGAGATCGAAATCGCCAGCACCGGATGCGGACTGATCTCCACAAAATGCCGGTACCCCGCGTCCATCAACGTGTCCAGCCCCGCGCCGAAGCGCACCGGCTCGCGCAGATTCAAAGCCCAGTATTCCGGACTGAAATCGCCCGCCCCGCTCGTCACGCCCGTTACCGTCGAGACGGCAGGAATCCGCGGCGTCCGCGCTTCAATCCCCGCCAGTTTCCGCTCCAGCAAAGGTTGCAGTGTGCCCATCGGGCCGCCATGCGATGTGTAATCCACGCGCAGCACGCGGCACAGCACATGCTTCTCTGCCAACTCGCCGCACACCGCGTCAATCGCCTCGGCCTCTCCCGAAAGAACAATCGATACCGGACTGTTCACCGCCGCGATCCACAATTTCCCCGCAAACCGCGCCACCAGTTCTTCCGCCTCCGCCGGCCCCATTTCCACCGCTGCCATTTTGCCGGAGCCGATGCCCTTCGCCACACTCTCCTGCAGCAGCCGCGCGCGGAATGCAATCACCCGGACCCCGTCCTCAACGCTCAGAGCGCCCGCCACGCACGCCGCCGCCACTTCGCCCATGCTGTGCCCAATCACCGCGCCCGGCGTCACGCCCCACGCTTGCCACAGCGCCGCCAGCGAAACCTGTATCGCGAAAATCGCCGGCTGCGCGAAAATCGTTTCGTCGATCCGCGAAGCGCCCTCGTCCTTCCCCAACTCCTCCAATAACGACCAGCCCGCGTGCACTCGCAAACACCGGTCGCATTCCGCCATCGCCGCGCGGAACACCGGCTCGCTCGCCAGCAGTTCCCGACCCATGCCCCACCACTGCGGCCCGTGTCCGCAAAAGACAAAAGCCACCGGCGTCGCCTGCGAATTCTTCCGGCCCGCCGCCGCTCCCGCCTCCACTTCTCCCTCCGCGAACGCCCGCAAGCTCCGCGCCAGCTCGCCCGTGCTGCGCGCCACGCAGGCGAAGCGGTGTTCGTGATGCGACCGCGCCACACTCGCGCTGTAGCAGAGATCCTCCAGCGAAACGCGCGGCCCGCTCTCCAGCCACTCTGCCGTTTTCCGCGCCCACTCGCGCACCGCCTCCGCGCTCCGTCCCGAAAGTGTGAAGATCTCCGACGTCTCTGCCGCTCCGCTGTCCATGCCGCCGTCCACGCGATCCCACCGCACCGTTTTGCCCGTGGCCTGCATCGCGCCCAGCGCCTCCAGCAGCGTGGAA
The DNA here is from genome assembly GCA_035551455.1 of Candidatus Sulfopaludibacter sp. GTDB lineage: Bacteria > Acidobacteriota > Terriglobia > Bryobacterales > Bryobacteraceae > Sulfopaludibacter. The sequence goes on from DASZMZ010000391.1 coordinate 11,638, forward strand.
TGCGCATCCTCCTGTCGGCGCAGCGACGCCTTCAGCGTGGCCCCAGGCAGCGTCTGCTGAATCGAAGGCAGCGCGATCGGGTGCGGACTCACTTCCACAAACAGCTCGAAGCCCTCTCCCCCCAGCGCCGCAATCGCCTGCGTGAAGCGCACCGGATGCCGCAGATTCCGCGCCCAGTAGCCCGCGTCCACGTCGCCTTCGCGCAGCACTTCGCCCGTCAGCGTGCTCCGCATCGGAATCGACGGCGCGCCCGGTCGGATCGACCGCAAACACTCCGTCAGCTCCTCGCTGATCCCGTCGATCTGTTCACTGTGCGCCGCCAGGTTCACCTGAATCTGCGCGCCGAAAATCCCCTTCGCCGTCAGCTCCGCCAGAATCTGCGCAATCGCCCCCACGCCGCCCGACACCACCGTCGCCGTGGGACTGTTATATCCCGCGATGCACAGACCGCTCCCCAGGTACGCCGCCACATCCTCGGCCGCAAGTTCCACCAGAGCCATGCCGCCGCGATTCGCCAGCGTCGCCTGCAGCCTGCTGTAGTGGTGGATTACCAGCACCGCGTCTTCCAGCGTGAGAATCCCCGCCACGTGCGCCGCCGCCACTTCTCCCAAGCTGTGCCCCACCACCGCGTCCGGCCGGATTCCCCAGTGCTCCCACAACGCCGCCAGCGATACCTGCATGGCGAAGAGCAGCGGCTGTATCGCCGCGACGTCGCCCGTCCGCGCCCGCTCCGGCGTCAGCAATTCCTCCATCAGCGAAAAACCGGCCAGCCCGCTGAAGATCCGGTCGCACTCCTGAAACTTCACCCGGAACGCCGGCTCCGTCCGCAGCAGATCGCGACCCATGCCCCACCACTGCGACCCCTGCGCCGAAAATACGAACGCCAGCTTCTTCCGCTCCACCGCCGCTTCGCCGGACTCCGTCGCGCGCCCAGGCTTGCCCGCCGCCTCCACGCCTTCCATCACGATGTGGCAGTTCACGCCGCCCCAGCCGAACGAGCTCACTCCCGCCAGCGCCGCCTTCTTCTCCACCGGCCACGCCGTCAACTCCGTCTGCACCCGCACCCGCAGCGCCGCGAAATCAATGTACTCGCTCGCGCGCCGAAAATGCAGACTCGCCGGAATCGCGCCGTGCTTCATCGCCAGCGCCACCTTGATGAACCCTGCGATTCCCGACGCCGCTTCCAAGTGTCCGATGTTTGTCTTTACCGACCCCACCAGCAGCGGATTCTCCGCGCTTCTCCCCGCGCCGTGTACCGCGCCCAGTGCGCCCGCCTCAATCGGGTCGCCCAACGCTGTCCCGGTGCCGTGCGCTTCCACATACTGCACGTCCGCCGCACTCACGCCCGCATTCGCGCACGCCTCGCGCAGCACCATCTCCTGCGCCCGAGGATTCGGCGCCGCCAACCCGTTGCTCGCTCCGTCGTTATTCATCGCGCTGCCGCGAATCACGCAGTAAATCGGGTCGCCTTCGGCCAGTGCGTCGCTCAACCGCTTCAACACCACCACGCCGCCGCCTTCTCCCCGCGCAAACCCGTCCGCATCGGCGTCGAACGCCTTACACCGGCTGTCCGGCGAAAGTCCCCCGAACTTTGTCAGCGTCACCATCGTCCCCGGCGACAGAATCACGTTCACCCCGCCCGCCAGCGCCATCGACGATTCGCCCGCCCGCAAACTCTGGCACGCCAGATGCACCGCCACCAGCGACGACGAGCACGCCGTATCCAGCGCGATGCTCGGCCCGTGCAATCCAAAGGCGTACGACACGCGATTGGCAATCACCGCGAACGCCTGTCCCGGACCCGTGTGCGACGTCGTAACCCCGCCCTGCGCCTCGTGCAGTTTGGCGTAATCGTTCCACACCACGCCCGCGTATACGCCCGTCCGGCTACCCTGCAAGCGCTCCGCCGGAATGGCCGCATCCGCAATCGCTTCACTCGCCAGTTCCAGAAACAGCCGCTGCTGCGGATCCATCTGCGCTGCTTCCTTCGGCGAAATCCCGAAGAACTGCGGATCGAATTCGTCGATCCCATCCACGAATCCGCACTGCCGCGCATTGATCTTTCCCGGCGCCGTCAGGTCCGCGTCAAAGAATTCTTCCAGGCTCCACCGCGACGCCGGAACGTCCCTCATCGCATCGCCCGCGCCCGCCAGCAGCCGCCAGAAACTCTCCAGGTCGGGAGCTTGCGGAAAACGGCAGGCCATCCCAATCACCGCGATCGGTTCGTTGACCGCCGCACCGCGCCGCGCCGACACAGTCGCCGCCGCGGGACGCGCCGCCCCCGCCAGATACTCCGATAGTGACTCGATCGTCGGGTAGTCCCACATCAACGTGGGTGACAGCGAACGGCCTGACTCACTCGCCAGCGACGCCATCAGGCGAATCGCTTTGGCCGAGTCCAGCCCGTATTGACTGAACCGCTCGCGCGCGTCCAACTCGTCCGGCGCCAGCCCCAAAAGACGTGCGACTCCGTCGACTAACCAGTATTGATAGTCCTCTCGAGTAGTGAACATGTGAGTCGCCTGGTCGATACGAAGTGTCTGTTGCTGTTGTAGCGGAAGCCGCGTGGTCCGCTCTAGCGCCAGCGTGGTAGCCATTATGATAAGCGCCAGAATACGTCAGTGCAAGCAATCCAACGGCTTGTGGAAATATTGCGGTACTGCCTTACTAGTCCGCCATTCACAATAGGTAGGAACGCTTCCGGCGTTCCCCCCAGTCGCTCAGAAAATCGGAACTTTCAGCGTCCTTCGTGATCGATTTAGGCCTGTTTTTCCGTATGTAGGGATATAATCTGTTTGCGACCCGCTTCGGTGGAATCTTGAGACACAATACTGCCAGGCGTATCTGGTTCATCCTTATTTTTGTCGCGGCCGCCGTGGCCGCCGGGCTCTGGCTCCTGCAAAACGGCGCACGCGCCGGCAGTCAGGCCAAGACCGCGCCGCCTCGCACCGTGGGACAGCCCGCCAGTGTCTCCTGTCTCGGCCGCGTCGAACCTCGCGAAGGCATTCTCCGCGTCTCCGCCCGCTCTCTCTCCGGCCAGGCCTCCATCGTCGGCAAGCTCAATGTGCGTGAAGGCGAATGGGTCAAAGAAGGCCAGGAACTCGCCATCCTCGATAGCCGCCCGCAACTGGAAGCCACCGTCCGCGAACTCGAGACCCGAGTCGCCGTCGCGCAGAACCGCCTCGCAGTCGTGAAAACCGGCGCCCGCCAGGGCGACGTCGCCGCCGGCAACGCCGAGATCGCCCGCCTCCAGGCCATTCTCGCCAACCAGCAGACCGACCTCGACCGCACCGAACTCCTCTTCCAAAAACAGGCCGCCACCATCACCGATCGCGACCAGAAGCGCGTCGCCGTCACTTCCACCGTCCAGACCATCGCCGCCGCCAAAAGCAAACTCGAAAGTCTCCAGGAAATCCGTCAGGCCGATGTCGATCTCGCCGAAGCCGAAGTGCGCGCCGCCACTGCCGGCGTGGCCCGCGCCGCCGCCGAACTCGAAGCCGCCGTCATCCGCGCCCCCTTCGATGCCCGCGTCCTCAAAATCCAGGCCCGCCCCGGCGAAACCGTCGGACCCAAAGGTATCCTCGAACTCGGCCGTACCGACCGTATGTACGTCATCGCCGAGGTCCTCGAATCCGACGTCAGCCGCGTCAAAGTCGGCCAGTCCGCCACCATCACCGGCGAAGCCCTCACCGCCCCCTGGCACGGCACGGTCGAATTCATCGGCTACCAGGTTGCCAAAGACGACGTCGCCCAGACCGACCCCGTCTCACTCACCGATTCCCGCGTCATCGAAGTCAAAGTCCGCCTCGACCACGCACTCGACGCCGCCCGCCTCATTCACGGCCTCGTCACCGTGGTGATCGGCATCTGACGCCCGGCTCAATTTGATGTTCACCCGCGTCCCCATCGCCTGGTTGCAGCTCACTCATGAAAAACTGCGGCTCTTCGCCGCCGTCTCCGGCATCGCCTTCGCCGTGGTCCTCATGCTTATGCAGTTGGGCTTCCGCGAGGCCCTCTCCCAAGCCTCGTCCCTCGTCCAGGACCGCCTCCAGTGCGACCTCGTCCTCACCAGCCGCCAGTACGACTACCTGGTCTTCTCCAAGTTCTTCACCCGCCGCCGCCTCTATCAGTCGCTCTCCTACGAGGGCGTCCAAGCCGTCGCCGGCGTCTACCTCGGCTTGGCCCAATGGAAGAATCCCGAGGATCTCCACGAGCGCGCCATCCTCGTGATCGGTTACGACCCGGCCAGTTCCGCCATCGCCGTCCCCGGCGATCAGGACCTTCACCGCCTCGACATGCCCGATACCGTCTTCTTCGATGCCGGCTCGCGCAGTGAATTCGGCCCCGTGGTCGATCAGTACCTCAGCACCGGCTCCGTCAAAACCGAAGTCAACGGCCGCAAAATCCAGGTCGTCGGCCTCTTTCGCATGGGCACTTCGTTCGGCGTCAATGGCACCCTGCTGGCCAACGAACTCAACTTCCTCCGCATGTTCCCCGGCCATCCGCAGGACCTCGTCGAGATCGGCCTCATCCGCCTCAAACCCGGAGCCGACCCCGAAAGCGTCCGTGCCGGTCTCGAAAAAGGCCTGCCCCCCGACGTTCACGTCATGACCCGCGAAGGCTTCATCCGCCAGGAGCGCGATTATTGGGCCTGGCACACCGGTATCGGCTACATCTTCACGCTCGGCCTCGCCATGGGCTTCGTCGTCGGCGGCGTCATCGTCTATCAGATTCTCTATACCGACGTCAGCAATCACCTCAAGGAATACGCCACGCTTAAAGCCCTCGGCTACCGCGATTCCTACCTCTCTTCCATCGTGCTGCGCCAAGCCATTCTGCTCTCGCTGTTCGGCTTCGTCCCCGGCTTCGCCATCGCTAAATTTCTGTATGGACTCACCGCCAAAGCCACGCTCCTGCCCATGATCCTGCCGCTCGAACGGGCCGCCGGCGTGCTGGCCCTCACCGTCGGCATGTGTGCCATCGCCGCCCTCCTGGCTGTCCGCAAACTGCGCCGAGCAGACCCGGCCGAGATCTTCTGATCCACATGCTCCAGCCAGTCATCGCCGCGTCTCACGTCAACCACTACTTCGGCACCGGTGCGCTCCGTAAGCAGATCCTCTTCGATCTCAACGTCGAAGTCATGGCCGGTGAGATCGTCATCCTCACCGGACCTTCCGGCTCCGGCAAGACCACGCTGTTGAGCCTCTCCGGCGCGCTCCGTTCCACCGAAGAGGGCAGCCTCAAAGTCCTCGGCCACGAACTCAACGGCGCATCGCCCGCGGTCCTCCGCCACGTGCGCAAAAGCGGCGGCTTCATCTTCCAGGCCCACAACCTCATCGAATCGCTCACCGCCTGCCAGAACGTCCAGATGGCCCTGCAGCTCGAAACCAGCCTCTCCGGCCGCGACCTGCGCCGCGCCTGCATCAAAGCCCTCGAAGCCGTGGGACTCGCCGACCGTGTGGACTACCGGCCCAACCAGCTCTCCGGCGGCCAGAAACAGCGCGTCGCCATCGCCCGCGCCCTCGTCCGCAATCCCAAAATCATCCTGGCCGACGAACCCACCGCCGCGCTCGATAAGGTATCCGGCCGCGAAGTGGTCGAAATCCTCCGAACCCTCGCCAAGGAGCACGGCTGCGCCATTCTCCTGGTCACCCACGACAACCGCATTCTCCACGTCGCCGACCGCATCCTTACCATGGAAGACGGCCACATCGTCTCCTTCACTTCGGGAATCGCGTCCAACGCCGGATACCTTCTCGGCGCCTTCTCCCATCTCCACCGCGAAGGCGAACTCCTCCGCTTCGTGGACGATCTGAGTGATAAGCAGTTCATCGAAGTCGCCGAGAACGTCACCCAGGAATTTCAGCAGCTCCTGCGCACGCTCGAACTCGGCAACAACGAAGCCATCGGCGCTTTCCTCGATGAGTTGCTCGACGGCTTCGCCGTCAAAATCAAGACCCGCCTCAAGGCCGACCGCGTCACCCTCTTCGTCGTCGATTTCGATAAGGCCACGCTCCGCGCCAAGGGTCCGCTGAATATCGAAATCCCCATCTCCCGCGGCATCGCCGGCATGGTCGCCCGCACCGGAGAAACCCTCAACGTCCCCGACGCCTACCTTCACCCCGCCTTCAACCCCGATGTCGACGCCCAAAGCGGCTACCGCACCCGCAGCATCCTCTGCATGCCCATCAAAGACAGCAAGGACCGCGTCCTCGCCGTCGTCCAACTCCTCAACAAACAGGACGGCCAGCCCTTCTCCGAATCCGACGAACGCAGTTTCACCGAATTCTCCAACGCCCTAGGCATCATCGTAGAAACCTGGCTCCGCCTCCGCACCTCTGTTTGATGTCCGACGTTCAGTCTTATCAGCTAACTCCTGTCCGAGTAGGACAGACGATCGCCTTTTGTCGTCTGTCTCTCTTTCTCCCCTAAATCGAGCCTTGACCAAGTCCGCAACGCCGGACGCAATTCCGCCCTGGCGTTCCTCGGCGCCTCGGTGTCTCGGCGGTGAAAAAGCTTTCCTCCGTGCTTCCTCCGTGTCCTTCGTGCCTCCGTGGTGAACCCTCTCTACCGCAACTCCGCCGTAGCCCCGCTAGGCACATGCGCATCCCGCGGATACTGCTCCAGCGCAATCTTAAACGCCCGAGCCCCCACCTGCGGCTTATTCATCTTCATCGCCGCCCGACCCCACGACTCCGCCACCGGACGCGGATAATAAGGAGGCTCCGTATAAACCAGCCGACGCTCCGCCTTGCTCGCCTGCTCGAACAGCCTCAGCGCCTTGTCCGCATGGCCCTCCGCCATCTCCACCTGCGCCTGCATCTCCTGACGAGCCACCTCCAGTTCCGTCGGATTCGCTCGATGCGTCTTCGCCCGATAGTCCGCCAGCGCCCCGTCGAACTGCCCCGCTTCCTCCCGCGCCTTCGCCGCCTCGCCCGTATTGGCATACGCCAGCGCCCTCGCCCAATGCCGCCACGCCTCCTGCCGCGGACGCGCCAACTCCGGCAGCATCTCGCCGCCTAAAATCTCGTTCCACTTTTCGAACTGCACCAGCGTCCGCAACATCGCAAACCAACCCTGCGCCCGCGCGCTCCCTACTACGTCCGGCGACGCCTGCTGCGCCGGATTCTCGTGGAATCCCAGCAGCTCCTTCGCCGCCTCCACCGCATCGTCGTACCGCCCCTCGAACGAATACGCCGTCGCCAGATAATGCACGTTGTGCCCGTGGTGGCCGTCGCCGTACAGCTTGTCCTGCCCCATCCACTGCCGCTCATTCACCGCCGCCAGCGAGAACGCCTTCTCCGCGTCACTCCATCGACCCGTCTGCGAATAGATATGACCCGGCATGTGCAGCGCGTGCGGAATATTCGTCACCAGTTGCGAATATTTCTCGCAGCTCGGCCACGCGTCCTTCGCAAATGTCGACCCCTCGAAGCCGTGGATCACGTAATGATGCACGCCCGGATGCTCCGGCGCAGTCACCAGCAGACCGCGCAGAATCGCCACCGCTTCCGTACTCCCCGCGGCCACCGGCTTCTTCTCCGGCGTCGTGAAGCCGCGCATGATCATCAGCGCCAGATCCAGCTCCGCCTCCACCTCTCCCGGATGCGCCGCCAGCAGCGCCCGCGTCCCCTTCACGAAGGCCTCTTCCGGATCCTTCGCCGCCGCATCGCGCCGCGCCGCCACCGCCGCAATGTACATCTTTTCCAAATCCGTCGCCTTCCCCGGCGCTTGGCTCAACTCCACCGCCTTCTTCGCCGCCGCCCGCGCCCGAGCCATTGCCGGAGCCACCTGCTTGCCGAAGAACGCTTCCAGCGTGTCGATCTGGAATCGCGGCCGCCAGTCGCCCCCCGCCACCATCGCCACGCCCCAATACGGCATCGGCGCAGTCGGATCCAGCGCCGCCGCCTGCAGGAAGCTCCGCTCCGCTTCCCGCGCCCAGAATGAATGCATCTGCGCCACGCCCTGATCGAAGAACTGCTGCGCCTCCGCACTCTGCGTCGTCATCGGCAGATGTACCGTCCCCATCCCCGGCAGAATCTTCGCCGGCAGCGTCGGCGCCAGCGCACTCGGCGGCGGCGCGCAATTGTCGCCCTTCGGCTGCTGCTGTGCCCCCGCCGCCAGAACCATCGTCAACAATATCGTCAGTCTCATCGCTGCCCCTCCAGAATGCGCCCCACCACGTGCGCCAGTTGGTCCCACCGGAAATTCGACCCCTCCAGCACCGCCGCCACCCGTCCGTCCCGCCCGATAATCGTCGTCGTGGAATTATGCCCGATCGAGCCTTCGTCGGCCCAATAAACCTCGCCCAGCGCCTTCGCCAGCGGCCCCACATCGCCCGTCAGAAATCGCCATCCCCCGCCCGCACCCCACCGCCGCGCATACTCCCGCAGCACCTCCGGCCTATCGTAATCCGGATCTACCGTCACCGAGATCAACCCCAGCCCTTGCCCGGCGTACTGCCGCTGCAGCATCGCGAAATTTGCCGACATCCGGGGACACACATCCGGCAGCGGACACCGCGTATAAATAAAGTCGATCGCCACCACTTTGCCCCGCCATTCCGACAGCCGCACCACGCGCCCGTTCTGGTCGGTCAGCGAAAAATCAGGCAGCTCCGCCCCAATCTCCAACTTGCCCGCCGGCGGCGGAATCGCCCCGTCCGCTTCCCCGGTCGGCCGTATGTGACGCGCCACGCTCCGTGCCTTCGTCACCGTCAACTCGAACTGGATCCGCGACCCCGGGTGCAGCCCCTTCAGTTCGCTCCCGTCCTCCGCCGCAAACGGCATCATCATCGCCGGCATGTAGTGTTCAATCGCCCGGTGCGAGACCAACATCGTGCGCGCCGCCGCGTCCACAGCCACCACGATGCCATCCACCGCGTAAGTCTTCGCTCCCAGCGCCAGACACGTCCCTAATACGAAGCTGATAGTCCGCCGCATCCTGGTCCCGTGAGTATATCAAGCCCTTTTGGGATGTTAAAATGGGATTCTGCCGGTGCCTAAGCGAACTAGATTGGCCCTTGGTGGCGCCGCCGTCTTGGTTGTCTTTCTAGGATGGTTGCAGTTCGGCCACCCGCATTATCCCGACCGCGTCTATCGCATCGGCTGGGGTAATTCTCCTCCATTCCAGGTCCGCCGGCCCGACGGCACCCCCACCGGCCTCGCCGTCGATCTCATCCGCACCGCCGCCCAGCGCCGCGGCATCCGCCTGCAGTGGGTCTACTGGAACAACTCCTCCGATTCCGCCCTCCTCAACGGAAAAACGGATCTCTGGCCCATCATCGCCATCACCCCAGACCGCCTCAAGGTCTTCCACATCAGCCAGCCCTTTCTCGACGCCGAATATTGCCTCCTTGTCCGCCCCGAAAGCCCCTACACCAAGTGGCAGGATCTCGCCCATGCCCCCATCGGCACCACCTCCTCCAACATCGATACCTGGCACCTTCGCAACCACCTGCCCGACGCCCCCAGAGTCGTCCAACCCGTGCGCCGCCTGGTCATGGATGATCTCTGCCAGGGCCGCTCCGAAGCCGCTTTCATGGATTCCTTCACCGCCGTCGCCACCCTCCTGGAAAAACGTGATTCCTGCGCCAACCAGGTCCTCCGATGGATCGGCGCTCCGGAAATTCGCTCCCAGTTCGGCATCGGCGCCACCTTCGCCGCCGCTCCGGTTGCCGACGCCCTCCGTGATGAAATGGCCGCCATCTCCGCCGAAGGCAAGCTCGCCTCCATCCTCGGACAGTGGGGCTACATGTCCCAACAGCTCGAGTCCATCGAAGTCCTCATCGACGCACGCCGCCGTGCCCGGCAGTTGGCCGGCGCAGCCGTTTTGTTCGCCGTCTTGTTCGTGATCGCCATGTGGCAGACCATTCGCATCCTGCGCGAACGCGACCGCACCCATCAGGCCGAAACCGCCCTCCGCGATACCGAACAGAAGCTCCGCCTGATGGCCAATAACATGAAGGAAATGGTCCTGGCCTACGATATGGACCGCCATCTCCTCTTCGCCAACCCCGCCGTCGAAACCCTCACCGGCTACCCCATCGCCGAATTGAGCAAGGCCGATTTCGTCAATTGGATCCATCCGGAAGACCAGGCCCGCATGCTGCCTTATTGGGATTCCCTCTTCCAGGGCGCATCCTACCAGGACGAAGAGTACCGCCTCATCACCCGCGATGGCCGCGTCAAATGGGCCTCCGCCACTTGGGGCCCCATTCTCGACCCCGCCGGAACCCAAATCGGCGTCCAGGGCAGCGAGCGCGACATCACTGAACGAAAGTTGGCCGATGAGGCCCTCCGCGTCTCTGAACACCGCTTCCGCGGTCTGCTGGAGCATGTCCAGTTGGTTGCCGCCATTTTCGATATTTCCGGCAACTACGTGTTTGTGAATGATTACGCGCTCGAAGTTCTGGGCTGGACTCGCGACCATGTCATCGGCCACCACTGCACCGAGTTCATCACCGAGGATCTCCGCGCTTCCACCCTGAGCCTCATTCAGACCCTCCAGCAGACCGGCGAGCCCGCCCACTGGCTCGCCGAAGTCCCCTTAATCGCCAGCAACGGCAAGGTCCGCCTGCTGCAAGTCAACAATGTCACGCTGCGCGATGCTTCCGGCAAACTGGCCGGCGTCGCCTCGCTCGGCGCAGACCTCACCGAACACCGCGCCCTCCAGGCACAGCTCCTCCAATCCCAGAAACTCGAAAGCCTCGGCACGCTCGCCGGCGGCGTCGCCCACGACTTCAACAATCTCCTCACCGTCATCAACGGCTATAGCGACCTTGTCCTCAACGCGCTGTCCACCGACGACTCCGTCCGCCCCAAAATCAACCAGATCCGTTCCGCCGGTGAGCGTGCCGCCGAACTCACCCAGCAGTTGCTCGCCTTCAGCCGCCGCCAGATCGCCAAGCCCCGCCCCTTCAACCTGAATCGGATGCTCCAGGATTCCGGCGTCATGTTTCGCGCCCTCCTCGGCGAGGAGATCGAATTGGTCGAGCGCCTTGGCGATTCCCTCGGGCAGGTGGTCGCCGATCCCGGCCAGATGCACCAGGTCCTCATGAATCTCCTCACGAATGCCCGCGACGCCATGCCCGGCGGAGGCAAACTGATTGTCGAGACCGGCAACATCGTTTCACGCCGTCCCGAACTCCCCCCGGGCCACTACGTGCGGCTTGCCGTCACCGATCACGGTGTCGGTATGAATGAGGAAACCCGCTCTCGCATCTTCGAGCCGTTCTTCACCACCAAAGGCCCCGGGAAGGGCACCGGCCTCGGCCTTTCCACGGTCTACGGCATCGTGAAGCAAAGCGGCGGCTGGATTTTCGTCCGTACCGCGCCCGGGCAGGGAACCACTTTCGAAATCCTCCTGCCGCGCGTGGACACCGCAGCCGACGTTCCCTCTCTGGACGAATCGGAAGCTTCCCAGAGCCACGGCGAAACCATCCTCGTCGTGGAAGACCAGCCGCAAGTTCTCGCCATGGTCACCGCCATGCTGGAATCTCTCGAATACCGCGTCCTCTCCGCCTGCGACGGTCCCGCCGCCATCGCCATCGCCGAAACTTACCCCGCCCCCATCCACGTACTCCTCACCGACGTCGTCCTCCCCGGCATAAATGGCAAACAAACCGCCGAACGCATCCAGGCTCTCCGCCCCCAAATCTCGGTCGTCTTCACCTCCGGCTACTCCCAGGACGTCATCGCCCACCGCGGAGTCCTCGACAGCCACGTCTCCTACCTCGCCAAGCCCTACTCCCTCCACGACCTCGCCGGCATCCTCCGCAAGTCCCTAACCTGAGTCACACGGTTCAAAAAATACTTTTCCGAATCGCCTCTATCGTTTACCGGGAACCGTCGCTTGACAGCCCAACCTCCCAAGCTACCGTGGTGTTGGATATGGAAACGGAACAGTTAGAAACTTTCCCCAAGAGAGACCGCCGCGCTCTCAACGCCTGGCGTCATGGAATGACCGGCCAGGTCATGATGTTCACCAAAGAAGATTGGGATGCCTATCTCAAACACACCAACTCCCTCCTCGCGTCCCTGGGCGCCGCCCCAGGACTCGAAACCGTCCTCGCC
>DASZMZ010000392.1:0-3157 GCA_035551455.1 Candidatus Sulfopaludibacter sp.
ATCCGGCTAGCACCGGGGTCAGAATCTGAAGCCTAAGATAATCCGCCCAGGATTGCGTGAGCCATGGCACTAGCCACAAAGCGAGCACCCACAACTGCAACCCAGCCTGTTCCCGCTTGCCCCTGTCGTACAGGGACCGCGCCACCAGCGCTCCGGCAGGGACCAGAAGAATGGTGTCATAGACCGGCGCGTAAATATTGATCATCAGCGTCCACGTTAGTGTTGCCCCCCATAAATTGCGCTGGACATCATGTGACCCCCGGCCGAGCTTCCACCAGGTCCAGGCCAACAGCAGGAACGCCGCCGCCGCCGCGATCGTGGCAATGGCACGCGCCGCGGAATTTCCACCCAGCAGGATGCTGAAGAACGAATTCAGGTCCACATACTTGGTCCGGCGAATAATCGATTCATTCGTGGTGGCGATGCCGGCGAACACTTTCATCTGAACCATCCACAATCGGAGTCCGTTCACTCCAGCGGTCGCGAGAGATCCGAGCAGCAGGAGCACGGAGCCGCCGCACAGGCCCGTGAACATTCTCCAGCAGCCGCCCAGGATCATCATCGCCGCTGGAATCGCAATCAACGACGGCTTGTAAGTCGCCAGCCCCAGCGCCACGCCGGCGAGCACCTGCCAGCGATTCTCGAAGCAGCAGACAAAGCACACCACGGCGAAAAAAGTGACGACCGAGAGCTGTCCGCCGATCCACGTTTCAAGCGTATACATCGGAGCCGAGAGCGCGAGCAGAAACGCGGTGCGGCGGTAGCTCGCGTTAGCCCAGCCGCGAAACAAAAGCCAAAGAGCGGCCGCATACAACGCCAGCGAGAACACCAGCCACGCGCAGTAAGCCCATTTGTAAGGCAAGAGAGCAAACGGCCGGTACAGTTGTCCCACCACCGGCGGATAGCCGAACAACAGCATCTGCGTGCTCGACATGGCCGGCAGGCTGTCCTGCTCGAGCTTGGTTAACGCGGCAATATCGTAGATGAGCGCGGGCTGGTGCTGGTTGAGGGCCTTGCCGGCGGCGTAAAACTCGACGAAGTCGCTCCCCATGGGCCGGCCCATGAAAGTTTCGCCGCGAAATCCGTAGTAGAGCGAAAGGCCGCATGCGATCAAGCCCGCGATCAGTGCGAATATGCTGAACGCCCGCGCCTCGCGTTGTCCTGGTAGAGGTCCGATGATGCGTTCGATCCGAGCTGGAATGGATTTCTCCATCTACCCGCTCTAATCGTCAGAATCCGGGCTGCAGAATAGGCGATCCGAGGCCAGGGTTTAGTCTTAATCGATATAAACCCGCTTGACCCGTGCGTGAATCCCGCACAGCACCGCGTAAGAAATCGTTCCAGCCCACTTGGCCATCTGCTGAGCGTTGATAGCGACGCCGCCTTCGGATCCCAGCAGCATCACCGCGTCGCCGGTCTTCAGATCCGGACAGCCGGTCACGTCGATGGTGGTCAGATCCATCGATACCGCGCCCACCACAGGCGCCAGCTTGCCCTTCACAATCACCTGCCCGCGATTTCCCAAACGGTGCGGGATTCCATCGGCGTACCCCGCGGCCAGCACCGCTATGCGCATGGGGCGCACGGCGCGATGAATGCCTCCGTAACCGATCAGGCCTCCCGCGTCCACATGCTTCACCTCCAGCACGGTAACCTTCCAGGTCAGAGCCGGAGCCACATTCAAGACCCTGGGTGGCGCGCCACGAGCCGGAGAAACATATCCGTAGATGGCGTGACCCGGCCGCACCAGGTTGCCCCACGCCTCGCGCCGCCGATAGGCGATCGGAGTGGTCGCCGAGGAATGCACATAGCGCGGTGTAATGCCGGCGCCGCGCAAGCCCTCAATCACCGCCATGAAGCGCTGGAGTTGCTCCTCAGTCTGCTTGCTCTCATAATTTCCCGACGACGCGAAGTGGGTCATCAAGCCTTCCAGAGGCGCGGGTGCCGCCGCCACTGCGCGGGCGATTTCATCCGGCGCGGCGCGGGTTCCCAGGCGGTTCATCCCGGTATCGATTTTCAGATGATAGGGCACGCGCACCGCGGAGAGATCTTCCAGCGAGTGAATCACCGGCGTCAAGTGATTCGCCGCCAGCATATCGCGCTCGTCCTCCAGAAAATCGGCCATCACTAAGATGCGCGATTGCGTTCCCGCCTGCCGCAATACACAACCTTCTTCGACATTCGATACCGCCAGCCAGCGCGCTCCTTCCGCCTCCAGCGCATGTGAGACTGCTACTGCGCCGTGGCGGTACGCATCGGCTTTCACCACCGGCATCACTTCCACGGACTCGCCCACCAACGCCCGTACCGCGCGAAAGTTGGCGCGAATCTGTCGCAGCGATACTTCTACCCAGCTCCGCATTTATGTCAGTCCCGGCTGTGTCAGCTTCGGGCCAGCCCTTCCAGCAGTTTCTCATACGCATCCGTCACCGCCTCCCAACTGTAGCGGGATTGCACTCTTTCTCGGGCGCGCGCGCGCCAGCACTCGTGCTCTTCTTCACTCATTTCCAAAACTCCCTGCATCACCTCTGTGAGATTCTCATGCGTGAAGGGCAGGCCCGCGCCGCCCGCGACCTCGGCGTTCTCCGGCGTGTCGAGATACAACGTCAACGCGCCGCGTCCCATGGCCTCGATGAGCGCAGGGTGTGTGCCGCCCACCTCAGTGGCCTGGATGTACGCAAAACAATGCGAGCCCAGTTCGCCATAGCCCTCGCCGTAAATTGCGCCGGGGATCACCACGCGCGGGTCACTTGTATCGCGGACTTTCGCCACATAGTCCGCCGCGTAGGGAGCGTCGCCGATCAATGCCAGCTTCAGATCCGTCGCTACACGCTCGAACGCCTCGCGCACCAGCAGACCGTTGTTCTCGGGTTCCATGCGGCTCACATACAGGAAATATTTCTGCGGCTCCAGGCCCAGCTTCGCGAGCACGCCCCCGGTCGCGACCGTTCCCACTTCCGCGCCGTACGGGATCATCACCGAATCCCGCCGGTACTTTTCGCGATAATACTGAGCGATCGCCTGGGCGTCGGTGACCACCGCGTTGGGCATCCAGGTCGCGAGCCATTCAGAACACCGATACCAAGCTTTAGCCAGCGCGTTCCACTTCTTGCGATGGCGCTCCAGGCCGTCCACGTTCAGCGCCACTGGCATCCCG
>DASZMZ010000393.1:0-11972 GCA_035551455.1 Candidatus Sulfopaludibacter sp.
CATTCTGGAAGCCGACCAGCCTGAATTGCCGCGCCCGGCCGCGCTGAGACTATGAAGCCGCGCCGCATCCTCGTGGTGGACGACGAGCCCGGCATTCGCCAGTCCTTGAGCGGGGTGCTGGAGGACGAAGGTTATTCCGTCGAGGCCGCCGAAGACGGCGAAACCTGCCTGGCCGCACTGCCCGGCGGCGATTTCGAACTGGTGCTGCTGGACATCTGGCTGCCTGGCATAGACGGCATGGAAGTGCTCACGCGCATTCAGGAGATTCCGGTGCCGGACCGTCCGGTGGTGGTGGTGATCTCCGGCCACGGCAGCATCGAAGCCGCGGTCAAAGCCACCAAACTCGGTGCTTTCGATTTCCTGGAAAAGCCGCTCTCCATTGAGAAGGTTTCGGTGGTGACCAAGAACGCCCTCGCGCACCGCAACCTGGTGTTGGAAAACAGCCGCCTGAAGGCCGATACCGGCAGCCGTTATCGCATCATCGGCGAATCCGTGCCCATGAAAGCGCTCCGCCAGCAGCTCACGCTCATGGCCGGCACCAATGGACGAGTCCTGATCTTCGGCGAAAGCGGGACGGGCAAGGAACTGGTGGCCCACGCGATGCACGCGCAGAGTCCGCGCGCCGCCGAGGCGTTCGTGGAGGTGAACTGCGCCGCCATTCCCGAAGAGCTGATCGAGAGCGAACTGTTCGGCCACGTGAAGGGCGGTTTTCCGGGCGCGCAGGATGGCAAGACGGGGAAGTTCCAGAAGGCCGACAGCGGCACCTTATTCCTGGACGAGGTCGGCGATATGAGTCTGCGCACGCAGGCCAAGGTGCTGCGGTCGTTGGATGAGCAACGCTTCGAACCGGTCGGGGCCTCGGAGTTCGTGCAGGTGGACGTGCGCGTAGTGGCCGCCACCAACAAGAACCTCGAAGAGGAAATCGAGCGCGGCAACTTCCGCGAAGACCTGTTCTACCGGCTCAATGTGATTCCGTTTTTCGTGCCGCCGCTGCGCGACCGGCGAGAGGATATACCGCAGCTCGCCGACCATTTCCTGCGCGAATTCACCACGGCCTATGGACGCAAACCGAAGGAACTCACGCCCGAGGCCTACTCGGTGTTGAGCGAATACCACTGGCCCGGTAACGTGCGCGAGTTAAAGAACCTGATCGAGCGCATCGTGATTCTCAATCCACAGGTGCGCGTGGATGCTCGCCACATTCCGCTGCACGCGGCGCGGCGGCAACCCGACCGTCCGCTGGATCGCTTCGGCAGCCTGCAGGAAGTCCGCGAAGCCGCCGAACGCGAGTACATCCTGAAGAAGCTCGAAGAAACCAACGGCAACGTCACCCGCACCGCGGAATTGCTCGGCCTCGAGCGCAGCAATCTCTATCGCAAAATGAAGACCCTGGGCATCGGTCCGAAAGAATAAGAGCGATCAGCGATCGGTTGTCAGCAAGTCATCAGTTGTAGCAATTGTGGGTGTTTTCTGGCGTGCCCCGAATTCCTTTGCGGCTCCGCTGCGAAGTGACCGCCGGCGTTACCCACTAGCTGAAAGCTGATTGCTGAAAGCTGAAAGCTGATTGCTGAAAGCTGATTGCTGAAAGCTGACAGCTTTTTATTCCTCTCTCAGCGCTACCGTCGGATCCAGATTCGCCGCCCGCCGCGCCGGCAGATAGCTGGCCGCCAGAGCGACCAGGCCCAACAGTGCCGCCGCAGTCAGCAGAGTCCTGGCATTGGTTGGTTCCAGACCGAACAGCAGCGTGGCCACCGCCTTCGTTGAGAGGACCGAGAGCAGCGTTCCCACCACCAGTCCCAGCGCCAGCAACAGCCCGCTCTCGCGCAGCACCATGACGACGATCTCCCGCCGAGTGGCTCCCAGCGCCATCCGAATTCCAATTTCATTACGCCGCCGCGCCACCAGATACGACATCACACCGTACAATCCGATTGCCGCCAGCAGCCCGGCCAGCAATCCGAACGCCGCCGAGAGAGAAGCCATCAACCGCTCCTGCACCAGGGTGTCTAGGATGCTCGTCTGAAACACCTGGAAGCGATAGCGAATCAGCGGCGATGCCTCGTTGAAAACGCCGCGCACCGCCGCCGTCAGCGATTCCATCGGCAGTTGCGAGCGCACCAGGAAAGAGTCGCCCGACCCTGCAACCGGATCTTGAGCCTTCGCCTGAAAAACGATGGGCTGGAAATTCTCGCGGAGTTCCTCGTACTTGGTGTTCCGGACCATGCCGACAATTTCGTACGACGACGAAGGCTCGAACGGCGTCGCCTCCACCCAGAGCCGCTGGCCCACCGGATTCCGCCCGCCCAACGCCACTCGCGCAAAAGCTTCATTGACCACCACCACCTTGGGCGCTGCGGCCGTGTCGCGCGCTTCAATCGCGCGCCCGCTAAGCAGGGGCGTGCCCAGAGTCTCGAAATAGCCGGGCCCGATATGGGACCGCAGGCAGTTGTGCATCTGGTCGGGAGCTGCCCCATCCATCCAGATGCGGTTTGTGGTGGATGTGCCGGAAAGAGGCACTGCATCGGTATCGCCGGCAGCCTCCACTCCGGGAATGGCCCGCAGCCGGTCCAGCAGTTCCTGTTGGAACACCGGCACCCGCGCCGGCGGAAGGTTCATCGCGGCAAAGCCGGCACGCGCAATCAGGATGCCGCTCTGCCGGAATCCGGTCTCGGCCGTCACCAGGTTCCGCAGCGTACCCGAAAACAATAGCGCGCCCACCACCAGCACCAGCGAAAGGCCGATCTGCGCCACTACCAGCACGCGCCGCATACCGAAACGCTCGCGTCCCGCCGTGGAACCCCGCCCGCCCGATTTCAGCACATCTCCCAAATCGCTGCGTGTCGTGCGCAGAGCCGGCGCTAATCCGAACAGCAGCCCGGTGACCAGCGCCAGCGCCGCGGTGAACGCCAGCACGCGCCAGTCGCGGTCCAGATTCACGAACACCGGGTTGCCCTGCGTGCTGAGCAGCGAGACCAGGAGGCGGCTCAGACCTTGCGCCGCCGCCAGACCCAGTACCGCCCCCAGCAGCGAAATCAGGAAACTCTCCGCCATCAATTGCCGGATCAGCCTTCCGCGCGACGCGCCAATGGCCAGCCGCACCGCGATTTCACGGCCGCGCGCACTAGCCCTCGCCAGCATCAAATTCGCCAGGTTGGCGCACGCAATCAGCAGCACCATCCCGGCGATCGCCAGTAGCAGCCACAGCGGTTGGGAATATTCTTCGCGGAGGTCGGAAACGCCGGTTCCGGCCGGCTCCGCCATCAGGCGCAGTTCCAGATAATCCTTCACGCTGACGGGAGGATAATTGGCCGGCAACGATGCCGCGAACACCGCCGGGGACATCGACCGCAAAACAGCGCCTGCCCGTTCCAGATTCCAGCCCGGCTTCATGCGACCCATCACAGTGAGCCACCAGATGGTGCCGCTGCGCGTCAGATCGCGCCCCGGAAAGGAGGCCATGGAACAAATTGGCAAGGCCACGTCGAACGACTGGCCCACTTCCAGGCCGAAGAAATCGCGCGGCGCCACGCCCAAAATCTGGACGGGGTTGCGATTCAGACTAAGGTTTGATCCGATCGCGTCGGGCCGTCCGCCAAACTCGCGCTGCCAAAAGGCGTAGCTGATGACGGCGCCCGGAAAGCCGCAGCCCGGACGGTCGTCGCCCTCCATCAGCAGGCGACCCATAGCCGGCTGCAAACCCAACGCGCGGAAGAAGCCGCCGCTCACTGCCAGGCCATTGGCCTGCCGCGGCTCTCCGGCAGTCGAGAGGTCCAGACCGGTAGCACCCCAGGCGAAAAGGTCGGCGAAACCCTGCTGCCGCCCACGAATCTGGTCCCAAACCGGATAGGTCAGCGTATTACTCGCAAAACGCGAGCCGCGAACTTTCTCCATACTGGTGAGTCGGACCTGCGCCAATTCCTGCGGATCTTTCACGGGCAGCATACGCAGCCTCACGGCATCCACCAACTGGAAGATGGCCGTATTGGCCCCGATGCCGAGAGCCAGCGAGAGCACCGCCACCAGCGTGAAGGCAGGATTCTTGCGCAGCACGCGAGCTGCGTAGCGGAAGTCGCGGGCCAGACCTTCCACGACCGCCGCGGGTGAAGTTTCGAAAAACCGCTCGGCCGATGAGGTGGCGTTGCCGAATTCGCGAAGGGCTCGGGCGCGTGCCGCGGCGGGGCTCATGCCGAGCGCCTGCAGGCGGTCCGTCTCCATGGCGAGGTGGCTTTCGATCTCGGCCGAAAAGTCGGAGGGGCGGCGGCGCCAGAACATCTTAGCCCTCCGCGCCTTCCGGGCCCAGTATGCGACCGATGGCAGCAGCGAGTTTACGCCATTGGCCGGTCTCGACGGTCAACTGACGTTTGCCGGCGGCGGTCAGTTCGTAGAACCGGGCCTTGCGATTGTTGTCGGAGACACCCCAGCGGGCTTGGAGCCAGCCACGTCCTTCGAGACGTTGGAGGGCCGGGTAGAGCGAGCCGTGGTCCACCAGGAGAACGTCGTCGGATTGGCGTTGGATGGCGCGGGCGATGCCGAGGCCGTGCTCGGGACCGAAGAGCAGCGTCCGCAGAATCAGCAGGTCGAGCGTTCCCTGGAGGAGGCCAATTTGAGCGTTTTCGTCTCGTGTCGACATTCTTCACAAAGAGTACGACGACTCGTGAAGAATGTCAACACGAGTCGAGCGGATCTCACCGGGACCGCCTACTTCGCCGCCGCCAGCACTTCCGACGGTTCCGGCTTGCCGCGCTTACCGAAACTGATCTTTCCGTCAGGCCCAATCAGGTATACCGTCCGCTTCACGATGATCCCGTTGGCGTGATACAACGCTGCCACGGTCTGATGCGGATCCACCAGCAGCGGGAACGGAAAATTGAACTTCTGCTTGAACTTCTGATGTGCACGGCTATTCTGGGGATTCACGCCGAACACCTGGACGCCGCGCGCCTTCACGCTCTTCCACTGATCGCGAAATTCGCAAAGCTGCTTAGTGCAGCCCGGCGTATCGTCCCCCGGATAAAAGACCAGCACGACATTCTTGCCGCGCAATTTGGAAAGTTTGACCGTCTTTCCAGAGTCGTCCAGCAGTTCGAAATCAGGAGCCGGCGTGCCGGCGGGTAGAGGATCGGAAAAGAGCCAGGAGAGCATTAGGGCACCACGATGTTTAC
Organism: Candidatus Sulfopaludibacter sp.; assembly: GCA_035551455.1. GTDB lineage: Bacteria > Acidobacteriota > Terriglobia > Bryobacterales > Bryobacteraceae > Sulfopaludibacter. The sequence goes on from DASZMZ010000393.1 coordinate 5,163, forward strand.
AGAATTACTATGCGCCGAAGCGATGGATAAAACAACCGGCTGCACTCCCGCTGCGAGGTCCGGCGGCAACTGCACGTTCACCTGCGAGACGCCCGTCAGTCCCGGCGCCGGTCCGCTGTACACAGGTTCGACCGGCGTCGACCCGATAAACACCACCGGAGCCGCGCCTGTGACCCCCAGCCCCGTGCAGTAGATTTCCAAATAGCTGCCCACACGCACCACGCCGCCGCTGAAGATGCCCGGCGCCGCGGCCGTAATCTCCACGGCGGCCGACGCCGAACTTCCGTTCGACGTTTGAATCGTGAGAACTGCCTTCCCCAAAGGAATGGTAACCGGCACTGTGAACATGATCTGCGTATCGCTGCCGTAGAACGGCGACATCGTCATCCCGGCCATCGTGATCCGGGCCGTCGTGAGATTGCTCCCGTTGATCAGTTGCAGTGACCCCGGCGCCATTCCCGGAGCCAGCGACGCGGCATTTACTACCGACGCAATCACCGGCACCGACCGCCCCGCATCCAGTGTGAGGCTGGCGCCCGGCTGTCCCTCCACGCTCAGCGTCAAGTGGTTGACCGCCGCGCTGCCGGGGTTCCACTGGAACGCCGCCACCCCTTGACTGTCGGTGAGAGCTTCCGCCGGCACCACCGCTCCGCCAATCGAAGGTGTGGCCGCGATTCCCGCTCCGGCATACGGCAAATCGTTCGCATCCGTGAGCCGGACCGCCGTGGAACCCGGCACCTGCACGAGCTTCAATTGCGACGCCCCGGCCACCTGTACGCGCGCGAAGGCCGTCTCGTACGCTGGGTCGACCGCCGTGGCCTGCACTTCTTCCACGCCCGGCCTGATGCCGTTAAACGAGAAGTTCGCGCTCAGAGATCCGGCCGGAATGGTCACCGTAACCGGGAATTGCGCGTTCCCATTGGGCGCGCTGATTCGGACCGCCAAGTCGCTCGACGGCGCAGTTTCGACCGTCAGACTGCCCTGCGCGGTCCGTCCCGCCACGATCCCCGCTGCCGGAAACACTGAGAGTTTCAAGCTCCGACGCAGACCCGTATCCACACTCGCTCGGCCCGACGCTGCTTTGACGTAAAAAGCCTCGAACTGCTGCCGGTATGCGTCCACCTGCGCCACGTCCGCGGCCGATGGCTGCGTGCCCTGCGCCACTACCAGGATGAAGGCGAAGCGGAAACGATGCTGCGCCACGGTGGCATCGGGGGTCCGCCTGCCCTCAGCCGCGATCACGTCGGCCACTCCGATATTTTGCCGCGTCCCGTTAAACGCGATCCCGCTGTACTGATGCTGGGCAGCCGCGTAGTTGGGCGTGGGGTTGGTCACCACAAACGCATCCGGCACTTCAGAAGCGTCGCGAAAGCCCATCAGGTACTGATCCAGCGGAGCGTAGCCCTGCGTAATATCAGTCGTAAGAAATTCCGGCGACGTGCCCGCCCCGTGGTCGGCGATCCGTTCCCCTTCCATCACACTCGCCTCGGAATCGAACAGAAAGCTCCAGTGTGCCAGTTGAAAACCCAGCATCGGCAGTGCGGTCGGGTCGGCCGCGCCGTGAATACTGGCGTACGCCAGAAAGCGGTGGCCCGCCTCGTGGGTCAGAATCGTGAGCGGCGTATCCTGCTGCGGCGACCGTGGACCCACCAAGCCATTCGGGTCCGTGGGGTATTGGCTCAGCGGACCCAGATTGAGCACCGCCTGCAGCCGGCTCGCGGAACCGAACTGCTGCCCCACATCCTGCGGCCCCGCGCCGAAGCCGCTGCCGCTATTGCGCAGGGTCTCCTCGTACGCGATGGTGCCTTCGCCCAGCGCCGCGATTCCCATGTTGTTGTAGATCGCCAGGTAGTCGTAGGCATCTTCGTGGGTCTGGTAAAACTGCTGCGCCACGGTCACCACATCCATTGTGAGCGAGTCACCGAAGATCTCCGCGATGGGCGAGGAGTAGCTCGCACTGGCATCGGTCAGATAGTCCACCAGCGCCGTACCGCCCTTGAGATTGCCCGGAGCGATCCCCACCACAGCTGCGCTCGGAGCCACACCCGCATAAGCGAACTCGATGCGGCCATCGGGGTACAGGCGCGCCTGAAACGTCTGCAGCACTCCCTTGCCGATATCGGCATACTCCGGCACCTTCACCCAGCTCACCACTACGCGCGCCGCCTCCGACAACACCCGCACGCCGCCCGCCGTCTGCGAAGGATTCAGATCGTCGAACAGCGGAGCGATGCGTGGCGGACCGGCCGTCATGCGGCCCAGGGACCGCAGGCTCGACGCCGTGTCGCTCGCGGTGAACGTCAGGTTGCCGTCCGAATTGACGTAGACTTCGCGATAGCTCGCGCCGAAAAAGGGAAAGGCGAAAGGCAGCGGAACCAGGCGCGCATCGTCATCATCCAGTGCCACCAGAGGCGCGCCCGAGGTCGCTGCCGCCGCGTCATAACCCTGCTGCGCGACCGCGTACCGGTATTGCGTCGCAGCCGGATTCGCGGCAGTGAAGGTGAGCGTGTCGCCATCCAGATTGAACTGATTTTGCCGCTCCACAATGCCGCCGGCGTCCTGAATCACGGCGATGTCTCCGGCATCGCGATTGAGCGCCGAGGCCGGTAGCAGGCGCGGCTGCGGGCCTCGCATCCGCGTAAATTGCCGGTGGCGGAAGAGCGATTCGTTCAGCGTCTCCCGGCTGCTGCCGCACATTCCCGCATCGCGGCGGCCCCAAACGGGCATGCACAGGCAAGCGATACTGAGAAGCGCCAGAGATGGGTGACCGCGCATAAACAACGCCACCCTCAATTCTCACACGCCGTTACGGTAAAATCCGGTCCATGGCCTTTTGTACAAATTGTGGATCGCAGGTCGCTGAGGGAGCCAGATTCTGTAATAGCTGTGGACAGCCCATGGGCGCCGCCACACCTGCCGCGGCCCCCTTGGACTACGTGATTCAGGGCGACAACCTGCAGGTTGTCCGACTGAAATTGAAGCCCGGCGAGGAAGTGTACGCCGATGCCGGCCGCATGGTCTACAAGACTGCCAACGTCCAGTGGGACACGCGCATGACGGGCACTTCCATGGGCGAAAAGCTAATGGGCGCTTTCCGGCGGGCCATCACCGGAGAATCGCTCTTCGTCACCTATTTCCGCACCGATTCACCGGGCGAGGTGGGATTTGCCGGCCACTATCCCGGCAAGATTCAGGCCTTCGATCTGCTCCCCGGCCAGTCCGTGCTGGTACAGCGCGACGCCTTCCTGTTCGCCCAGGCGTCCGTCCAATACAGCGTCGCGCTGGTGAAGAAACTGGGCGCCGGCTTCTTCGGCGGCGAGGGCTTCATCCTGGAAAAATTCACCGGCCCTGGGACCGCCTTCATCCACGCCGGCGGCGACTTCATCGATTTCGACCTGCAGGCCGGTCAGGTGCTGCAGGTGGATGCCGGCTGCGTGGTTGCCTTCGGCGAAAGTGTCGACTACGACTTTCAATTCGTCGGCGGCATCAAGACCGCGCTCTTTGGCGGCGAAGGCCTGTTCCTCGCCACTCTCACCGGCCCCGGCCACGTCATCGTGCAAAGCATGACCCTGGAGCGTCTCCGCAAAGAGATTGCCCCCGCCGGCCGCCAGCACGACGAGCACACCGCCCTAGACACCCTAGGCGGCATCCTAGGCTCCAGCGACTAATGGGTGGGGCAGGCCACGGAAGCCATTCTGACTCCTGTCTTCTGGCTCCTGTCTCCTGCCTCCTTCTTCCTTACGGCACGATCTTGCCGATAAACGTGCCCCAATTCGCCAGGAGCGTCCGCGGAGCGTACGGAATATATTCCGTCGCCATCCAGATGGACCCGTCCGAATCCGCCACCGCCGCCGAGTAGTCGCCCCACCGCGCCACGCGCCCGCCGAATGCACCATAGCCCGTGAAGCCGTCATCGGGGAAAGCGCCCAGCGCCGCCAGTTGAATGGGACCGCTGCCCGCGATCATATCCAACGTGGCATACGCCGCCGTCGGGTAGAAATCAGGACCCGTCAGCGTGAACACCATCACGCCCTTCCCTGCCGCATTCACGCCAATCGAAGGATACGCCACGCTCTCCTGATTCGCCGCCACATATCCCTGCCGCGTCATGGTGGCCTGCAGGTTGCCGCCGCTCCAACTCGGCGTCACGATGAACCATGCCACACCAGCGCGGGTCGGCCCATTTGGCGTCTTCACCACCGTGCCCAGCGAGGTCCACAGCGACCCGGCGGCGTATACCGTCTGCTGCATCCGGTCGTCGTCTGTGTCCACCAGTTCCAGATGCTCATTGGTCGTGATGCCGAGCCCATTGTTCTTGGTCTTGAGCAGGTCAGCCAGAAGAAGCGGACCATTCAACTGCTGGGCCGCCGGAGGCAGACCGTACACCTGACTCGCAATCACCGTCACGGTGAGCGACGGATTCGGCGTCGCCGTGTCCAGCGAGCTGGTATTCGTCATCGCCCACACGGCCACGCGATTGTCCAAGGTGTTGAAGAAATCCAGCGCGCTCATGAAATATTCCGTGCCCCCGTTCGCCGAGGCGAATGACCCGCCGCCCGGTGTGGTCGCCGGCTGTACGGAGTAGGCCTGCCCTTCGGCCAGTGGAAGGCTCGGGAAGTACGACACGGAAGAAGCCGTGCCGGCTTCCAGTTGGGCCTTCGATACGGCGTAAACCTGCGCGCCATTGAAGGCCGAGCCCGCAATCGAGAATTCGTTGGTGGTGATGTAGAAGCCGTACTGGTCCGCGCCGATCAACGGCTGATCGCCGAAGCACGGACACTCGGCGTGCGCCGGACCGCCCGTGTTGTTGGTGGTGTCGAGGCTGTAAACATTCCAGAAATTTGTCGGAGAGTTGGTCTGGCTCACCGCGATCAGCACCGACGAATGGCCCAGCAGATCACCGGTGGCCGGATTGGTATCGATCTCCAGAACGGTCATGAACCAGCGCCCCGTCGCAGCGTCGTAGTAAATGCGCGGATCGCTCAGGAATGGGCCGTATTGCGGGACCGGGGCCCGAATGATGGCAGGCGGCAGTCCGTAGAAGCTGTTCAGATCGACCGGACCAGCTACCAGAGCGCCCGAAGTGTCGTACACCGCGGCCGCCAGATTCACCGCCTCCACTACGTAGCCGTTGCCCACGGCCAGACCCTGGTCCGGAGGCTCAAGACTGAATTGGTTGCCGCCGCCGGCCAGTCGCTGATCGGCCTGCGTCATTCCATTGAAGCCCGCGAAATTCCCGCCATGCGACGTGATCGCGCTTGCTGCCGGAGTCGGCACATGGTCGCTCGACAGGCGCGCGTCCTTATTGCTACCGCTCACGCGCGCAAAGTGCGCATCCACCGCCGGGGAGTTTCGAATTTCATTGCCCACGGCCGTCGTTGCGGTGTTCGCGCGGATGACGGCTGTTCCCTTGTGTTGAAGCTGGTTAGTGAGTGGCTTTGCCGCTGAGAGAGCAGCGACAGTAAAAAGGATGAGCGAAAACAGGCGAGTGCGCATATGTTAACCCGAATCATTTTACGGGAGGCCGTCGGGTCGCGCAAGCAGGTTCTTACCGTTGGCTTCCTGCAAACCGCCGCCGCTGAGGACGCTGAGGATATTGATCGTCCCGCCGGCATTGGTAAGTCCGGCGGGAGGCAACGAGCCGGCCGCCGTAAAAAAAGCCGCCATCGCGGGCAAGCCGGTTTGATTCGCCGCGCTCGACGTCAGAAAGAGAACCCCGTTGGAATCCGGCGTTACACCATTGCAACCGGCACGTCTTTTCCGCACACCGCGATATATGTGGCGCCGGCTCGGCTGCCGGACGTGGTGGTGATGTTGACGTTACTATACGTGCCGCAGGGCGATGCACCTGTGCTGCATTTGACACCCGCATCGGGGTCGAATACAAACGACCCGTTAACCGTACCACCGCCGGTCAACACAACTCCAGAAAACACCCACGTGGTCGGGGTTGCGCCGGCCGTCAGGATCAGCGTGCTGAACGCAATTAGAAGTCGAAGTTTCGCCACTCGATGTTCTCCAAATGTCCGGAATTCTTTAAGGCCGCCACGGGTTCTTGGCGATCACCAGATCCTTGATGCCTTCGTACGCCGATTTGCTCAGAATGCCCTTAGAGACCAACTGATCCGGGGTCCGATACGGACGCCCTTCCACGATTTTGCGGGCGTTTGCTTCGCCGATTCCGGGCAGCGCTTTCAAAGCGTCGGGGTTCGCGCTGTTCAGATCGATCCGCCCTTTGGCCTCGGCCGGCGGACGCGCGGACTGAGTCCCGCTCTGTGCCGTCAGCGTGCAAACCAGTCCCGCGGAAAACAGAACTGCCAATAAAACCCTGCGAAGGGTGGAGATCATTTGCATGTGGTTATACCTGAACCGTAACGGCCCGCGTGGTTCCTTCCGAACGCACAATTGTACTAGAAAATACAGCAGCGGCAAAGAACTGTTTCAACCGAGTTATCGAACTGCCGTCGGCTGGAACCGAAGCGTGCTTTTACTTTCTACCGTGCCAAACTGCATCGCGTAGCTGCGCCCCAGATAATAGTCGTTCCACTCGTCCCGGTAGTGGCTCGAGAGAATCTGTCCAGACTGCCCAATCTGCAAATTCAGCAGCGAATGGTTCCAATCGCCAGCGTCCGCATTCATCCGCATGGATGGCCCCAGCGTGAACGACGTCTGCTTCACCGTGGTCGCCGATCCGCTCATCGGGATGGGACCGATATCGAAATAATTCCCGATCCACGGCACTTTGTGAACCACCGGGTTGTTGATGCGGACTTGCAGATACTTTCCGTACAGCCACCGTTTGGCATCCCG
>DASZMZ010000394.1:0-10856 GCA_035551455.1 Candidatus Sulfopaludibacter sp.
AGCGGTGAAGGCATGGGTAACTACGGTGGTAACTACGGTGGTAACTACGGCGGTAACTCCGAATCGACTTACGGCTCCGGCTTCAACCAGCAGCAGCAGCGCGGCCGTTTTTCGGGCAAAGGTCCCAAAGGCTACCAACGCTCCGATGACCGTATCCGCGAAGATGTTTGCGAACGGCTCACCCACCACGGCGATCTGGATGCCACCGAGATCGAAGTGAAGGTGACCAACGCCGAAGTGACCCTCACCGGGTCGGTAGACGAACGGCATGCAAAGCGCATAGCCGAGGAGATCGCCGAAAATGTTTCCGGCGTGAAGGACGTTCATAATCAGGTGCGCGTGCAGGAACGCCAGACCGGCGGAAGCCATCAACAATCGGGCGCGAACCAACAGACCGGTTCGAGTTCGCAGACCGGTTCCAGCCAGCAGAGCGGTGCGAACCAACTCACCGGCAGCCAGCGCAAGTAGGCTGGTTCGGGGAAGGTCGGGGCGGGCGGCCGCTCGCCCCGATGTGAAAGAGTGTACACTCAATCATGCCACTCTCCCCGGTACGGGCTCTTTTGGATCCTGCGTCGCGTTTTCCCTTGCCTACGGATTTTACCCTCTCCGAATATCTTCAGACCGAACGTGAATTCTGGGCGTTATTCCCGGAAACAGAAGGCAGGCGCGTCAACTTTTGCCAGGTCGGCCTCACGGCCCAGCTCTATACGGACGTACACGACAACGGCGGCGCATTGAGCAGCGACGAGGCTTACTTTCTGCTGCCCTGCACCGATCATAGCCTCCGTCCCGTGCGTATGCAGGCGCTGCGCCATCTCACCGTCGGTGAGTACCGCATGAGCCGCATGACCGCCCGGAAGCTCGGCTCGTTTCTTCAGTCGGCATCTCACATCCTGGAAGAAATCCACTATCAGGTGCTGGGCGCCGAAGTTCTGGCCGACGAAAGCGAAAACTGACCGTCCTCAGGATCCCCAAGCCACCACGGCCGCGCTCACTGGTTTTTCCCCCACCGCGATCATGGTGAACACCGGCGCCGATTTGAAGCGTGCCCGGGCCGCCAACTGCGGCGCTTGCAGCGAATAGGTGCGAACCACGGCCATGTCCCCCGATCCCTCGTTCAACACCAGCACATACTGGCCATCCGGCGTCAAAATCAATTGCGTGGGCTGCTGACCCACTTCCACCACGGCGACCAGCTTCTGCCCATCGTTCAGCACCGTAACGCTATTGGTTTCGGGATTCGCCACCAGCAGATAGTTGGACGCGTCCACCACCGCCATCACTCCGGGCGCGCGTCCGGCCAACACGGTCTGCCAGACTTCGGTGCTGTAGGGGAACACGATCACCACCGCGTCCATCCCGGGGCCGCTGATGAAAAGTTCGCCGCCATCGCCGCTCACGCAGAAGTTGCGCGGCTCGACCGGCAGGGGCAGGCGGACCACCGTCTTCCCACTGGCGACTTCGAAAATATTGAGGCTGCGATCGGGCCGGCTGCCTGCCAGCACCTGTCGGCCATCCTTGCGGAACAGGACGAAGGAAGGCTCGGCGCCGGCGGCGATGGTGCGTTCGACCTGGCCCGTGGCGAGCGACGCGAGGCTGATGGAATTGTCCTTCACGCTGGCAATCGCAGCGCGGAGGCCGGTGGATTCTTCGCTCGAGAGGTGGAAGGAATCGGGCGGCGAATCAAGACGGATCCGGCGACCCGGCCGCATCGTGTCGAGCGGCACTTCGACCAGCGAGGCCGGGTCGCGATAGAGAACCCAGAGCGCGTCTTTGCGCGGCGACATCTGCATGGCGACCGCCTGATTGCCGGCTTTGACGCGGCGGCTGACGGCCATTTGGATGGCGTCGATCTCGTAAACGGTGCCCGCCTCGGTGGACAGCACGAAGACTTTGGGCGTCTTGGGGTGGGCCAGCAGCGTGGACGGCGGCGCATCGAGCGCGATCTGTTTGCGGACACGAAACTTCGTCAGGTCGACAACGGCCACCGTGCGTCCGGTTTGATTGCCGACGAAGCAGTACCCGCGAAATCCGGTAGCCTTCGGCGGACTACACGAGAGCGCGGCGGCCGAAGACAGAAGAAGGCTCCGGCGGGAGATCTGGAAGCGGGTCACTTTTCCTATTCTACTTCGCGGCTCATGTTATTCTGGTGAGGGTAGTTCCACGCAGCTTGAGAATCTCGCAAGCCTGCGGCATTCCTCGAACCGGAGAGATGGCCGAGTGGTTGAAGGCGCACGCTTGGAAAGCGTGTATAGGGGAAACTCTATCGAGGGTTCGAATCCCTCTCTCTCCGCCAGTTTAAACACCCGCGGGCTCTGGCTATAAGCTGCTGACAGGGCTATTCCAATAGGATTACAGTCGACAACCCGGAGCATCTAAACTGGATTCATGTGCCACGATTCGAGGGGCGCCGTAATCGATGTAGTCCACGACGATTCAACCCCGCCGTACATAGCCCCAAGGAGTAACATTACAATGGGTGACGCTCTCTGGACGACCACCGACTGGGACAGTGAATGATTTACCAGATTCGTGCGTAACATCGTAATGGAATCCCGGCGGCACTTCGTAGCAGAATCTGAAGGACTTTACCCCTGCTCGGTCGGCTTGCGACCTGGCGTGCCTCGCCGGATCTATCCTAAAGCGACGAGACCGGTCATCAATCCAGGAGCGGCCGCCTTGAGGGTCATCTCGCCTGTGATGTCGTTCGACCTCTTTGAGAAGTTGTTCGGCTGAATCAAAGCGATCCGCCGCATAAACGTCGCAATGCTTCCAGTAATCGGCTGTTTGGCGTGCTGTCGTAAAGACTACGGGCGGAAGCAGAAGCGCATGGTTTGTCGCCTTGGGAGAAATCCGCCCGAGCCATTGTTCGTCGAGTTCAACGAGTTTATGGAGCTGTTCCTGCAGCAAGGTCCAAGTCAGATCGCGGAAGGGTTCCCGAAGGCGGACGATGTGGACTCGGCAGTCGAATTGGATGCGCTGACGAATGTCGCCCCAGGCACGGCTGGCAGGAATTAAGATGTGCGTGTATCCCTCGCCAACACCGCGGAGTAATTCTCGGACTTCGGCCTGGGAAAAAGTAGTAGAAGCGATTGGCGTGGCCCGGAATCTGTGACCCTCAGGAACGGCAGACTGCCATTCCCCCGATTCTTCTTTCAGCCGACGATGGACGTTTAGGGGCAGGCCGAAGAGATGGACGTTCATTTCCTCTCTCGCGTGACCTTGAGCACCCATTCTAAAGGGACTCGCAATTGGAGCAGATCCTCCAAAGGAAGGCTATCGAAGAAATTGTAAAGTTCGGCTCGTTGGCTGATGCTCTGAGGCCTTCCGGTGTCGGGCGATGCTTCCGCAAGTCCATTCAAGGACGCGCCGCGCCAGCGTTCTTCGGACACATGATTCTCTTCGGCCCATTTCGCAACGTGGTCGGTAATCTGTTTTTGAAGGTATCGATTCCATGCGTAAAGGACCGAGGGATTCTTACGAAGCTGGCGAGCGAACTCATTGAAGATGGCGGTTCCGTTTCCGTTGAGGGAAGCGAGCAAGTCGCCTTTAACGTTGTCGGGTTGTTCCTCCGCGAAACTCGCGCGCCACTTGAGTTGCAATTCGCGCGAAACCGGATCGATCAAGATGCCCTTGCGGGACGTCGGAAGACTCTCGTAGTAAATCTTGTCTTCAGATACGTCGTACAACCTTATGGTTTCCGGAACCTCGAATTCTATGAATGCTCGCCAGAAGTCGCGACGCAGGCGTGGCAATGGCCGCGCAAATGCGGAGAGCATTTCTTCAGCGCTGTCTGGGGCAAGCAGCATATCGCTGCCGATGCGGATTTGGACTGCAACGCCAGGTGTACCCCGAACAAAGTCAAGAAAGTTCTTGCATCCAAGATCACGCTCGTTGAAGGTGAATCCATTTGCCGATGCCGCAGAGACTAGTGATGCTTTGACTAAGGCACCGGGAATTGGGCTGTGTCGAGCTGAATAGAGTTGACTGACGACGGCGAGGAGAAGGCTATGCGCGTCGCTTAAGTCCAGAGATGGCAAACCGTAGTATAACGAAAAGAGGCCGTCTTTTTGGGACGGCCTCCATTCGGGGCTGATTGTTTTTCAATACAGCCAGAAAACTTTAAGTGCTCGCCATGACCTTGCAGAGGCTTACGCTGTTGTGAGATCCGTGCAATTCGCTAGCGAGCGCGAATTGGAACCCCACCCCCGCTCAATCCCTTCCGCGTGAACGCAATTCAGCGCATCACCAGAATCTCTTCGAGTCTAGGACATAATGCGTGTTTTGTCAATCGGCGGAAGGACATCGGCAGGAAAGGACAAACGAGCCCCCAGGTCTTCTTTGCGACGACGCTCGTAAATACGGATCGGAACGATTTTGCCCGCATATGACCGCATAGTTAAGTCATTTATTTTCCGCGATCATACGGGAGCGGCCGAGACAAAACGTGCGAATCTGGGACGCGGTACCGGTTTCCGGTAAGCCGAGTATGGAACGATCTTGCGAAAAGGCTTCTGGCGGATTTCGCCCAAAGCCTTGCGCCAGCGTTCCGGCTTGCCCCAGCAGTACTTGGTATCTCACCAACAACAAATCCCCATCCGCCCCCCGCGCCTACTCGTACCGCAGCGCCACGATCGGGTCGATACGCATAGCCCGCTGGGCGGGGATATAGATGGCCAGAGCCGCCGTCCCTAACAGCGCCAGAGTGATCCCCCCAAAGGTCGCCGGATCGTTCGCGCTCACTCCGAACAGCAGCGAAGACATCGCGCGCGCCATCGCGTACGCCATCGGCAATCCCACCAACAGGCCGATTCCCGTGGTCCACATTCCTTTGCGGAACACCATGCTCAGCACGCTCGGACGCGGCGCCCCTAAAGCCATGCGGATCCCGATCTCGTGGGTCTGCTCCGACACCATATAGGCCATCACACCGTAAACTCCAATCGCCGAGAGTATCAGCGCGAGCACGCCGAACACCCCCATCAGCACCGCCATATAGTTCAGTCCGATGGCCCGGTTGTGTACAGCCTTCGCCATCGTCTGCACCTCCGTAATCGGCTCTTCCGGATCCACCGCCCGGATGGCGGCCGTGATCGCCGGCGCCAGCAGCAGCGGGTCTCCCGCCGTGCGCACTCCCACGTCCAGCCCCAGCGCGGGGAACTGCTGGTCGGAAACATAGAGCGCGCGCCGCGGTTCCCGGTCGTAGGGATTGTGCGGCATATCCGCAACCACTCCCACCACCGTCATCCAGGGATTCGTCGAATCGGCCGCGCCCACCTTGATGCGGCCGCCCAGGGGCGATTGCTGTTTCCAGTACCGCCGCGCCGCACTCTGGCTGATCACCACCACTTTGGGAGCCTCGGCTCCATCGGTCTCTTTGAGGTACCGCCCGTCCACCAGCGGCACGCGCAGCGTGTCGAAATAGCTGGTGCTCGAGACCTGGTACATCGCCTGTGGAGGCATGGCCGGGTCCACCGTCTGGCCTTCGATTGCGAAAATTCGTCCGCTGGAGTGATCCGCGTACGGCATGGCCGTCACCACCGCTGCGCTGCGCACTCCCGGCAGTCCGCCGATCCGCGATAGCACGTCCCGGTAAAAGGCCGCTCTGCGGAAGGGCTCGGGATACTTGTTTTCGGTGAGCGACAGCCGCAGCGTGAGCAGATGCTCCGGATCCAGCCGCGCCCCGGTATCCACCATGCTCTTGAAGCCTCGCACCATCAGACCCGCGCCTACCAGCAGCACCACCGCGAGGGCGATTTCGCCAGTCACCAGCGCATTGCGCAGACGGTGCCGTCCGCGGCCCACGGAACTCCCGCGTCCGCCTTCCTTCAGCGCATCGGTCAGGTTGGGCCGCGAACATTGCCACGCCGGCGCCAGCCCCGCCAGAATCCCAGCCGCCACCGCGGCCACAAGAGTGAATGCCAGCGCGCGGCTATCCAGCTGAATGTCTTTCCAGCCCACAATGTAGCGCTGGATCTCCGGCGGCATGCCGTTCTTGATCACCGCCAGTCCCCACTTGCCGATCACCAGTCCCAGCGCCGCGCCGCCCAGCGCCAGCAGCACGCTTTCCGTCACCAGTTGGCCAATCACCCGCCACCGGCTGGCGCCCATCGCCGTGCGCACAGCCACTTCGCGCAGGCGGCCGGTGGCCCGCGCGAACTGCAGGTTGGCCACATTCGCACAGGCAATCAGCAGCACGAAGAGCACGGAGACCAGCAGCATGATGGAAAACTGCTCGGTTTCGTAATCCACCAGGAAGCGGTGCGCCGGCCAGATCATAAAGCGCCGCAGTTTGTTGGTGTCGGGGTACGATTGTGCCAGTCGCGCCGCAATGGCCGTCAGGTCGGCTTCGCTCTGGCCCACGGTGCGGCCCGGCTTCAGTCGCGCCACGGCCGTCAGGCCCTCGCCGCGCCGCGATGTCCGTTGCGCCGGCGTCTGCGCCAGCGGACTCCACAGGTCAGTGGACAGGGGGAAGTCGAAACTGGCCGGCATCACGCCGGTAACCACGAAACTCTGGTCGTCCAGCCGGACCGTCTGTCCCAGGATTGCCGCATCGCCGCCGAAGCGCCGCCGCCACAGATGATCGCTCAGAATCACCTCGCGCTCCCGGACCGGCTGATCCTCGCCGGTTTGGAAGCCGCGACCCATCGCCGGCTGGACGCCCATTACGTCGAAGAAGTTGGCGCTCACCAGCACCTGCGCGGCGCGCTCCGGCTCTCCGCCCGCCCCCACCAGGTTGGCCGACCCGTACTGAAAGTGGCCGATGGCTGCAAGCGAGGTGTTGTCCCGGCGGATGTCGTCCAGGTCGGCCGGCGTGATGTTGTTCCACTCGTTGGGCGCATCCGGAATCCGCTGTAACACCATCACCAGCGTTTCCATGTGCGGCAGAGAGACCGGCTTCCACAGCAGAGCGTCCACCACGCTAAAAATCGCTGTCGTGGCCCCGATGCCCAGCGCGAGCGTAAGCACCGCAGTGGCCAGAAACGCCGGAGAATTGCGCAGCGTGCGCGCACCGAAACGAATATCCTGCCAGAGACTCACGAACACCTCCCAACAGAACTATACGTTCGGGATGCTGCGGGAGTTCGCAGAAATCAGGTGGGGCATCCGTCTTACCCAGGCCCGACCTTCTTAAACTGCGTCGCTGATGCTGGCGAAATTGAAATCGTCGGCCACGATAGCCGGCACGATCGAAGATCCCGTCTCCGACCCCTGGGCGCGCGCCGGCCTTCCCAACATCTTCGTATTTTGTAGAACACGCACCGGGCTCTCGTTCCAGCGGAAATTGTTCACCGGATCGGTGATCTTGCCCTTCTCCACCAGGAACACGCCGTCGCGCGTCAGTCCCGTCATTTGCAGCGTCTGCGGCTGCAGCGTCCGAATGTACCAGAGGCGTGTCACCAGCAGTCCGCGATCCACCGACGCGATCAGCTCTTCAATCGTGTGCCCCTGCCCGTCCAGCACCACGTTGCCCGGTGCGGGCGTCGGCTCCTTGCCGGCCTTGGACGCCCAGAATCGGTCGTAGTAGAGATTCTTCACTACGCCTTTGTCGATCCATGCAATCCGCTGATTGGGCAGCAGTGAAGGACCCCACGGCGTCGTCGCCAGCTTCGTGTCCAGCGGATCGCTGCGCAGCGTAATGTAGTCGGGAAACATCTTTTCGCCCAGGTGTGTCCCTCCGCCCTGTTTGCTCAAAAAACTCTGGCCCTGTTCGGCGCCGCGCGCCCCGAAGTTGCCCGCCAGAATCCCCATCAGGTCGCTCACCCCCGCCGCTTCCAGGATGATCGTATACTTTCCCGGCTCGAGTTTCTTCTTCGTGCCGGCGCCGCGTTTGGCCTTCTCCGCCGAGATTCGCCCCACCGCTTCGCCATTCACATCCTTCAGCGAAACCGAAGTCTGCGACGCCCAGCCGGAACTGGCGCCCCCGGCCGTCCGCATGGTATTGGTCAGGCTGCAATCGGTGTACGTGTGGTAGCCGAACAGGGCCGCTTTATTCCCCACCGCCACGGCGTTCGAAGAGCGCTGTATGAAGCCCGCCGCCGTCAACTCGCCCGCTTTGGCGCTCTCAATCACGGCCTTCACGTGCGGAATCATGGCATCGCCCCGCGCCGCCGCCGTGTAATTGTCGTAATTGCTCAGCGTCAGGTATTTCTGCGGCCCCAGCGCCGGCATGTCCTCGGGACTCGGCTTGGATATCCTCGCCAGATCCTCCGCCTGCTGCACGCCGCGCTGCAGCGCGTCATCGTTCCATTCGGTCACCACGGCGTTACCCTGCCGCTTGTCCTCAGTCACGCTGCTGATGCCGATCTGCTGCGTGATCCGGTATCCCGACGTGGTGATGCCGTTGTTGGCGAAACGGATGAAGGCGTCCTCCGTCCACGACACGTCCACCTGGCACTGCGGGAGCTTGGAGTAGCCAATCACTTTTTCGATCAGATTCTTTGCGTCTTTTTGAGTGAGCATGGCGGTCTCCTTTAGTCCGTCAACAGGACGTTCACCTGCCGGAAGCGCGAGGGCGAGCAGCCGTGGCTCACCGCATTGATCTGTTCCGGCTCACCCTTGCCGTCGAAGAAACTGCCGAACTGCTGCCAGTAGGCCGGTCCGGCGATCCCGTCGCAGCTCCGCCAGAAATCGCTGGTCTTGGCTTGGTACGCCACGCGCGACACCATGCCGGCCTTCTTGCCGCCTTTAATCTGCCAGAAGGCGTCCCCGCCAAACTGGAAGTTGTACCGCTGCTGGTCAATCGAAAAGCTGCCGTCCCCATCGATCAGGATGCCGTCGTCCACCCCAGAGATCAGCGAGTCCGGAGTAACCTCTCGCGGACCCGCTTCCAGCCACACGTTGGGCATGCGCTGGAACGGCACGCTGCTCCACGAATCGGCATAGCAGCAGCCGCGCGATTCCTTCTCGTTCACCAGGTGCGCCTGGTCGCGAATCGTCTGGTAATGCTTGAAGATGCCTTTTTCGATGATCGGGAATTTTGTGGTCAGCACGCCATCGTCGTCGTACTTGACGCTGGCCAGTCCGCCTTCATTGGTCCGGTCGCCGAAGATGTTCATCAGCGGACTGCCCACCTGGTAGTTGCCCATTTTTTCCGTCGTCATGAAGCTGGTGCCCGCGAAGTTGGCTTCGTAGCCCAGCGCGCGGTCCAGTTCGGTCGAGTGGCCGATCGATTCGTGAATCGTCAACCACAGGTGGCTCGGCAGCAGGACCAGGTCTTTCTTGCCCGGCGTCACCGGCGGCGCGGCCAGGTGTTCCAGAGCCTCCTCGCGGATGCGCGGCGCATTCTCGCCCAGGTTGGCTTTGGCAATCGATTCCCAGCCCGCCGTCGCCGGCGGCACCTGGAAACTGCGCGTGCGCGAGATGTTCTTTTGGATATCCACCGCCGTCGCCTGCAGCGAAGGGAACACCTGCACCACGTACTGCTGAATCGAAGAGCCTTCACTCGAAGCGAAATATTTGTCCTCGGCGCGGAAGGCCAGAAAGCCGAAGGCCACCATGATCTTGGGGTCCTTCTTCAGCGTCACGGCGGCGCCGTGAATGAGTTCGAGCTTTTCGTCTACCGAGACGCCGAACGGGTCCTTCTGGAATACCGAGGTCCAGCGGTCCACATACTTTTTCACGGGCGCCAACTGCACGGGACTCGCCTGCAGCGCGGCATTGGCTTTGGCCACAACCACGGCTTCTCGCGTGATGCGGGCAATCTCTTCGGCCGTCACTAGCGGCGACGCGGCAAAGCCCCATTGGCCGGCGGCGATCACGCGCACGCCGAACCCGAAGCTGGCCTGGTCGGTGACGAACGGCACCTCGTCGGTCTTGTTGCTGCCGCGTTGCGGTGCCAGGCGGTAGCCCGAGAATTGCTGCCTGTACCGGTTGATACGAATGTCGGCGTAGGTGGCCCCGGCCTTCTTGGCCTCGCTGATCGCGATGCCCCCCAGCCGTTCCAGTTCCGGATTGGGCTTCTTCGGGTCGGCTGCCGGTTCGGCGAATAATGCCGCGCCCGCTGCCGCACCCAGGAAGCCGCGCCTGGTCAAATGATCATTCATAGAAAGTCCGTCTTAGCTAGAATAGGCCATTCACCTCCGGCCTGTATCCCCGCTTGAAACATTGGACGGTCGGCAGCGGAGTCAGTACCGTCACCGTCTCATCTGGGCGGGAACGTTTGGCCGCATAGCCTGACGGGGTCCACGGGAAGAGGCCGTCCTCCCACACCAGGTGGGCCACACCTTCGATCTCGACGAAGCAGCCGTCCGGGAGCGATTCCAACTTCGCCCGGTAGGTCACCTTTCCACCGTCGCGGCCGACTCGTGCGCGGTGGAGTTCCTCATCCATGGCAGGCGCGGATGGCGTGCCGCCCCACGCGGTCCGATAGGCATTGAACCGGTCGCGGCGGCATTCGGCGCACGGCCGGTGCCCGGCAGCAAAGGCCACCGCCTCATCCAGGAAAAATAGCTCCGTGTAAAAGCCCGGCGTCATCACCGTCCGGCTTCTTCCCTTGAATTCCAGGAGGCAGGTGATCCACCGTTGTACCTGAAATTGGCGCACAATCTCTTGCTTCTCGTTGTGCAGCCTTCCCCGATTTCCCATCATGGCTCCCCGCGCCGGGGAACGGAAAAGCCCGCCGAATGGATCTACCCGATTTTGCAGATGCATGAATCAGTCACAGCTCCATTTCAATTTTCGAAAATGTTTATTTCTCTCCGAATCAGTCGCTTACCGACATGCTATTTCGGAGTCGAACTTGACATCGGGGTAGCATTCAATCAGTTGAAGAACTTATGACTACTAACTCTCAACTGACATCGGGCCTAGACATCGATTCTCAGTTCGTCCTCGGCGAAACTCGCGAGGAATTC